>JBHELK010000100.1:0-24305 GCA_046263085.1 Actinomycetota bacterium
ATGAACGGGTCGATCCCGGAGATCGTGTCGAGGCCCTTCGCCCGCTTGCGGGGCCGGTAGCCGGGTGGGCGATCCGGGATGAAATCCGGCTCGTCCTCGCCGGTCCAGGTCTGTTCCTGCTCGTCCCACCACACGTACTTCTTCCGCTCCGACCACGGCCGGCCCTCGGGGTCGGCGGACGCGCGGTTGTACATGATCCGGCGGTTCGAGGGCCACGCCCACGCCCACTCCGGCGCCACCCACGACTGCTCGCCTCCCGGCTTGCGGCGCGCGGTCTGGTTCACGCCGTCCTTGAAGCAGCCGGAGTAGAGCCAGCATCCGCTCGCGGTTGATCCGTCGTCCCGCAGGTCGAGGTAGCCGGAGACGGGCGCGCGATCCTCGACCGTGTAGCCGTGGATCTCGCGCAGCACGGCCTCCGCATCGGGCTCCTCGTGCTCTCCCACGGTCGGGTAGTCCCAGGTGAGGCCCCGGATTGCGCGATCGCGGTCCTCCTCCGAATCCGAGTAGAGCTCCCTGAGCCGCTTCCCCAGGTGATACGTGAAGTGCAGGTCGCTTCGGCAGTCGCCGGGCGGCTCCACCGCCTTGTGGTGCCACTGGAGGAGGCGCTGCGTGTTCGTGAACGTCCCGTCCTTCTCCGTGTGCGCGGCGCACGGGAAGAAGAAGACCTCGGTCTTGATGTCCTCGGGGCGTATCTCGCCGCGCGCGATCTCGGGGCCGTCCCGCCAGAACTCCGCGCTCTCGGTGGGCGCGAAGTCGCGCACCACGAGCCAGTCGAGCTCACGCATGGCCTTGCGGTGCAACGCGCCGTGCATCGAACCAACGGTGGGGTTCTCGCCGTACAGGAAGTATCCCTTCACCATGCCGTCGGCCATGTCCACGGTGGTGGTCATGTGCGAGTGGTCGCCGGTCAGACGCGGCAATACGTCGAACAGGTAGTCGTTCCGCTTGGTGGCCTCCTCGCCGAACCACGCCTTGAGCAGCGAGACGACGTACTTCGGGAACTGGGTCCACCAGCCCGACGTGGCGCCGTTGTTGTCCAGGTAGTCCTTCAGCTTCAGGTCGCTCTTGGCCTTCGGCATCGGGAGGTAGCCGGGGAGGAGGTCGTAGAGCGTGGGGATGTCGGTCGATCCCTGGATGGACGCGTGGCCCCGCAGCGCCAGGATCCCGCCGCCGGGGCGCCCGATGTTCCCGAGGAGGAGCTGGATGATCGAGGCCGTGCGGATGTACTGCACGCCCACCGAGTGCTGGGTCCAGCCCACCGCGTAGCAGAACGCCGACGTCCGCTCTCGCCCGGAGTTGTTGCACAGCGCCTCGGCGACCCTCAGGAAGAGCTCCTGGGGGATCCCGCAGATCTCCTCGACCATCTGGGGCGTGTACCGGCTGTAGTGCCGCTTCAGGATCTGGAACACGCACCGCGGGTCCTGGAGCGTCTCGTCGCGACGCTCGTGCGAGGAGACCGCTCCGGCATGACCCTCCCCGGCCTGGCCCTGCCCCACGTCGCCCGCCGACGGGGACACGGGAGCGTCCTCGTACTGCCAGGACTGGATCTCGTAGCCGCCCTTCTCGGCGCTCCACCCGCTGAACAGCCCGTCGAGTTCCTCGGTGTCACGGAACGCCTCGTCGACGATCACGGGCGCGTTCGTGTAGTTGACGATGTACTCCTCGAAGTAGCGCTCGTTGCGGATGATGTGGTTGACGATCGCGCCGAGGAACGCGATGTCGGTGCCGGCGCGGATCGGCACGTACACGTCGGCCATCGCGCTGGTGCGAGTGAAGCGCGGGTCGACGTGGATGATCGTGGCGCCGCGGGCCTTGGCCTCCATCACCCACTGGAACCCGACGGGGTGGCACTCGGCCATGTTGGAGCCCTCGATGACGATGCAGTCGCTGTTCGCGAGGTCCTGCTGGAACGTCGTGGCGCCGCCTCTTCCGAACGAGGTCCCCAGACCGGGGACCGTGGAGCTGTGTCATATGCGGGCCTGGTTCTCGATCTGCACGATCCCCAGGCCCGTGAACAGCTTCTTGATGAGGTAGTTCTCCTCGTTGTCGAGTGTGGCCCCGCCGAGGCTGGCCATCGCCAGCGTGCGGTTGAGCGGCTGCCCCTCCTCGTTCTTCGTCTCCCAGTGGTCGTCCCGAGCCTTCTTCACCCGCTGCGCCACCATCTCCATGGCCCGCTCGAGGGGGATCGGCTCCCAGTCCGTGCCGTACGGCCTCCGGTACAGCACCCGATGCTCGCGATGCGACCCGGTGACCAGCTGGAACGTGGCCGCGCCCTTGGGGCAGAGGCGTCCTCGCGAGATGGGGGAGTCGGAGTCGCCCTCGATGTCGGTGATCCGGCCGTCCTTGACCCACACCGACTGCGCGCAGCCCACCGCGCAGTAGGGACAGATGGACTTGACCTCGTGTGCGCCCTCCCGGCTGATCCGTGGTGTGAGCTCGATGCTCCGCCTCGAGAATGCCGGCTGCCCGAGCGCCCTCGGGTCGCGGGCCTTCAGCTGTCGGATCAGGGGCCACTCGGACATCGGGCCGGCCGGCATCGGACCTCCAGACGGGTGCGGTGGGCGCGCTCGATTCTTTGCCCGCATCGAGGCCTTTCGCAAACGAGGTCGTCGTATCGTGCGTCGGTGGCCTCACCGATGATGCGACCCAGACGATCGCTGGCGGCCGTCGCCGCGGCGCTCGCGCTCCTGATGGGGGTGGCGGCCGGGACCCCCGCGGGACGGGGGCGGTCGTCGTCGGCGGCCGCGGCCGTCGCGAAGCCGCGCGTGGTGTGGAAGGCGATCCCGTTCGGGTCGAAGCGCCGGCGGCAGATGGCGGCGTACTCGAAGCGACACTACGGGGCCTGGCGGTGGCGGCTGGTCCACCCACACGTGATCGTCGAGCACTTCACGGGCGGCGACTCGTTCTCCAGTGCCTGGAACACGTTCGCCGGCAACTCGCCCGACCTGCGTGAGCTGCCCGGCACCTGCGCGCACTTCATCGTGGATCGCGACGGCACGATCTACCAGCTCGTGCGCCTGGGAACGAGGTGCCGGCACACGGTGGGTCTCAACTACACCGCGTTCGGCATCGAGGACGTCGGGACGAGCGACGCAGCCATCCTCGGCCGTCCGGCGCAACTCCGGGCATCGCTCCGGCTGACGCTCTGGCTCGTGGCCCACTACGGGATCCAGATCCGCGACGTGATCGGACACAACGAGAGCGTGATGAGCCCGTATCACCGGGAGCTGTACGAGTCGTGGCGATGCCAGACGCACGGCGACTGGAACCACGGCGACATGATCCGGTACCGCGGCATGCTGAAGAAGCTGGCACGCAAGCACGGCGTGCCGATCGGGCCGCCGCCGCACTGGGTCGACCCACACTGCTGAGCTCCGTGTAGGCCTGGCTTCCTGCGGGAAAGGCTTTCTGGAGGAGGTGTACGACATGCCGCGGAAGGAATGGACGGACAAGCAGGAACGCAAGTACGAGCACATCAAGGAGGGCGTGAAGAAGCGCGGGGCGTCCTCGAAGAAGGCCAAGGAGATCGCCGCGCGCACCGTGAACAAGGAACGCGCGCGGAAGGGCCAGACCAGGACGGCTTCACGGTCCTCGGTCCGCGACATCTCATCGTCGAGGCGCGGCGGGCTCCGCTCGGGCAACCGCGGGCCTCGCGGGCGGACGAAGGAGCAGCTCTACAACGAGGCTCGCCAGCTCGGGATCCAGGGCCGCTCGAGCATGAACAAGGCCCAGCTCCAGCGCGCGGTGGATCGCAAGAAGGCCGGCTAGCGCTTCGCGTTCGAGAGCAGGAGGCTCGCGGCCCGGCGGCCGCTCTCGATGCAGTCGGACAGGCCCACCCCGCCGGCCGAGGCGCCCGCCAGCGCGACGTCGGGCGGCAGGGCGGACGCGGCTCGCGCCATTCGCTCGAGGTGTCCCGGCTCGTACATCGGAAGGGCCTGGTTCCACCGGTGAAGGCGCAGGTCGGCGGGCGCGCGGATGGCGTGCATGATCGCTCCGACCTCCGAGGCCACTCGCTCGGCGATCGATGTGTCATCCATCGACAAGCTCTCGGGAGCGGTGACGATGGCTCGCAGAAGGTCTCCGTCCTCGCCCGCCATGGGCCACTTCGCGGAGAACCAGGTGCACGCGGCGTGCGCCAGGCCCTCCCGTCGGGGGACGAGGTAGCCAGCCCCGTCGAGCGGGATCCCCAACGCCCCGCGCTCGTACCGGAGGGCGAACACCGCCGACGCGCTGTATCGGATCGTCTCGAGTGTCGCCGACGCCCCCGAGGCCTCGGTGCTCAGGAGCGCCGCCGCCTGAGGAGCGGGGACGGCGAGGACGACGCCGTCGGCCGGGACGTCCTCGCCGTTCGTTCGAAGCACGAGGCCCGAGCCCTCCCGCTGGATCCTCCGCACCCCGGTGCGGAGGAGCAAGGCGCCGGGGGGCAGTCCCACGACCAGCCCCTCGATCAACCGGCCCAGACCACCCTGCACGGAGAGGAAAACCGGCTCCCGCGGCCGGGGGATACGACGGGCTGCTGCCGTGAGCGAGCTGGCTCCGGCGAAAGCCGGGAACGCGGCCGCCATGCCGAGCGCGTCGGCCCTGGCGCCGTAGACGCCCTCCACGAGCGGCTCGACGATGCCGGTCGACCAGGCTCGGCCGAGCCGGCGCCGCGTCACCTTCGCCACGGGCGCATCCGGCACGCCGCCGGGCAGGATGGGCTCGATCGCGGCTCGAAGCGCGCCCAGCGGTCCGACAACTCCGGACCGGACCGCTGCCGCGAGCGAGGCCGGGCCGCGATGAACGCCCATCGCGAGCCCCGCAGGGAAGGTGCGCAGCACGCCGTCTCGCAGCACGAAGGCTCGACGCGATCGCGGCGAGGGCTCGACGAGCTCGAGCCCCAGGCCCCGAGCCATCTCCGCGGCCGCGGGTTTCGAGGCGAGGAACGAGTCCGGCCCCCATTCGAAGTACCGGTCTCCCACCGTTTCCGTGAAGACCTTGCCGCCGGCACGCTCCCCGGCCTCGAGCACCGAGAGCTCCAGGTCGATCCCGGCCCGTTCGGCGAGTGCCACCGCCTCCCCGGCCGCGGCGAGACCGGCGATGCCCGCGCCCACCACGACCAGCCGCACGGTGCGAGACTATCGGCGTGGACGACGAGCAGCTCCTGCGGCGGGCCGAGGAGGCCCTCACCGAGATCAAGGTGGCGCATGGGTTGTCCGAGCAGCACGCCGCCGTTCTCGCCGCGCTCCGGATCCGTATCAAGGGCAAGGCCGACAAGTCGCTCGATGAGATGATCGAGGCGGCCGACGACGAGCCGTCGGGCCCATCGCTCGACGACTTCATGCGGGAGAAGAAGAAGGGCCCCTCCCTCGACGAGCTCATGGCGGAGGAGAAGCCCAAGCCCGAGTGGCCCGCCTAGCCACGGCGTGGAGTACGTCCTTCATCGCGTCAACACGCTCGAGCGGCTTCGTGCAGGGATCGAAGCGGGATGCGATCGACTCGAGGTGGACGTCCGCTCCCGGCGGGGCGAGCTGCTTGTCACGCACGATCCCCCCATCGGCCCGTGGGCCGTCGGCGTCAACGGCGTGCAGTTCTCGCGGTGGGCGGTGCCGGCGCCGCACTGGCAGGGCCGGTTCCTGCGGCTCGGTGAGCTGCTCGAGGAAGCCTCCCTGCCGCTCCTGCTCGACCTGAAGGGCACGTGGACCGACGCCGCGTTCGGGCACCTCGTTCGGTTCCTGGCCGAGCGGGGGCGCCACGGCGACCTCCTCGCCTCGGACCGATGGTCATTGTTCGAACGGTGCCGCCGGTCGGCGGCGCCACTCGCGTTCGTCTACGGCCTCCCGTCACACGCGGTCTCGCTGTTCCTGGACCGGCTTGGGTCCGGCCTCGCCCCGTATGCGGTGTCGATGCGCCCGAGGCTGGCGCGTTCCGACGAGCTCCGTGACCGGCTCCAACGGACGGACATCCGCTTCTACGTGTGGGCCGTGCGGGTGAGAAGGGAGCTCGAGGAGTTCGAACGGGCCGGCGCGGCAGGCGTCATCTTCGACGACGCCTCGTGGTTGCGGGGAGGTCCGAGTCGGGACGGCGGGATTTGAACCCGCGACCTCAGCGTCCCGAACGCTGCGCGCTACCAAGCTGCGCCACGTCCCGAGGCTGCCTAGTGTAGCGGCCCCATCGACGCACGAGCGATGGCTTGAGCTCGAGCGCCGCGTCGACCCCACGGTCGACGGCGGCCTCGGCCTCGACGTCGCTCAGCTCGGCCACCTCGGCCGCGAACGACGCCGTCCGGGCCATGTACAGGGGGATCAGGGCGTCCGGCAACGTCTCCCGATCGGCCCCCTGGCCGGTGGAGGCCACGAGGAAGTCGTCCACGATCGCGATCCAGGACGCCACCGAGAGCTCCGGCCCCTGCCCGGCCTCCGCGCGGCCGTGGGCCTCTTCGACCGCCGCCAGGGACCCCTCGCTCAGGACCTCCTGCCAGATCACGCGGTGGCGCCGGAACCCCTCCTCGAACTTCGCCACCAGCCGCTCGATCGAGACGTGAACCAGTTCGGTCGCGGCCGACGCCGGCAATCCGAACGTGACGGGCTCCGTCACGCCACTCACGGCCGTCCAACGCTCGGCGTGTTCTGCGGCGAGACCGAACAGGGTCCCCACCACCTGCCGGAACATGGGGCCGAGGTCGGCGCTCGGATCCTTCGGGTCGTGCACCTTGGCGCCGAGTGCCGCCTGACAGACCCGGCGATCCTCGGCGAGCGCCACCGTCGTCATCCAGATGTCCACGCCGAAGCGCGCGATGTCGGTCTCCCACACGTCGGCGTCCGCGTACCGGCGCGCCATCTCGCCGCTGAAGCCGAACTCCCCGCCGATCGGCTGACGCACCCGGATCCCGTACAGAACGGTGGTCAGCGGATACGCGATGGAGTTCGTGATGGTGCCGTCGAGCCGGTGCCGCGCGTAGACGGGGGCGACGAACTCGTAGCCCTGGTGAACCACCGGCGCCAGCAGGCGATCGATCCAGCCGGGCGTGATGCTACGGAGATCGGAGTCCACCACGGCGCACGCGCCGGCGCCGAGCACCCGAGCCGTCTCGAAGACCGCCCGCAGCGCGCTGCCCTTGCCCGGGATCCCCTCGTAGCGGCACGCGAGCTGGTGCGGGGGCATCGTGTCGGGGTCCTCGAACCGATCGAGGCCGCCGGCGGCCATCGCCGCGTCGACGGTGCCGTCGGTCGATCCGCCGTCGGAGATCAGGATGGTGGCGCTGAGGTCGGGGAGATGTGTTCGCAGTCCCGTCTCGACGGCGGTCACCACGTGGCCCACCGAATGGGCCGTGTTGAAGCACGGGATGCCGACGACGATGTCGCTGTGACCGATGCGATCGAGTGCCGGCAGGAGATCGCCGGGCAGGACCTGCTCCGCGCTCACGCGTCTTCCTCCCCCCGCTCGGCCGATGCTAGCACCGCCTGTTCCGCGTTCCGCCGGTTCCGTGGAGCTTCCCCGGTAAGCTCCGGGGATGCGGATCGCCGAGGTGGCGCCGCCCTGGCTCGCCGTCCCGCCCACGGGCTACGGCGGCATCGAATGGGTCATCGCGTTGCTGGCGGACGGGCTCGTGGACCGGGGTCACGACGTCACGCTGTTCGCCACCGGTGACTCCCGGACCAGAGCTCGGCTCGAGTACGTGTTCGAGCAGGCGCCGGGTCCCGTCTTCATCAACTCGGCATGGCACGACACGATGCAGACGCTGCTGGCCTTCGCGGACCTCGATCGGTTCGACGTCTTCCACGTCCACTCGCCGTGGTCGACGCTCGCGGCGGGGGTGGTGTCCGGCCGCCCGATGGTGCACACGCTCCACGGTGAGTTCTCGGACGAGATGCGCGGGCTGTACGCGCGAGTGGCGGACCGAGCGTGGTTCGCGGCCATCAGCGAGTCGCAACGCGCCCACATGCCCGAGCTGAACTACGGCGGCGTGGTCTACAACGGCATCGATCTCGATCGGTACCCACTGCGGGCGGACAAGGAGGACTTCCTCTTGTTCCTGGGCCGCGCGGCCCCCGACAAGGGTCCCCTGCGGGCCATCGAGGCGGCCAGGGCAGCGGGCAGCCGGCTCGTGCTCGCCGTGAAGGTGGCCAACGAGGACGAGCAGGAGCACTGGGCGAACGACATCGAACCCGTCCTGGGCGAGGACACGGAGGTTCTCGGCGAGCTCTCGCACGAGGACAAGGCCGACCTCCTGGCGCGGGCCAGGGCCGTGCTCTTCCCCATCGACTGGGACGAGCCGTTCGGGCTCGTCATGACCGAGGCCATGGCCTGCGGGACGCCGGTGATCGCCACACCCCGCGGATCGGTGCCCGAGGTCATCGCCGACGGCGAGACCGGGTTCGTCGTCTCCGTGGCGGACTATCCGCGCGAGGCGGCCGAAGCGCTTCAGCGTCTCGGTGAGATCGATCCGCACCGGTGTCGGGAGCACGTGGAGAAGCTGTTCTCGAAGGAGGCCATGGTGGAGGGCTACGAGCGCATCTTCGAGAAAGCCGTCGCCGGATGAGCGGTTCGGATCGGTTCGTCGAGGCCAATCGCCGCCTGTGGGACGAGTGGGCCGACATCAACGTGCGCTCCGACCTCTACGACCTGGAGGGCTTCAAGGCCGGCCGGATCACGATCCCCGACTACCAGCGGACGGAGGTGGGCGACGTCTCGGGCAAGAGTCTCCTGCACCTGCAGTGTCACTTCGGGATGGACACGCTGACGTGGGCGCGCCTCGGCGCCACCGTCACCGGCCTGGACCTGTCCGAGCGCGCGCTGGAGGTGGCCCGATCGCTGGCCTCGGAGATCGGGGTCGAGGCCAGGTTCGTGCACGCCAACGTGCTCGAGGCCGACCGCGTGCTCGACGAGCAGTTCGACGTGGTGTTCACCTCGATCGGCGTGCTCGGGTGGCTGCCGGACGTGCCGCGGTGGGCCGAGGTCGTGGCGCACTTCGTGAAGCCCGGCGGCCGCTTCTACATCTGCGAGATCCACCCGTACACGTGGATGTTCGATGACGAGTCACCCGACCCCGAGCTCCGGTTCCGCTATCCGTACTTCTCCGGCGACGAGCCGCTCGAGTTCGAGACCCAGGGGTCGTACGCGGATCTCGAGGCCGACGTGAAGCAGTCGGTTCACTACGGCTGGAACCACGACCTCGGCGAGATCGTCTCGTCGCTCTGCGATAACGGATTGCGCATCGAGTTCCTGCACGAGCACCGGTTCGGCATCGAGCCGCAGTTCCCCTACATGCAGCGCCACGACGACGGCCGCTGGTACCTCCCGGGTGGGATGCCCGAGATCCCCCTGCTGTTCTCCCTCAGGGCGACGAAGGACTGAGCTCGAGGATGGTTGCTTCGGGGCGGCAGAGGAAGCGGAATGGCGCGTACTTGCTGGTTCCGAGGCCGGGGGACACGTGGACGTAGGCGTCGCCCACCTTGGACAGGCCGCGGGCCAGGTCACGCGGCATGTGGGAGTTCGTGATCAGCGCGCCGACGACCGGGAGCCGGACCTGGCCGCCGTGGGTGTGGCCGGCCACGATGAGGTCGTAGCCCAGCGCGGCCAGCTCGGCCACCGGGTCGGGCGAGTGCACGACGGCGAGTCCGAACCGGTCCGGCTCGCGACGGATCGCCGTGCGGATGTCGTGCCGGTGGATGTGGGGATCGTCGAGCCCGCCCACCTCGACCCGGACGCCGTCGAGCGAGATATCCGTGCCACGGTTCTTCAGGTGCGCCCACCCGTCGGCCTCGAGCGCCGCGACGAGCTGCCGTGATGCGCCCGGCAGCCCCTTGCGCACCCGACGGGGCAGGGACTTGAAATACCGCAGCGGGTTCAGCGGGCGGGGGCGGAAGTAGTCGTTCGATCCCAGCACGAACAGGGATGCGATGCGACCCCGGACCGGAAGGAGCGCCGCGCGGACCGTCTCGACGGCTTCGGCCTCCCCGAGGATGTCGCCGGTCAGCACCGTGACGTCGGCCTTCGGCAGCGACGCCAGGAAGCTTGCCTTGCGGCGGTCACCGCGGACGAAGTGCAGGTCGGACAGGTGCAGCACGCTCAGGGCCGTGGAGCCCCCCGCGGGTAGGATGTCGAGCCGGTACCGAACGAGCCGGTACCAGCGTCGCTCCACGAACACTCCGTACGCGACGAGGAGGACGCCGGCGCCGAACACACCGGCCAGGACGGGCAGCAGCACGGAGGCAATCTATCGTGGCGAAGCAGGAGTCGACCCTGAAAGCGCGCATGAATGACGAGCTCAAGGACGCCCTTCGTTCGGGCGACAAGATCCGCCTCGCCACCCTGCGGCTGCTCTCGGCGTCGGTGAAGAACCGCGAGATCGAGCTGCGCCGGGACCTGACCGACGACGAGTTCCTGGAGGCCGTGGCTCGCGAGGCGAAGCGCCGGACGGAGGCCATCGAGGCGTACGGCGACGCCGGCCGCGACGATCTCGTGGCGAAGGAAACCGCCGAGCGCGAGGTGCTCCAGGCCTACCTCCCGGAGCAACTCTCCGATGACAAGGTCGACGCGCTCGTCGACGAGGCAATCGCGGCGACCGGCGCGAGCTCCGTGAAGGAGCTCGGCAAGGTCATGGGCCACGTGATGGGGAAGGCCAAGGGTCTCGTGGACGGGACGGTCGTGCAGCAGAAGGCCCGCGCCCGTCTCGAGGCCTGAACGACGGCGCTACCCGTTACGGTTCGGCGACCCTCACCGGCTGGAGCGTGGCGAGGGTGAACGCGGAGTCGGACGGCGTGCCGTCGGCCGCGCGGATCCTCACTTCCTCCACGAATCCCTTGTCGTCCGGATCGCACACCGTCGTGTAGGTGGCCGAGAGCTGCTCGGTCGACGCAACCGACACCACCGCCGGCAGCCTCTCGCCCGCACGCGGCGCGTCGGCCATCTGGCAGGCCCACGCCAGCGAGGAGTTCAGCGACACCTGGTACACGCCCGCCGAGATCCGCCGGGCCAGCGCCTCCTCGGATCGGCATGACGACGGCCCGCCCTGGAACGACGGACCGATGCTGAACGAGGAGTGGCCGTAGCCCTCGACCGTCGACCACGTCGCCGCCACGTTCGCCGGCACCTGCGCGTACCCCGTCACCCCGCCCTGTCCGCACGAGAGCACGAAATCCCCCGCGCCGAGACCGCCGAGCCGAGCCGAGTCCTGCGCTCTCGCGATGATGCTGTTCGGCAGCCGGCCGTTGTCGTCCGTCGCGACGAGCTTCCCGGCGCGCGCCGAGCGCGACGCGTCCGCGCTCACCGCGCTCCACCCGTCGACGTGGCCGGCGTTGCGGGCGAAGTCCACGACCGTGCGCGCCGCCGCGGGGATCGCCGTTACGGCCAGCGCCGTCCCGGCAACGAGGACGAAGGTCCGCGCCCAACGCCCGCGCAGCATCTCAGCGGCCCTTGCCCTTCTCGTAGTGCCCGACGGCGATGGACACCGTGCTCCCCTGCTCCCGCTTCTGGCCGCCGCGGGGATCCTGGTCCAGCACGACGCCGTCCTCCTTCTTGTCGCTCGTCGGCACCTCCACGACGTTCACGGAGAAGCCCGCCTGCTCCAGCGCGGCGCGGGCGTCGTCCTCGGTCATCCCGGTGACCTGCGGAACCACCACCTTGGCCGCCACCCCCGTGCTGACCGAGATGTTCACCGCGCTTCCGAGCACGGCGTGCGACCCGGCGGACGGCGACTGCGCGACGACCGTTCCCTTCGGCTCGGAGGAGGGCACCATCGTGGCGATCGCGGTGAAGTTGGCGTCCGCCAGGAGCTTCTCCGCGGCCGGTTTCAGCAGGCCGACCACCTTCGGGATCGCGCCCGTCTCCTGCGCCGGCGGCGCGGGGAAGCTCTCGACCGGCAATCCCTGCACGGCCTTCGCCATGTAGTCGTGCCAGATCGGCGCGGCGACCGTTCCGCCGAACGCCGGCGACACGCCCTCCACGCTGTACATCGGGATCTCTCCCTGCGGATAGCCGACCCATACCGCGGTCGAGTACTGCGGCACGTATCCCACGAACCACGCGTCGCGGTACTCCGTGTTGGTGCCGGTCTTGCCGGCCTGGGGGCGCCCGATGTTCGCCAGCGTGCCGGTCCCGTGCGCCACCACCCCCTCCAGCATCGCCGTCACCTGGTGCGCGATGTCCGGGGAGATGACCTGCTTGCACGCGATCTGGGGCACGTGGCGGTTGATCGCCTTCCCCGCCGGCCCGACGATCCGTTCCACGGCGTACGCCGGACAGTGCACGCCGTCGTTGGCGAGCGTGGCATACGCGTCTGCCATCTCGAGCGGCGAGACCGACGCCGTCCCCAGAGTCAGCGAGCAGACCGGCGGCAGGTTGGCGGTGATCCCCATGTCGTGCGCCGCCTGCGCGATGGCCTCCCCACCCACGTCGCGGGCGAGCTGGGCGAACACGACGTTGATCGAATCCGCGGTGGCCTCCCACAGATCGACGTAGCCCCCCAGGCCCTGCTCCGCGTTCGAGACGTGCCAGTCGTTGCACTCCGGGATGAAGATCGGATCCTTCGTGTTGTAGACCTTGCCGGGCGGGATGCCCTCCCGGAAGGCTGCCACCAGCGTGAAGGGCTTGAACGCCGACCCCGCCTGCCGCCCGGCGCGCCCACCGAGTCCGGTGACGAGGTCCTGGTGCGATTGGCGGAAGTTCCGCCCCGAGACGAGGACCCTGATCGCCCCGGTCTTGACCTCCACCGTCGATACCGCGGCCTCGGGATCGGAGGCCACCGGGAGATGGCTCCGCACCGTGTCGAGCGCTTCCTGCTGCCACTTGGGATTCAGCGTCGTGTAGATCTTCAGCCCGCCCTGGAACAGGGTGTGCTTGCGTTCCTTGTACGTCGGGCCGAGCGAGTCGAACTCACCGTCGTGGTTCTGGAGGATCTGGCGAGTGATGTACTGCACGAAGAACGGGTTCGTTGGCTCCGGCTTGTCACCCGCGGTGTCGGCCAGGCCGAGCGGCTTGGCCTCCGCGACCTCGGCATGCTGCGGGTCGATCCAATGGATGGCTTCCATCCGCCGCAGCACCTGGTTGCGGCGGGCCAACGCGGACCGGGGATGGGAGATGGGGTCGAAGCGTCCCGGCGCGGCGATCAGACCGGCGAGCGTGGCGGCCTGGGCCAGTGTCAGGTTGGAGGCGTGCTTGCTGTAGTAGCTCTCCGCCGCCGTCTCGATGCCGTACAGGCCGTGCCCGAAGTAGATGTCGTTGAGATAGAGCTCGAGGATCTCGTGCTTCGTGTACTGCTGCTCCACGGCGATGGCCCGGCACGCCTCGTCGATCTTGCGACGCAGCGTCTCCTCCCGGTTGCCGGTGACGTTCTTCACCAGCTGCTGCGTGATGGTCGAGCCGCCCTGCACCGTCTCGCCGGCTCGGATGTTGGCGAGCGCCGCTCGGAAGATGGCCTTCCAGTCGACGCCCCCGTGCTGATAGAACTGGTAGTCCTCGATCGCCAGCACCGACCGGCGCGCGATGTGCGCGATCCTCTTCAGCTTCACGATGTTGCGGTTCTCGTCGAGGTAGATGTTCGCGAGGACCCGGCCGTCCGACGCGAGGATCGTGGAGCGCTCCGGGAACCTCGGGAACTGGATGTCCTTCGTGCCCTTGCACCCGACCTGCTCCTCGAAGCGCTGCGCCATCGTGCCGAGCCCGCGTGCCGCCGGCAGCAACATGAGCGCGAACGCGAGCGCCGCGCCCACGATGGCCGTGGGCAGCAGCCCGAGCCGGATCAGCGTGGAGGACGGCGACGGGAGAGAGAACCGGAACCTGCGGGGGGGCTGTTGGCTCGACATGCGGGATCAGCCACAAGGATAGCCCGCGACCGCTTCGAAGACGGCCCCTACGGCGCGAGGTGGGCCGCGACGAGCTCCAGGGCCGGCACGTCGTGCACGTCGATCGGCAGCTGCGGGACGAAGGTCAATGGGACCTCCGGATGCGCATCCGCGAACGGGCGCGTGGCGGCGGTCTCCCTGGCCTCCAGCGTGGCCAGGCGGTCCGAGACGTCGAGCATGGACGCCAGGGCGTGATGGGCCGTCCCACCGCCGGCCAGCCGTTCGCGAGCGGCGTCCGGGGTCCGCAGCTTCGGGGCCTGCCGGTACCGGTTCACAACCACGCCCGAGAGGTGCATGCCGGCGGGTCCGAGCCGGTCCACGAAGTGCCCGGCCTCCTCGAGGCTGCGCGCTTCCGGCGCCGTCACCACCACGAATCCCGTCTGCTCCTCTCTGAGGAGCTCGAGTACCGCGGCGGCCCGCCGCTTGAACCCGTCGTACATCCCCTCGAACTCGGCGAGGAACTGTCCGAGGTCGGCCAGGAGCTCGGATCCGGCGATGCGCCCCAGCATCTTGCCGAAGGCCTGCGCGCCGAGGCTCACGCCGCGCAGCCCGATGCGCCCGCTCCGCCGGTACGGCCACAGCAGCCACTTCAGGACCTGTCCACCCAGGAAGTCCGACATGCGCTTCGGCGCGTCGAGGAACGAAAGCGCGCTTCGCGTGGGAGGCGTGTCGATCACGATGCCGTCCCACTCCTCGTTCGTGGCCAGGTCGTACAGCCGTTCCATGGCCATGTACTCGTGCGTCCCCGACAGGGTCTCGGCGATGCGCTGGTAGAAGCGGTTGGCGAGGATGCGTTCCTTGCGTTCCTCGCTCCCGGCGTGGCGCTCGACGAGCTCGTCGAACGTGCGCTTCGTGTCGAGCAGCTGGGCCTCGAGCGACGCGCCGTCGACGCGCACCGAGGTGCGCTCGCCGGGTGTCCGGGGGAGCCCGAGGGCGGTGGCGAGCCGCTTGGCCGGATCGACGGCGAGGATCGTGACGCGCTCGCGCTCCGACGCCAGCCGCAGCGCGAGGGCCGCGGAGATCGTGGTCTTGCCGACGCCGCCCGATCCGCACACCACGACGATCCGCTTGCCGTCCAGCTTCACGCCGCGAGTCCTTCCGAGAGCGCCCGGACCTCTGCCGGTCCGAACGACGGCGTGAACAGGAAGGGGAGCTCGATGACCGGTGCGACCTTCTCGAGGCGCGCGACGTGGCGCTGCTCCTCGCGATGCCTCGCGTCGACGTCGCGGATCGTCTGCAGCAGCTCGCCGGCGTCGTCCTCGTCCGCTTCGGCGCCGGCCTCGCGCAGCAAGCGCACGACGTCGGGTTGTTCCAGTCGCATGCCGGCGGCGCGGGTCCCCCTGGGGAACGGCGAGGGAACGAGCTGGTTGACAACGATCGTCGGCTCGGGGAATCCGGCCTCCCGCAAAGCATCGACGGTCTCGACCGTCTCGGCGACCGACATCTCCTCCGCGATGGCCACCAGGACGATGCGCGTGTCCTTCCGAAGCAGGCGGTCGATCGACACGAGCTGGCGGTTCACGCGCCCGCTCTTGATGAGATCGCCGTAGCCGCCGGCGGATTCCAGGAACGAAAGGAACTGGCCGGTGGGCGGAGCGTCCACCACGACGAGGTCGTACGGGGAGCGGCCGTGCGACGCGCCGGGGCCGGAGCGATACGTCGTCAGCTCGTAGAGCTTGCCGGCCACCATCACGTCGCGGAAGCCCGGGATGGCCTCGGCGGCCACGTCCACGACCTTCGCGCGTTGCAGCGAGCGCGAGAGCGCCTTCATCCGGAAGAAGAGCCACAGGTACTCGAGCAGGGCGTCCTTGGCCGTGATCGAGAGCGCGGCGTGGCCGAAGGGCGTGCGGCGCTCCTCGAAGCCGGGCGGCGGGATGCCGAGCAGCCGTGACAGCCCGCCCCGGCCCTCGATCTCCGCGAGCACGACGCGCCGGCGCTTCCGCCCGGCGGCGAGCGCGCACGCCGAGGCCACCGTCGTCTTGCCGACGCCGCCCTTGCCGGAGACGATCAGCACGCTCCGGTCGAACAACGGAGGACCCTCGGGCCGAGGCTTGGCCATGGGCGGCTAGGATACGCGGGCATGCGCCGCGCCCTCCTCTTTTCCCTCTTCATTTCGGTTCCCCTCGTGCTCATGGCGAAGCCGGCGGTCGCTGCGGAGCCCACGGTGGACGTGGTCAAGGTCGAAGGTGTGATCGACCGGGCCATGGCCGACTACGTGACGAGTACGATCGCCGACGCGGAACGCGACGGCTCGACCGTGGTCCTGCAGCTCGACACGCCGGGAGCGCTGAACGTCGACGCCGTGCGCGTCGCCCAGCGCGTCTTCGACGCCACCGTGCCGGTCGTGGTGTGGGTCGGACCCTCCGGTGCGCGAGCCACGGGCGTCGGATTCATGTTCGCGTACGCGTCCAGCCTCACGGTGACCTCGCCGGGGTCCGGGATCGGACCGTTGGATCCGCTGGATCTCGCCGTGAAGCCCTCGCTCGAGTCACCGACGGACCGGGACCGCGCGCTGGCCACGATGCAGACCTGGGCCGCGGCACGGGATCGGCCGCCGCCGGCGCGGACGTGGCGCAGGACCTTCACCGCACAGGACGCGTTGCTCTCGCTGGTCGCGGACTGCGCGCGGAACGTGACCTTCGTCGTCGCCAACCCGCAGGACTGTGCGGCGCTCGACATCCCCGATCTGTTGCGCAAGATCGACGGGCGAACGGTGCCGACGGCCGGCGGCACCGCGACCCTCGCCACGGAGATCCGCCCCGACCGCCCGGTGCTCATCCGGTTCCACGACCTCGGGATCGGACGACGCGTGCTGCACGCCGTGTCCGCGCCCGTGCCGATCTATGTGCTGCTCGTCCTGGGACTCGCCGGCGTCGCGTTCGAGCTGACCCAGGCCGGGTTCGGGTTCGCCGGCATCGCCGGCGCGTTGGCCCTGGCGCTGGGCGGCTTCGGCCTGGCGGTCGTGCCCTTCGACGGATTGGGCCTCGGCTTCCTCCTCGGAGGGACCGGGCTGCTCGGGCTCGACGTGCGCCTGCGCCGTCTCGGCGTGCTGTCGGCGCTGGGCTTCGCGGCGTTCGTCTTCGGCTCGCTCTGGGTGTTCCGCCGGGTGGCGCCGGCCATCGATCTCTCGCCCTGGCTCGTCGGCGGCGCCGCTCTCGCCACGGCGCTCTACTACGGCTTCGCTCTGACGGTGGCGGTCAAGGCCAGGGAGCGGATCGTCTCCACGCAGGTCGGGCTGGTCGGCCTGGTCGGCGAGACCCGGGGTCCCCTGAACCCCGACGGCCCGGTCTACGTGAAGGGCACGCTGTGGCGGGGCCGGTCCGGCAACGGGCCGATCCCACCCGGCACGAAGGTCCGCGTTCGGGGCGTCGACGGCCTCATCCTGCGAGTCGAGCCCGAGGAGGGCGGCCCAACCGAGCCCTGAGGGTTGGTTGCGATCCTGTGGCGATCGCCACGACGAGGGAACCTCCGCAATCCCGGAGGCGTCGGATCTCGAATCAATCGTGAAAGGAGTGGCCCTCTCGGGCCGGCCCGCGATGATCCGAGAAGACGGCACCCCTGCCTGGCAGTTCCGGGGCGCCTGCCGGGGCGAGGATCCAGCCCTCTTCTTCGCGCCCAGCCACATCGAGCACAAGGAGGAGCGGGAGCGGCGTGAGGGCAAGGCCAAGGAGATCTGCGGGCGCTGCCCCGTCCGCGGCGATTGCCTCGACTACGCGCTCAAGATCCGTGAGCCCTACGGCGTGTGGGGCGGCCTCAACGAGGTGGAGCGCCGAGCCCTCCTCCCGGAGCAAGAGCGCGAGCGCGCCGCCGGCTGACCCGCAGTGAAGGTAGGAGTCGCGACAAACTCCGGAAACTATCGTTCTCGAGGAGGAATTCAAGCAAGCATAGCGAATCCCCTGGCAGCCATCACGAACAAGACGACCCGTGCGCCCTCGGACGTATGGCTCGCCAGGGAGGAGCACGATGTCACACCTCACCCCTCGGCGCCGCCGACTTCATTTCGTGCTCGTCTGCTCATCTCTCGCCGGATTGCTTGGGAGCTTTCTCCCCCCAGCCTCGTCTGCCCCATCAAAATCCTCGATTCCTCCTCCGTCCACGTGCTCGGCCGGGGAACTCGCTGATCGACGCACTCGCGATATGAAGGTCTTTCAAAACGATGACTGCTCATACGCGGCGACAATTGGTCATGCGATGCATTATCAAGATGCGTCGGGCCAATGGAACGACGTTGACCTCAGGTTTCATGGGGACGGCAACGGCGGGTACATCGAGGATCAGAGTGATGTGATCGTCCGAGTAAAGGGGGCTACGGTTGAGGCGGCTGACCGCTCGAGCGGCGAGGGCATCCGTTGGGTCACGCCAGGATCACCGGCGGTATCCGGCCGAGAAGCTAGCTTCAAGGGCCAGGGCCTCTCGTGGACCTACACGACCCGCACAGGTGGAATCAAGCTTTCCGCACCAGTAGAGGCTGCTCTTGGGCAGAAGACCTACCAATTCCCCTATAAGCTGATGGGGGGAGCCAAGGATTTCACGGTGGATTCGCGAGGCAATCTCGTGAGCGGCTCGTTCATTGTGCCCAGGTCTGTGGCGATCGGGGCCGACCTCACCCGATACGATACCAGTCCGTGGGTTCTTCTTCCTGGCTCCCGCGTGGGATTCTCTTTCAACGACTCCGTCCTTCCGGCATCGGCCTTTCCATACATGCTCGACCCCACGACACTGTTCGTCCTCAGTCCATCGCGTGGCGCCGCCACTTCCTCGGCCGACGATCCTGGAGATGACGGCGCGGTGAGCGCGACTAGTCCAACCTATCCCGTTTCGACACCTGCGACCGCAGACGACGCATCCCCAGTCGTCCTCCTTCAACGGAGCCGTATCGGCAACTCCTACACCACGAGTAACGGACTGTTCCGCTGGGACACGAGCCCGCTCCCGGATGAGGCCCGGATCGAGGCTGCCCACCTTCTGTTTTCCACGAGCGCCGGGGAGTTTGCCCTCGGTGGGAGGACGCCCTCTTCCTGCATAGTTCAGACCGCCGACGGCCGCCAACTCGTCGGCGAGTGGTATGATTTCGGCAACGAGATCGACGCCACCGACTATTCCGCAACAACGAGTAGCAACGCCGCCATTTTCGGAGTGTACCTATCCGATTTCAACAACCAGCTCGCTTCAACGTACGACATCAAAATCGATAATCCAGCGGGAATCTCGGTTATTGGATCGACGGGGCTGCGTATGAGCATCAACGGTACTGACCAGGAGCCCCCCACCGGAACCAATAGTTTGTGCCTCGCTTCGGAGGAAAGTCTCCTGTATCCAGATCCGCAATTGGTGCTCAACTACGTTATCCCTCCTGTTATCGAGCCGCCCATTGACGAGTGGTGGGATCCCCCGTACGCGGGAGACGGGTTTACCTGGGGTATCCACTGGAAAGATCTCGCGAACACTCAGGTAAAGGCCCTTATCTGTAAGGTGCCCGCGACCGTCTCAGGACGGTGCCCGCTCGGGCAGGAGTGGTCCGACGGTGCTGCGACAGACAGTTACCATTCTCCGGATCCGGATAACTCTGACGGTTGGTGGCACGGCGAATCACGAGCTTGGGCGCCGACCACTCAGAAGGATATCGGCGGACCTTATACGTATTACGCCTTCGCTTGTGATGCGTCTGGCGTCTGCTCTGCTCCTCAGCAAGCTAGCTTCCGAGTCGTAAACAGACCGCCTGCAATCACAGGAATCGAGTTCAGCAAAGATCCTGCCCCAATCGGTAATCCTGTCACTATCACTGTGCACTGGGCCGACACTGCTGACGATACGGTTGGGGTGGGGCTCTGTCGCACACAGGGTTTCCAAACTGACTCATACGAGTGTGTGGGAGAGCCGCTGGGATCGGGGTTGGATGGAAACCCTCACGCGCCTAATACAGTATCCACAGGTGGAGATGATAGTTCGCAGATTGTTTACACCCCGTCAGCGGACGATGGGAGTACCTTGAATTTCTACGCCTATGCCTGGGACACCTCTAAGGACCTCGCAGAGCTGCAGGGGTCGCTTCAGATTGAGAATGGCTCTAACGGCGGGCCGCCGCCAGCCCCAGGCTCCGCGCAGGGTAGTGCAACGAATCCACCGTACACGTGCTGGCAGCATTATGATGCCAATCAGAACACAGACGCCCCAATATACAACAGCGAGGGAACGGACCTTGGCGCCTATGCCCGCAACGTCGGGATCAAAGCCAACGTTTTGTTTGGTCGCTGGAACAGCAACAACAATCATAGTGGTGGAGACTGCATTCGCGTTTCAAGTATCAACGTGTTTGATGCCGCTCATGACGGGAGCAGAGCCGGAGGGTATGTCGAGCTAGGATGGTTCTTGGGTTGGGATACAGGCTGCTCAGAGGGAACTGTAGCGGGAATTTGCAGTGTGGCCCCCCCAAAGATTCCCTGTGAGCCGCAGCAGTATCGCTCCACCCCTACCATGTTTGTCGTCTGGTCACCCATTGGCGGGCAATATCACTGTGCGATTCTTCAGCAGCCGGCGATCAGCGATGCGATTGGGTCGGGGGGCGACTATCACGGGATGAGGATAGATGATGTCGATGAAGACGCCACTTTCGACCTTTGGTTCGCAGGGGTAAAGTACGAAAGTGTTAGCGTGAATTACAGCCTCGGCTTTCTTGCCACCAACGGAGAGCGTCACAACCTGACACTAGACACGGCGAGCGCTCGATTCCAAGGCCTACAGCAGTACGAGAGTGGCGGCAACAGATGGAAGGACTTTTGCTGCTCCCAAATGCTGCGTTGCTGTGATGACGATCCAGGATACCGATGGCAAAAGAGCGCTGGACTTGACACTGCGACAGAAGTCGACAAGGGGTGACCCGTGATACGAAATTGGCAAGGAAGACGCCATCGGTTCGGGTTTTTCGTGATGTTGCTGTTCATCGGAGCGGGAAATCTTTCGTGTGCCGCTCATCGCGCTTCGTCAGATGCGGGAGGTGCTCCAGCGCAATCCGCCTCCGCACCAAAGGGGGCATTCGGGTCCAATGACACATCCGCTTGCGCTCCCGACACGGGCGTCGAGGAGCTGCAGGCACTGCTGCCCTATCCATTGTTGCTTCCACATGATGACCTGGCCAGCCCCGACTCCTTGCTTCACCTGCGGCTCTGCGGTTCTACCGAAGTGTCCGAGGAGTTCTCGTCAGGAGTGTCAGTGTTGCTTAACGTGAATACTATTTCCGATCCAGCAAAGGCATGGGCTGGCGTCGCCGCTGAGGATCCAGCGACTTCATCGGTCGGCGTGGTTCGTGGCCAGCCAGCGTTGTTCATTGAACCTGTCCCTGATCCGGGAAACCCCGGCGACGGTTCCGTTACAGTAGTTGACGGACGGGTATGGATCGTAGTTGTGGGAAACACCCGCGTTCCAGCCACCGACCTAGGGCGCGTTGCTGAATCGCTGTCGCCAAGCCGCCAAACATAGGTGGACGGAACCTCGAGCCCTATCCGCTCAGAGATAATGGGCTCGTGAGTATCGAGGAGCGTCTGAAGGAGCTCGGGGTCGAGCTGCTGCCGCCGCCGAAGCCGGTGGCGTCCTACGTGCCCGTGGTGGTCTCCGGGCGGGTGGCGTTCCTGGCCGGCCAGGGGGCGATCGTGGACGGCGAGGTCATGTACCCGGGCCACGTCGGGGCGGAGGTCACTATCGATCAGGCCAACGAGGCGGCCCGGCGCTGCGGGCTCCAGGCGCTCGCTGCATTGAAGGAGGAGCTCGGCTCGCTCGATCGCGTGTCGCGCATCGTGAACCTCACGGTGTACGTATCCTCGGCGCCGGGGTTCACACAGCAACCCGTCGTGGCGAACGGGGCGAGCGACCTGCTCATCGAGGTGTTCGGCGAGGCCGGCCGTCACGCTCGCACCGCCGTGGGCGTGCCGGAGCTCCCGCTCAACCTGTGCGTCGAGGTGTCGGTGATCGCGGAAGTCGACTGAGAGAAGGAGGGGTCATGCCGGTCAGGAGAGAGAGAGTCAAGCAGGCCATGGACGCAGTGATCGCGTCGCGGCTGGAGCCCGGGGAGACGATCCAGGCGGAGGTGCTCTGTCTGAAGGGGCCGAACCCGTGGCTCACCGCGGGGATCCTCGGCCTCATCGGATGGCTGCTCACGAAGTACTACTACGTCGTCGTCACGGAAAAGCGCGTTCTGTTCGAGCGCAGCACGTTCTGGTGGGGGAACCGGCCGAAGGGCCTGGAGTCGACCGATCCAAGATCGTCGGTGTCGCTCATCGAGCACAAGCCGGGCAACGTCTGGGGACACTTCACGATCAAGCGGGCGGACGGCTCCGAGTGGAAGCTGTGGGTGCACCGGTTCTGGCGCGACGACGGCGACAAGGTGGCGCAGGTGCTCGGTCAGACAGCGCCGGCTGCCGGCGGGGCGCAGGGCGTCAGCTCGTAGGGTTCACCGGACGAACCGAAGGTCGCCCTGGCGGCGGGTGACACCGCGCTGGTCGAAGTACTCGAGGAGCGGCACGGCGTACTTCCGCGACGTGCCGACGGCTTCGCGAAACGCGCTGACGGTGATGCCCTCAGCGCCTCGGGCTCGGAGAGTTGCTTCGGCCCGCTCGACGAACGCCGCCGTCAGCACGAGGTCGGGGGAGATCCGCACGATGTGCCCGTCTCGTGCGGCGGCGTCGATCACGTCGCGCTGGTAGCCGGACGACAGGAGCTCCTTGATCGTCGGGGGGCTCGGTTCCGCCTCGGCGATGGCCTGCACCAAACGGTCGACCTCGCTGCGGTCGGCCTGGTCGGTCCGATGCGTTGCGAGCCGGATCGCGGACTCGGTGCGCACCACGGTTCCGGCGAGAGCGAGGTCGTCGAGGAGGGCTTCGACGAGTCCGGGATCAGGAGAGCGGCTGGCACGCTCGATGGCATCCGAGACGGCGGACCTGGCCAGCGTGAGGTCCGCGCCCTCCTGCAGGGGATGCTCGCAATGGTGGGTCTCGAGGGCCGCCCTCACGGCGACCGCGACCCTGGTTCGCAGCGGCTCGCCGATCCACCAGGCTCCGGCGCGAAGGGCGCCCGGGATCTCGCGAGGAGCCGCGCCGGTGAGCGGCTCGACGTCCTCCGCGCGCACGGCGCCTCTTTCGGCGACGAGCAACGCCGGGAGCTCCTCGCGCGTGGCACCCTGCCGGGCAGTCAGCCTGGCTTCGGCGTCGGGTCCCGGGCGGAGGGGGGGATCGATGTCGAGGACGAGACCCCCCGCAACCGTCTGCCGCCGGCCGGCCTCTCTGAGCACGAAGCGGTCGCGAACGTCCAGCACGAGCGGCGACGAGAGCCGGATACGGACGTAGGCAGGGGTGTCCCGGGGCGGGGACGAGCCCCGCCCCAGCGCCGAGAGGAACCGGATGCGGGCGTCGCGCTCGGCGGCGCCGGCGTAGAGCTTGAACGCGCCCCGTCCGGTGAGGGGATGCTCGAGCCCGCGGACCGGGCGCAGGCTCGCCTCGATCAGCGACGTCGGCCGCCACCGGCCGGGAGGGCCCAGCACGTCGCCCCGCTCCAGGTCGTCGCGCTCCACGCCGACCAGGTTGACCGCCACCCGCGCCACCGGCCGCGCGACCTCGATCGATCGCTTGTGGCTCTGCAGCCCGCGGATCCGCGCTCGCGTGCCGGTCGGATAGAGCTCGACCTCGCGACCCACCTCGAGCGGCCCGCCGGTGAGCGTCCCCGTCACCACGGTGCCCGCGCCGCGGATGGAGAAGATCCGGTCGATGAACTGCCGGGGCCGGCCGTCGCGCTCGGGATCGGGGGCGGCCTCGATCATGCGGTCGAGCGCTCCGCGGAGCTCATCCAGGCCGTCGCCGGTCACCGACGAGCACGCCACGACGTCGGCCTTCTCCAGCACCGTGCCGGCGACGCGGTCCCGCACCTCTTCCGATGCGATCGCGAGCGTCTCCCCGTCGACGAGGTCGCGCTTCGTCAGTGCGACCACGCCGCCCTGTGCCCCGAGGACGTCCACGATCGCGAGGTGCTCCTCGGACTGCGGCTTCCACCCCTCGTCCGCCGCCACCACGAACAGCACGAGCCGCACGGGCCCGACACCCGCAAGCATGTTGCGCACGAAGCGTTCGTGGCCGGGGACGTCGACGAACCCGATCTCGCGACCCGACGGCAGCGTGCACCACGCGAAGCCGAGGTCGATGGTGAGGCCGCGGCGTTTCTCCTCCGCCCAGCGGTCCGGATCCATCCCGGTGAGGCGCAGGATCAGCGACGACTTGCCGTGGTCGACGTGGCCGGCCGTGGCCACGACCTGGGGCTGAGACTCCATGGGGCTCAACCCTGTTCGAGGGCGTACACGATCGCGCGCAGCAGATGCCGGTCGTCCTCCGCGGGGACGGTGCGAAGGTCGAACACGAGCTGGTCGTCCTCGACGCGGCAGAACACGGGCGGCTTGCCGGTACGGAGCCGCGCCGCGATGGAGTCGGCTCGCATCACGGAGAC
>JBHELK010000101.1:0-73516 GCA_046263085.1 Actinomycetota bacterium
CAACAAGTGGGGCATGACCAACGGAACTGCAGCAGCGATCATGCTCTCGGGCATCGTCGCCGGGGGCGAGAACCCCTGGCTGGAGTGCTTCGACTCACGCCGGCTGGGGACGGCTCAGTTGGTGAAGACGATCATCCAGGAGAACCTCACGGTGACGCGCCAGCGGTTCGGCGACCGCGTGGCCGGCACTCGAAGTGGCGCCCCCGAGGATCTCGCGAACAGCGAGGCTGCGGTGTTCCAACGGGAGGGCCAGCGCATCGCCGCGTATCGGGATGACGAGGGCGCGCTGCACGCCGTGCGGGCCCGGTGCACCCACATGGGCTGCCAGGTCGCATGGAACGACGCCGAGCGAACGTGGGACTGCCCCTGCCACGGCTCCCGGTTCGATCCCGAAGGAGCGGTGCTCGAGGGACCGGCCACGGTCGCACTCCAACATCCCTGACCCCTCGGCTGCCGCGTCGGGACCAAGAGCTGGGCCCGCGTCCTGGGAGGGCGTTCTAACCCGGACAGCCTCGAGTGCAGGGTTCGTCGATCGGCATGTCGAGCCCGATGTAGAAGTCGTCGCCCGGAGCGGTCTTGTCGAGCGCGCCGGTGAGCGTGGTCCGCTCGTCCGAGGTGACCGTGGACCACAGACGATGCTGCGAGAAGATGGCTCCCTCGCCTGCGAACGGCCGGGCGGCCTCGGGCAACGCGCTCAGGGGGAGGGCGATCTCCAGCCCCGGAGGTGACGCGAGCAGCCGCAGTCCGGCATCGATGGCGACGGTCTGGTCGGCGGGACCAGGACATCCCGTCTGCTGGAGCTCGTCGGGGTCGCTCACATCCGCGATGCCTGTGAGACCACCGGCTCCGTGGCTCGTGATCACCAGCCGGAGCTTGCACGAGGCCGTTCGTGACGGGGTCTCGAGCATGCCCCGCATCGTGAAGACGAGGTCCTCGCCGGGTATGCGAGGAACCGCCGTCGTGGGGATCGTGATCCGGATGCCGGTCGCCCGGTAGTCGATGCCGTCCATCCCGATCGGGATCGCGTCGTAGGTCGTGCCGAAGCTGGCGCCCAGCATGTCCACCGGGCCGTTGTTGAGCTGCTCCACGGGCACGCCGTGCATGAACGGAAGACCAATGGCGTCACCCGTGCCCTCGATGGCTTCGAACTCGATCTGCAGGAGGTTGTAGGTGGCTCGCACCAGGCCGCCGCCGTCGCTTGCATGGTGCCAGCCGATCCCGTTGGCGTCACCCGCCGTGTCGGTGATGAGCTGCTCGTCCTCCTCCGCCCAGGCCATGCCGGGGGCTGCCGTCACGAGCGCGACAAGCGCGAGGATGGAGAACGCGGATCGAAAGAGCCGAGAGACCACGGCTCCAGGGTTCGCTGCGATTGGCTCGATCTCATCTGTGCATCTGCACAAGAGACGCGACACTTCCTCCCCGCACAGCTCGTCCCGGCCGTGGATCAGAGATACCAGAGGTCGCCCTCGAACTCGAAACCCAGCGCCTCCTGACCCCACTCCTCGCGCTTGTCGATGAGCCACTCGAGGAACTGCTTGCGCTTCGTCTCGTAGTCGTCGGCGTCCCCGAACCCCGTGAGCACGGCGACCTCCTCCGCCACGATCTCGCCGTCCCGGCTGCGGTACCGTCCGGTGGCGAGGGTCTCGCGGCATCCGCCGAAGAGCGAGACGAGGATCTCGGCGGTCTCGTCGCGACGTCGCGCGAACTCCTCCGCTTGGATGACGTGTTCCCCCCGCGTGGACGGCACGTACACCACGCATTCCAGCGGCAGGTGGGTGATGCCTTGGGGGAGCCGCTCGAAGGGCAATGCCGAGACCCATTCGTCGTCCACCGCGAAGCGACGCATGCTGCCTCCTCGCCGATCAGGCGGTCTGCGCACGGACCGCGAAGAGCCGCTGGTCCTCGGGGATCCCCTTCAGCCGGTGCTCGCCCCGATCATCGAACTCGATCCCCGACCCGGCGACCAGGTCCCTGACCGTTCTCGAGACGAGAACCTCCCCCGGGTTGGCCAGGTCGCCCACGCGTGAGCCGATGTGCACGGCGATGCCACCGACGTCATGTCCCATGAGCTCGATCTCCCCGGTGTGCACGCCGCACCTGGCCTCGAGGCCGAGGCCTCGCGTCCCGAGCGTGAGCGCCTCAGCGCAGCGAACGGCTCTGGCCGGTCCGTCGAACGTGGCGAGGACGCCGTCGCCCAGCGTCTTGACCTGCCGGCCCCGGAACCGGTCGATCTCCCTGCCGGCGAGCGCGTAGTAGCGCTCGAGGAGCTCGTGCCACCTGCGGTCGCCCACGCCGGCGGCCCGCTCCGTGGACCCCACGATGTCTGCGAACAGCACCGTGGCCAGCACGCGGTCGACGTCCGGCTCGGACCGTGCCCCGGTGACGAACTCCAGGATCTCCTGCACCGTCTCCTCGGGATCCCCGAACCAGAACAGATGGTCCTGGCCCGACAGCTCCACGAACTTCGCCCCGGGCACCCGTTCGGCGAAGTCACGCCCCACCTCGATCCTCACGAACTGCTCATCCCGCTGGTGCAGGACGAGCGTCGGGACCCGGATCGTGGGGAGGATGTCCCGGCAGTCGATCCCCATGTTGATCTCGAGCAGACGGAGCCCCTCCGTCGGGCTGATCGACATCCGTTCGTACCTGCCCCACCACGCCCGGAACGCCTTGTCGCCGGCCCTGGACGGCACGATGATGTCCGCGCCCAGGCCGGATCCCCACGCTTTGCGGAGGTACGTCATGAACATCTCGACGAACTCCTGCGGCATCCCCTGGGGGAAATCGTCGTCGGCGATGAACTTCGCCCCGCCGGCGTAGGCGATCAGCGCTCGGGTCCGCTCCGGGTAGGCCGCGGCGAACATGGCGCCGAAGGTGGCGCCCTCCGACCATCCGAAGATCACGGCCTGCTGCGATCCCGCGGCGTCCATGACCACTCGGACGTCGTCCATCCGGTCCTCGAGCGTGGAGGAGGAGACGTTGCGATCCGACAGCCCGGTTCCCCGCTTGTCGAACAGGATCACGCGGAAGTGCGGTGTGAGCCGGCGCATCATCCGCTCGAACGACGGGTCCTCCCACGCCACCTCGACGTGGAAGATCCACCCCGGCGCCATGACCATGTCGATCGGGCCGTCCCCGATCACCTGGTAGGCGATCGAGACGTCGCCCGCCTGCGCGTACCGCGTCTCGGGGTGGGTCACCGGCTCGGATGCCGCTGGGGCAGGATCATCGTGGAGCCGGTGGCCGTGGCGACCTTCTTGCCGTCGGGCCCCACGACCTCCGAGTTCGCCACGGCGAGCGTCTTCCCCCGGTGCGTCACGACGCCACACGCCACGAGCTCGCCGTCGGCGGGTTTCACAGGGCGCAGGAAGTTGATCTTCACGTCCACCGGCCGGTACGCCGCGCCGAGCTCGAGCGTCGACGTGACGGCGATGGCCACGGCGGCGTGGGCGAGCATGGCGATCGCGCCGCCCTCGATGGTCCGGAAGGGGGAGGCCAACCATTCCGTCGCCGGCATGCTGAACGTGGCCGCGCCCTCCGACGCCTCGCGAAGCGTCAGGCCCAGCAGATGATGGATCGGCGGTGGCGGGAGCTCGCCCGCGATCTGCCGGCGAAGGATCTCCAGGCCCGGCATCGTTCGCCACACCTCCCAGGGGATCGTCTCGCCGGCGAGCGGCCGCAGGTACGGATCCGGCGTGGCCTCCTGAGGCTCGACGTACGGCTCGATGGCCTCGGGCGGCTCGATGTCCTCGCGCGGTGCAAACACGTAGCAACTCGACGTGCCGTGCGCGACCGGGCGTCCCTCGCCGTCGTGCACCCAGGCCGCTGAGAGCGCGAGCGGGCTCCCCATGTGCACGAGCGTTCCGACGGATCTGATCATGCCTCCGGCGGGGCACGGCTGGAGGAACGTCATCGACAGCTCCGCCGTCGTGTACGGCGTCGCCGCAGGCAGCCCGATCTGCACGGCCGTCCCGAGCGCCCCGTCGGCGAGCATCAGCAGCGGTCCCGCAGAGATCTGGTCCTGCGAAGACAGGAACCACTCCGAGGCGGGCATCTCGAACACGGTGTGTTCCTCGTCGGCCTCGACGAACGTCATACCGGTGAGCCGTGAGATGGGCGGCCTGGGCCCGCCGGCTTTCTTGGCCGCGTGGAGCTGGTGGAGCCCGGAGAGCCCGAACACGGATGGCTCCGGATAGTCGCCCCGAACGGGCTCCCGCCACAGGTCCAGGCTCGCCGCCGTCGTCTCGCCCATCAGATCCCCTTGGTATTCGGTTGGTATTCGGCGCCGAGGCCTCCATCCCTGCCCGGGAAGGCCCGCAGGCCGGCCTCCGTGGATCGAGGCGGGAGGGGCAAGTACTATTCCCCGGCCCCCGAGCGATAGGCCGGATCCGTGAGCTCAACCGATCCACAAGGTCGCCCAACGCCCCGGCGCCTGACGGCTCTGGGCTTGGGTGGCATCGCGCTCCTCGCGCTCGCTCTTCCGACCTCACCAGCCGTCGGATCTCTCGCGATCCCCCCCGGCCTGGACGCTCGCGCCGAACGGCCTGCGTCTCCCGCCACCGCGGCCGGGGCAAATGCTCAGGCCTGTCGCATCGGTCAGCGTGCTCGGCCGTACCGAGCGGGCGGGAAGCCGGTGAAACCGACGTCCGTTCCGTCCGGACCACACCCCTGCCTCGACCGGACGGGCTTGCCTTCCTGGGAACCGACGATCGCCGTGACGTCGCAGGGATGGATCCTCGAGGCGGGTGACAAGCGCAATCCGGTGCTCGTGGTCGTCCGCTCGCAGGACGGGGGGCGAACGTGGACCGACGTGACCCCGATCGACGCTCCGTCACCCCTCGGCGATCCGTTCATGCATCTGGACCCGCGCACCGGCCGCCTCTTCACGGCGGAGTACAAACCCGACTCCTGCTATCAGTTCTCGTATTCCGACGACGCCGGCGACCACTGGACCCCCGTCCCCGAGGTCTGTGGCCTCGTCGACCATGAGAACATCTTCACCGCGCCGCCTGTCTCCTCCGCGACGCTCGGCTACCCGGACGTCGTGTACCTCTGTGCGAACACCGGTGGTTTCGGGACGCTCTCCACGGCCGATCAATGCATGAAGTCTCTGAACGGTGGCTTGTCCTTCGCGCCGACCGGCGATCTCCCGTACTCCGGCGGCGACTCCTCCTCGGACGGGGGGACCGGCCAGGGTGTCGGCGGGCCCGACGGGACGATCTACCTGCCGAAGGGGTGGAACGGCCATCCATACCTCGCCATCAGCCACGATGAGGGCGCCACGTGGAGCCGCGTCCAGGTTTCGAGCCTCACGTTGGCGAGCGAGTACTTCGACTCGGTGCAGGGCTATCGGTACGCGGATCAGGCGGGAGTCGCGGTCGACGAGGAGGGAAACCTCTACTACGACTGGGTGGGCCCCGGCGGGTCCCTCTATCTCAACGTGTCACGCGACGGTGGCGCGACCTGGTCGAGCCCTCTGAACATCACCCCGCCGGGCGTCGTTGCCACGAGCTTGCCCGCCATCGAGGTCGGGACGCCGGGGCGCATCGCGGCCGCCTACATGGGCTCGCGCGTGGGATCCGTTTTCTGGGACGGGTTCATCACCGTGACGACGAACGCGCTCGGCAGGCGACCGCTGTTCTACGCGACACGGGTGAACCCGCCGTCGGATCCGCTCGTGTACGGGTCATGCGGAACCACGCGATGTGCGGACGCGGGCGATTTCTTCGACGTGACGATCGGGCCCGATGGCCGGCCGTGGGCTTCGTTCGTGGACGCCTGCTCCTCGACCTGCGCGCAGGAACGGGGCCCGAACGACACCTCCGAAGGAGTGGTCGGCAGCTTCATGGGTGGCCCGACCCTCCGTCCCGCTGGTTAGCCGGCCAGCGAGAACCCGCCGTCGACGACGAGCGTGTGGCCTCGGATCATCGATGCCTCATCCGAACAGAGGAACGCAACGGACTCGGCCACGTCCTCTGGCGTGAGCATCCTGCCGGCAGGCGTGCGAGAGGCTGCCTGCTCGAGCAGATCCTCGCGGTTCGGGAAGTGCTGCAAGGCGTCGGTGTCCACGACGCCGGCCGACACCACGTTCACCCGGATCCCGTGGGGCGCGAGCTCCACAGCGAGGTACCTGGCGAGCGTCTCGAGGGCAGCCTTCGACACGCCGACCGCGCCGTAGCCGGGGATCACGCGGGTCGAGCCGAGGCTCGACAGCGCCACCACGGCCCCGCCACCGTTGGCGGCCATCGGGTCACGCAACTGCTGCATCAGCACGAGCAGCGAACGGCAGTTCACGTCGAGCGACCAGTCCCACCCGCGTTCCTCGACCTCCATCAGCGGGCGGAGCACGCCGGATGCCGCGTTGCTGACGACGATGGACGGTGCCCCGAGCTCCTCGACCAGCGTGCGCGCGACACCCCGGACCTTCTCGGGATCGCCGACGTGGCCGCGAAGCACCACCGCGCGCCGTCCCAGCTCCTCGATCTGAGCCGCCGTCTTCTCGGCACCCTCGCGGTTGCGGAAGTAGCCCACGCCGATGTCGGCGCCGCGCCGCGCGAGCAGCAATGCCGTGGCCCTGCCGATACCGCGGGATGCCCCGGTGACCAGCGCCACCCTGCCCGTGAGCTCGCTCATGCCGATCGGACCAGCGCGATCGATGCGTTCTGCCCGCCGAATCCGAAGGAGTTCGTGAGCGCAGCCTCGACCTGAACCTTCCGCGCCGCGTTCGGCACGACGTCGATGTCACATGCCGGGTCGGGATCCTCGTGGTTGATCGTCGGCGGCAGCACGCCGTTCGCGAGGGCGAGTGCGGTCGCCGCGGCCTCGGTCGCACCGGCCGCGCCGATCAGGTGCCCGGTCATCGACTTCGTGGAGGACACCGCGACGCGGTTCGCATGTTCGCCGAACACGCGGCGCACGGCGGCAACCTCCGCCGCGTCGCCGAGCTGCGTCGACGTCCCGTGCGCGTTGATGTAGCCGACATCCTCCGGCTCGAGCGCGGCATCGCGAAGCGCCGCCTGCATGGCGAGGGCCGCACCTTCCCCCTGGGGATGCGGCGCGGTCTCGTGGTGCGCGTCGGCGGAGAGCCCGTAGCCCACGATCTCGGCGTAGACGCGAGCGCCCCGCGCCACGGCAGCATCGAGCTCCTCGAGCACGAGCACCGTGGAGCCCTCCCCCACCACGAACCCGTCGCGTCCGGCGTCGAATGGCCGCGACGCACCCTCCGGGTCGTCGTTCCTGGTCGACAGGGCTCGCGACGCGCAGAACCCGGCCACCGTGAGCGGCGTGATGGCGGCTTCGCTTCCGCCGGCGAGACACGCATCGGCGGCGCCCCACCGGATGAGGTCGACGGCCCGAGCGATGGCGTGTCCGCTCGCGGCACACGCCGTGGTGGTGGTGTCGTTCGGCCCGCGCAGCCCGAGCTGGATCGCGACCTGCCCGGCCGCCATGTTCGGGATCATCATGGCCACGAGGTGCGGACTGACCCGGCGAGCTCCGCGCTCCAGCAGCACGCTGTGCTGCGTCTCGTACGCGGCGATGCCACCGATGCCCGTACCGATCACCACGCCGACCCGTTCGGCGCCGTAGCGCTCGCTCTCGAGATCGGCGTCGGCCACGGCGAGCCTCGCCGCGGCCACGGCCAGCTGCGCGAAGCGCTCCATGCGCCTGGCGTCGGATGCCTCCATGAAGTCCTCGGCCCGGAAGCCGTGCACCTCCGCGGCGATCCTGCTCGGCAGGTCCGACGCGTCGAAGGACTCGAGCTTGCCGACGCCCGAGCCGCCCGCGAGGAGCGTGTTCCAGAAGGCCTCGACGCCGATGCCGACCGGCGTGACCGGACCGATGCCCGTGACGACGACGCGGCGGCGTTCGACCGCGGCCATCAGGCCGGGGTCCCCACCTTGCGGTGGAGCAGATCGAGCGCCTGCTCCAGCCGCTCGATCCCGGCGAGCTCGCCGTCGGGGATCTCCACGCCCAGGCGGTCCTCGAGCGACATGACGAGCGACACCATGTCGAGCGAATCGAGTCCCATCTTCTTGAACGTCGACTCCGGGGCGATCGTCTCGGGGTCGACCTTGAACTCCTCGACCAGGACCGTTCTGACCTGGTCGTCGATCTCCTGTGTGGTCATGCCATCCTCCTCGTCAGCTCGACAATCCGCCGTCCACCACGATCACGCTGCCCGTCACGTAGCTCGCGCCGGGCGACGCGAGGAACGCGATGGCCGACGCCACCTCCTCGGGCGTGCCGACGCGCCCGGCCGGCACTCCGTCCACGGCTCGCGAGCGCAGCTCCTCGGGGACCATCGCCGTGTCGATGTAGCCGGGCGCAACCACGTTCGCCGTGATGCCCTTGGTCGCCACCTCGCGCGCCACCGCGCTCATCAGCCCGATGACCCCGGCCTTCGCCGCGCAGTAATTGGCCTGCCCCACGTTGCCGTGCAGGCCGGCCACCGACGACACCGCCACGATCCGGCCCCACCGGGTGCGGAGCATCGGCCGGATGGCCCGGCGCACGCATCGGTACGTGCCCTCGAGGTTCACGTCGAGGACGCGGCGCCAGGAGTCGTCGTCCATGAGGGCGAGCACGCGGTCCCTCGTGAGGCCCGCGTTCGCCACGAGGATCTGAACCGGACCGAGGGCGGCCTCCGTCTCCCGGAACATGGCCTCGACATCCTCCGGCGCGGCGACGTCGCCGCGGACGACGATGGCCTCGCCTCCGAGCTCGCGGATGACCTCCGCGGTTTCCTCGGCCCCCTCCTTGTCCTCCCGGAAGTTCACGGCGAGCCGCGAGCCGCTCCTCGCGAGCGAGATGGCCGCGGCGCGGCCGATCCCGCGCGACGCGCCCGTGACGAGCGCGACCGGGTTCGTCGGGGACTCGGTCACGGCGTCGTCCCGACCAGCATGTCGCTTGCTCGCTCGCCGTCACGAACCGCGGGCGCCGTCCACCGCACCACGCCGGTCCCCCACACGAGCCCCGCACCGATCGCGGTGAGCACGAGCGTGGAGCCGGGCTGCAGCCGTCCCTCGTCGGCGGCCTCCGAGAGCGCGATGGGCACCGAGGCCGCCGAGGTGTTGCCGTACCGCGCGACGTTGGACACCACGCGCTCGTTGTCGAGACCGAGCCGCTCGGCGCACGCGGAGACGATCCGCTGGTTCGCCTGGTGACAGATGAAGAGGTCGATGTCCGCCGGCTCGAGGCCGGCGTCGCGAAGGGCCCGCTCGGACGAGGCCGCCATGGTCCGGACCGCCGCGCGGAACACCTCGCGGCCGTCCATGTGGATGAGGTGTCCCTCCTCGAGGGTGGCCGCCGACGCAGGGCGCTCGCTCCCCCCGGCCGGGATCGTGATCAGGGAGTAGCCAGTGCCGTCTGCACCGAGGTCCACCGACAGGAGCCCGGCGGCCTCGTCGGTGCGTTCGAGCACGACGGCCCCCGCCCCGTCGCCGAACAGCACGCACGTAGACGGATCGTTCCAGTCGACGAAGCGGGACAGCACCTCGGCCCCGATCACCAGGCAGCGGCGCATGGCGCCGGAGGCGATGAAGCTCGAGCACACCGCAAGTCCGTGCATGAACCCGGCGCACGCCGCGTTCAGGTCGAAGGCCCCGGCCTTCCCGGCACCGAGCGCGAGCTGTACGAGGGGCGCGGTGGCCGGACACATGCGATCGGGGGTTGTGGTCGCCACCACCACGAGGTCCAGATCCTGCGGCTGCACGCCCGCGCGCGCCAGCGCCCTCTTTCCGGCCCGCACGGCGAGCGACGACGTGCGCTCGTGCGGGCCCGCGATCCGACGTTCCCGGATCCCGGTGCGACGCACGATCCAGTCGGTGTCCACGCCGAGCGAGTCGGCGAGCTCCTCGTTCGTGACGACGCGGTCGGGGACGGCGCGACCCCAGCCGGTGATCGTCGCGGCGGGCATCGTCACTCCACCCTCAGCCACGCGACCGGGTCACCCGGATCGATCGGCTGCCCGTCGAGGACCAGGTAGCCCATCACCCAACCGGGGAACGCGCTGCGCACCGGGATCTGTTCGCCGTCGCCGCGCCGGATGGCGGCGATCGAGTCCCCGGTGAGCACGAACTCGCCCTCGGCGCGCGTCTCGTCGGTGACGAGCTCGACCCGGCCGCCCGACGGCGACACGAGCACTCGCTCGGGGAGCGAGAACACTTCAGCCGACGTGTCCATGGCCCCCTCCCACGACGACGGGCGGGCCGTCGAGCAGCGCGTTCACCGCTTCGTCGTCGGCCACCTGGAGGGTGTTCGCGACGGGAGCGATCCGCCGGATCAGGCCGGACAGCACCCGTCCCGGCCCGACCTCGACGAACGTGTCGACGCCCATCGCCTCGAGTGTCCGGACGCAATCGATCCACCGGACCGCATGGGTCACGCCCTCGACGGCGAGAGCGACGAGCTCCGCGGCATCCTCGTGCGCGCGGCCGTCGACACCCGACACCACGGGGACGCGTGGAGCCGACGCGCGGAGCCCGCTCAGCACGCCGGCCAGCTCGTCGCGGGCGGGGCGCATCAAGGCGCTGTGGGCCGCGACGCTCACCTTCAGGCGGATCACGCGTGCGCCCTCGGACTTCGCGGCCGCGGCCACCTCGGCGAGCGCCTCGTTCTCCCCGGAGATCACGACCTGCTCGGGCGCGTTGACGTTGGCCGGGCCGACCTCGCCCGGCGTCGCCGCGCAGAGCTCCTCGATCCGCTCCAGGCCGAGGCCCACGACGGCGGCCATGCCGCCCGGGTGCAGGCGCCCCGCCCGGCGCATGGCCTCGGCTCTGGCCGCCACGGCAGCGAGCGCGTCCTCGAACCGCAGAACGCCAGCCGCGACCAGCGCCGCGAACTCGCCGACACTGTGGCCGGCCACCGCATCGGGCTCCATGTCCCGGGCCTGCAGGGTTCGCGCCACGGCCACACCGACCGTGAACACCGCCGGCTGCGTCACCTCGGTGGAATCCAGACGCTCCTCCGGACCGAGCACGCAGGTCTGCAGGAGGTCCCAGCCGAGAACGCGAGCGGCCTCTGCGAACGTCTCGCGTGCCGCATCCGACGTGAGTCCGGCGCCCATCCCCAGGGATTGGCTTCCCTGCCCCGGGAACACCCAGGCCCTCATGTGCGCCTCACGAAGTTACTGAGAGTCAAGTATCGGATCCGTGACCGGCCCGGCGCGGGACAGGGCGCGACGGGGGGTCCGAGCGGCATGCGCGCACGCTACATGGCCACCCGACCCCGGTCAAGTTTGGCCTTGGCTTGGAGTCCCAGTTCCTTAAGCTACTTGTAGTATACTTAGGCCGATGGCAACGACGACGGGGCGAACCCGCATGCCGGCGAATGAGCGCAAGCGGCAGATCGTCCTGGCCGCCCGCGACGTCTTCGGGCGAGCCGGGTACGAGGACGCGAGCGTCGACCAGCTCGCCGCTCGCGCCGGGGTGACGAAGCCCATCCTCTACCGTCACTTCGACGGCAAGCGCGACCTGTACCTCGCGGTGCTCGAGGACCATCTCGGCGATCTCATCCGCCGGTTGTGGGTGGGGCTGTCGGCTTCGACCGAGCCCCGCGAGCGCCTCCGCGAGTCGCTGCACGCGTACTTCGAGTTCGTGGAGCAGCGCCCCGACGGGTACCGCATGCTTGCCGAGGCCGGCACGAGGATGGATCCCGACACCAGGGAGCGCCTCGGGACCGCGTGGGACACGCTCGCCGAGGGCGTGGCGCGGATGGTCGGGGACATCCTTCGCGCCTCCGGGCTCGACGAGTCCGGCGCTCCCGTCTACGCCCGCGCGCTGGTGGGGATGGCACAGGGCGTCGCCGACTGGTGGGTCCGCACACCCCGCCTGCCCCGCGAGGCGCTGGCCGACTATCTGCTCGCGCTCACGTGGCGGGGGTTCGACGGGCTTCCCCGCCACCCGACCCCGTTCCGCCCTCCCCGGGAGGCCGTAGCGCCAGCGTGAAGTGGTGCGCGGCGTGCTCCATCCCCTCCCGCCGATAGAACCGGTGGGCGTCGGCCCGCTGTACACCGGAGTCGAGGTCGAACCACGCGCACCCCGCCTCGCGTGCCCGGCGGGTCAGATCATCCAGCAACGCCTTCCCGACGCCCCGCGACCTGAACGTCGACGTGGTCACCAGGTCGTCGACGCTGAGCTTGCGGAGCGCGAAGGTCGTCGCGACGATCCGCCACCCCGCGACACCGACACATGCGTCGCCGTCGTACGCGGCGGTGAACCGCAGGCCCTGCGGATGGCCTTCGGCGTACACCTGGGAGAAGGACGCCGGCGTGAGATGCGGGCGGAGCTCGAGGAGCACGGGGAGGAGATCACGCTCGAGCCGAGGGTCGCCGGGCTCGAGATCGACGATGCGCACCTCGCTCACGCGGTGCGCCGATACCGCCGCACGGCGAGCGGAACGAACACCAGGAGGATCCCGCCGATCCACGCCAGCGCCTGCCACACGTGGGTCAACGTCGATCCCCCCTGCACGGCCGTGGCCGTCCTGCTGCCGAGACACAACGCGCGGATCACGTCGACCACCACGCTGACGGGGTTCACCTTCGCCCATGCCTGCAGCCACCCCGGCATGCTCTGCAGCGGCACGAACGCCGTGCTGGCGAAGACGAATGGGAACACCCACACGAAGCTCGACGCCTGCGCCGCCTCGACGTTGCCGGCGGTGAGGCCGATCAGGGCCATGATCCACGAGAACGCGAGGCCGAAGGACACGGCGAACGCCAGGGCGGCGACGGCGTTGCCGAACCCGGCGTGGAAGCGGAAGCCGACCGCCGTGCCAACCGCCGTCATCAGCAACACCACCAGCAGGTTGCGAACGGTGTCCGACACCGTGCGCCCGGCCAGCACGGCGGAACGGGCCATGGGCAGCGAGCGGAACCGCTCGATCATCCCGCCCGCGAGGTCCTCGGCCAGGCCCACACCCGTCTGCGTGGAGCCGAACACCACGGTCTGCACGAAGATCCCCGGGATCAGGTAGTCGACGTACGCGAGACCCGGAACGGGCAGAGCGATGGCGCCGCCGAACACGTAACGGAACAGCACGACGAACATCACCGGCTGCACGGTGGAGAACACGAGCAGGGTCGGGATGCGCGTGTATTTCCGGAGGTTGCGCCGGGTGATGGTCAGCGCGTCCGCGATGGCCCACCGCGCCCGCGTCGAGGGTGCGGGGGCGCTCGCCTGCACGGCCGCGGCGCTCACCGGCGACCTCCCCGGGACCGCCGGCCCGCCACCGCAGCGGCCGGTTCGTCGCCGTCGGTGGTCTCGGCCACGTGGCCGGTCAGCGCGAGGAACACGTCGTCGAGGGTCGGCCTGCGAAGCTGGAGATCGGCGATCTTGATCGACGCTCCGTCGAGCCCTCTGATCATGTCGGTGAGCGCCGTGGATCCGTCGCCCCCAACGGGAACCACCACCCTCCCGGTGTCCTCCTCCACCGAGGCCTCGGCGGCGGCCACGGAACCGGCCACCTTCGCCGCCGAAGGGAGCGCCGCGCGGTCGAGCACGCGGAACTCCACGAGATCGCCGCCGACACGCCCCTTGAGCTCGTCGGACGTGCCCTCGGCGATGACGAGCCCGCCGTCGATCACGGTGACCTTGTCGGCGAGCCGATCGGCCTCCTCCATGTACTGGGTCGTGAGCAGGAGCGTCGTGCCGTCCTTCACCAGCTCGCGGATCAGCTCCCAGAGCTGCAACCTGCTCCGCGGATCGAGTCCCGTCGTTGGCTCGTCCAGGAACAGCACCGCCGGTCGCCCCACCAGACTGGCGCCGAGGTCGAGGCGGCGCCGCATGCCGCCCGAGTACGTCCGGACCGTGCGATCCGCCGCGTCGGTGAGGTCGAAGCGCCCCAGGATCTCCTCGGCGCGGCGGCGGGCTTCCGCGGCAGGCAGGTGGTAGAGCCGCCCCACCATCTCCAGGTTCTCGAGGCCGGTTTGATGGGGATCGACGGCCGCGAACTGCCCGGCCAGGCCGATCACGGATCGCAGGGTCACGGCGTCGCGGACGACGTCGAGCCCGGCGACCTCGGCCCGTCCCTCGTCGGGATGCAGGAGCGTCGTCAGGATCCGGACGGCCGTGGTCTTGCCGGCGCCGTTCGGTCCGAGCAGGGCAAGGATCGTGGCGGGCGGCACCGAGAGGTCGATGCCCCGCAACGCGCGAACGTCACCGAAGGACTTCCCGAGATCCTCGACCAGGATGGCCGGTCGATCCGTCAATGCGCCCCCCCTCTCGCGTGTCACACGAGCGTACCCGCGCGCCGCGGGCGCGGAACCGCTTAGGGGCGAGCGGGGGGCTTCTCGGCGATCTCCTTCCAGAAATCGAGGACGGCGACCTCGACGGCGATGCCGCAGCGAAGGGTCGCCATCTGGTACTCGAGGCCCGTCACCTCGGAGAACTGGTCCTCGATCCGCCGATACTCGTCGAGCAGGCCCTCGGAGACCTCGATCTGCTGCTTGGCCAGACTCACGACGGCCTCGCCATCGACGAGGTTGCCGAAGAAGAGCTTCAGCGTCGCCGGGTACCTGACCTCCGCGGGGTCGGTCCGGGGATCGCGAAGCCAGTCCTCGAGCTCCTTCTCCCCGTCCTCCGTGATCGAGTAGACGCGCCGGCGCCTGCCGCCCGTCTCGCGGTCCTCGGTCAGGAGCCCCAACCGGACGAGCCGCTCGGGCTCCGCATAGAGCTGGGAGTGCGGGAAGGTCCAGAAGTGCCCGATCGACATCCCCACCAGGCGTTTCAGGTCGTAGGAGGTGGCCCGCCGGAGCATGGCGATCGAGCCCAGGACCACGTACGAGGTGGAGGTGAGTTTGTCGTTTGACATCCAGGGAATCCTACCCTACACTTCAGACCATCCAAAACAGACGGTCTCAGAAAGACGGTCTGAGCAGGACGAAAGGAGAGGGACATGGACGCAGCAGCCATGAGACTGGACACGGTCAGGACGGTCCCGTGGGCGCATACCCGGCGCGAGCGACCGGCGAGGCGCTCCACCGAGCGGAAGCAGGATCGAAACGACAGCCCGCTCCTCCACCCCGACGCCACGCAGGCCCTGCTGATGGCGGCGGCCGGACCCGGCGCCCCGGGCCCCCAGCCCGTCGCGGTGGTCCTGGCCGACGGCACGGTCCGCGCCCTGCGCGAGGACCCGGGCTCCGAACGGCCCCGGGCTCGAGGCAGCATGTCTGGCCGGGACTGGATCCTGTGGTGGGAGCGCCGATCCTGGGCCGTTTCCTGATAGCAGCGATGGTCCCGGATCTCGGAGCCGACTCCAAGATCGTCGGTATCGAGCTGTACGGTGATGTCCTCCCCCCGCGGCGTGACCGGCATCGAGGCGCGGCTGGAGGCGACCCCTGGACTCGGAGACATTGGTGGACCCGAGGGGCACCCGGTGGCGGGTGCAGGTGCCGACCCACCGCCGTGAGCGCATCCGCGGCCTGCGGGGTCGCGATGAGATCGGGCGTCGGGAAGCGTTCCTCATCCGCGGCGCCACGTCGATCCACACGTTCGGCATGCGGGTGCCGCTGACCGTGGCCTGGCTGGACGACGACCTCACGGTCGTCGAGATCGGACACCTCGGGCCTCGGCGCGTGACCCTCCCCCGCCGGCGGGCCCGGCACGTGCTGGAGTGCGCTGAGGGATCCGACCTCCGGGTCGGCGACCGCCTCGTGACGCTCGACCCCTGAGCCCGATCGGGGGCGAACACCCCTGCGGCTATACTCTGGACGTTGCCCCGGACGGGATGACGTGATGAGCGGGGACGCCGTTTGCCCCCATCGTCTAGCGGCCTAGGATGTCGCCCTTTCAAGGCGGAGACACGGGTTCGAATCCCGTTGGGGGCACGGAACAAGCACCAAAAGATGGGCCTGTGGAGCAGTCTGGAGTGCTCGCGACCCTGTCAAGGTCGAGGTCGGGGGTTCAAATCCCCTCAGGCCCGCAAGAGGACGAAGATCGCGGAGGTAAGGCGAGGTAGCTCAGTTGGCAGAGCACGCGGCTGAAAACCGCGGTGTCGGCAGTTCGATTCTGCCCCTCGCCACACACCCCTCAGGCCGGGAGGACCACCTCGCCGGTGGTCGTATCGATGGTGACGTTGATCCGCCGCAGCGGCACAGGAGCGGGGCCGGCGACCGGCGCAGCGCCGCGCGCGGGATCGAACTCGGCGCCGTGACACGGGCAGACCAGTAGACGGCTCCCCGGGTCATATCCCACCTCGCACCCCGCATGGGTGCAGATGCGGCTGAATGCCACCACGTCGTTCTGGCTCAGCCGGAACAGCGCGCAGGGCTGGCCGGCCGGTCCCTGGAAGGCGATCGGCGAGCCGACCTGCAGCTTGTCGAGCGCCACGATCTGTGTTCCCGCCGGCGCCGACGAGGTACTCGGCGCCGGCCGCGACGGCGCCGGTGTCCTCGGCGACGTCGGAGTACGGATCCCTTGGCCCACCGCAGCCGAAGAGCCCGCACCCCTGCTCACCGCCTTTGCCAATGCGCCGAGCAGCAGGCTCGATGCCACCACCACACCGCCCCGGATGAATCGCCGGCGTGACAGCTCATCCGGCGACGGCCGGGACGGCCGGGACGGTCGCGGCGACTCGATCACGGCAGCCCTGCGTTCGGTCTCCCACCCGGAGACGCCGTACGCGGCCCACGCCACCGCGTACATCGAGTCCGAGCCGAGGAAGTACGGACGCACGTGCCAGGTGGCGGAGAGGAACAACGCCATGCTGATCACAAACCCGGCGGCGGCGGCGGATTTCTTCGCCACGCCGAGGAGCGTGGCCGATCCGACCGCCGTCTCAGCGAACGCTACGGCCAGTCCCGTCGCCACCGGCGCGTGGGCCAGCGCGCGAAGCACGCCCCCGATCGGGCTGCCCCGCGCGAACCCACGGAGCTGCTCGCCGATGAACGTCGGCCCACCCCCCGCGAGGAAGTGCGGGTCCGCGAGCTTCTGGACACCCGCGTACACGAAGGTCACGCCGAGGAAGGCGCGCAGGAGCCGGATGGCGATGGGCTGCTGGCGCCAGCTCATCACGAGTCCCGCCGCCGGCGATCCACGAGCATGCCGGCTGCTCACCCGTCCAGTCTCCTCGGCGCCGATTGGAGGAGATCCAGAGCGGGGTTTGGAAACGGTAAGGATCTCGTCCAAACGCGCTCGGATAGCGGAACATGGGTCGGTGCGCATCCTGCTGGTCGAGGACGACCATCGTCTGGCTTCGTTGATCGCCGAGCGGCTCGTGACCGAGGGCTACGAGGCGGTGCCCACCTTCACCGGACCGGAGGGTCTGCGGCAGGCCACGTCGAGCCCGTTCGACGTGGTGGTCCTCGACGTGATGCTGCCGGAGCTCGATGGCGTGACCCTCGTTCGCACGCTCCGGCAACACGGTATCCACGTCCCGGTGCTGATGCTTACCGCGCGGGACGCCGTCGAGCATCGCGTCGAGGGCCTTCGAGCAGGTGCCGACGACTACCTGGTCAAACCCTTCGCCTTCAACGAGCTGCTCGCGAGGATCGAAGCGCTGACGCGGAGGCTGGGACGGGACCGTGGCTTGCGTTTCGGCCCACTCGTCCTCGAGCCGGCCGCTCGACGTGTCAGGGTGAACGGCACCCCCGTCGAGCTCACGGCGAAGGAGTTCGATCTTCTCGAATGCCTGCTCCGGCACCGGGGCCGCGTCCTCACCCGCGCCGATCTGAAGGAATACGTCTGGGACTTCTCATTCGACGCTCGCACGAAGGTGGTCGACCTGTACGTCCACTACCTGCGGAGGAAGCTCCAGGAAGCGGGAGCTTCGGACCTCATCGAGACGGTTCGGGGAGTTGGCTACGCGATCGGGCGGTGAGCGGCCCCGCTCCGCGCACCGGCGGAAGGTGCACGCACCGGGACTCTTCCGCTCGCTGCGGGCAAGGATGGCCCTTTCGCACGGTGCCGTCATCGCGCTGATCCTGCTCATCCTCGGGGGGGTGGGGTTCGTCCTCCTGCAGCGCAGCCTGGATCGCGAAGCGACCGCGGAGATCGTCGGCGCAGGCCGCGAGGCCGCCGGGTACGTGGCCGCGACCGGCAGCGCCGTCCACCCGCCCGACTCCGATGTGCCATCACTGCTCGGAGTACGCGTGGAGGTGTTCCTGCCCGACGGGCGCCCGGTCGATCGAGACGAGCCCGCCATGACATGGCTGCATCCGCAGGGCCAGCCGATGCTCGACCTGCGGGTCGCCGGCGAGCCGGTGCGAGTGGTCACCATCCCGGCCAGGAGAGCGGGACGGCTCATCGCGATCGTCGTCGCCGGCCGATCGCTCGTCGCCGAGCAGTCGTTGCTGCATCGTGTGCGACTGCTCCTTCTTCTCGGCGGTCTCTCCGCCGTCGCCGCGAGCGTGATCGCCGGCTGGTGGCTCGCCGGACGAGCGGCCCGGCCGGTGCGTCGCGCCTACGAGGCGCAGGCGGGCTTCGCCGCGGACGCCTCGCACGAGTTCCGGAGCCCCCTGGCATTCATCCGCGCGGGGGTGGAAGTGCTGGGCGAGGACGGGTCAGACCTGTCCGGAGAGGTTCTGGGCGAGATCGACTACCTCACCGGGCTGACGGAGCGGATGCTGCTGCTGGCGCGCGCCGACAGCGGCGCGCTCAAGCTGGCGACGCGGTCTTGTGGCTTCTCGTCCATCTGCCGGAGCGCCGCTCGACGGGCCGAGGTGGCATACGGACTACGGACAGAGATCCGTTCGCACGAGGATCCTGCAGTGCGCGCCGACCCGGTCGCCACCGCGGCCGCACTCGACGCCATCCTGGAGAACGTCGCCGTGTACGGAGGAGGAAGAGCCGAGATCGTCTCCGCGAAGGGGGATCGCACGGCGAGCGTCGAGATCGTGGACCACGGCCCGGGTATGCACCCCACGGATCGGGAGCGCGCGTTCGATCGATTCTTCCGGGCCGACCCGGCTCGCGCCCGAACCACGCGGGGCGGAGGTCTCGGGCTGCCCATCGCTCGCCGGCTCGTCGAGGCTCAGGGCGGGTCCGTCTCGCTGGCGCCGACCCAGGGCGGCGGATTGACCGTACGCATCGAGCTTCCGCTCTCGGAGGAGATTCCCGCCGCCGCGAGCCCAGCCGGGCCCGATCACCCGTAGCGTGCCCCTCTTGAGGCGCTCAATCGGATTCGGGGATCGAGAGCGAGAAGGAGCTGCCCCGCCCGGGATCGCTCTCCGCCCACACGCTCCCCCCGTGGGCCTCGACGATCTCCCTGCAGATGGCGAGTCCGAGACCGCTGCCCCCCGCGTCCCTCGACCTCGAGTGATCCACTCGCACGAAACGTTCGAAGATGCGCGGGAGGGCATCCGAGGGGATGCCCGGTCCGGAATCCGTCACGGTGATCCCGGCCTGCCGGTTTCGATGCCAGCTCGCGATCCGGATCCGGCCTCCCGAGGGCGTGAACTTCACCGCGTTGTCCACGAGATTGGTCACCGCCTGTCGCAGGCGCTCGTGGTCCCCCTCGACGGTGGCGCCGTCGCCGGAGACGTCGAGGCGGAGGCCTTTCGCCTCCGCGATCGGCCGCAGCTTGCCGGCGACGTCCTCGGCGATGGTCCCGAGCGGGACCGGAGCGCGGAGCAGCTGCATCCTGCCCTCGTCGATCCGGGCCAGCGTGAGCAGGTCCTCCACGATCGCGGTCATCCGATCGACCTCCTCCGCCGAGCTCTCCAGCACCTCCCGGGCGGCCGGCGACACGTCTCCCGATCGAAGGCTGACGTCGATCTCGGCGCGCATCACCGCGAGGGGGGTCCGCAGCTCGTGGGATGCGTCGGCCAGGAAGCCGCGCTTCTCCGCGACCCCGCGCTCGAGCCGGTCGAGCATGGCGTTCAACGTTCGGCCCAGCCGCTCGATCTCGTCGGACGTCCCCGGGACCGCGATGCGCTCGTCGAGGCGGTCGACGCCGATCGCGGCCGCCTCCTCGGTCATCGTGCTCACGGGACGAAGGGCCTTACGCGCGAGTCCCCACCCTCCCGCGCCCGCCGCGGCAAGCACCGCGGGCCCGGCAAGCAGCATGAGCACCAGCAGCCGGTGCACGGAGCGGTCGACCTGCTCGAGCGATTCGGCGACCGCCAACACACGACGGCTCCCTTCGATGCGGACCGCAAGCACGCGGAACGGCTCACGGTCGCGCCCGAGGATGGTCGTGGCGCGGACGATGCCACCCGACGCGGCCCGGGCCAGCTCTGCCCGGCCGATGAGCGGATGGCCCGCGACCGACACGTCCCCGCCCGCTTCCACGATTCGCCCGGACGCCGAGATCAACTGCGCGGCCACCTCACCGCCGCGGACGGCGACGGCAGACGTGTCCCCGAGATCGGGAAGATCGCTCTCACCGGTCGTCGATTCCCCGCCGAGCTCCAGTTGGGCGGCCCGAGCATCGAGCGAGCGGTCGATCCCCGAGACGAGATCGGAACGGAGTCGCACCAGCAGGAACACCCCCAGCGCGAGGAGGAGGACGCCGAGCAACATGACGTACCAGGCGGTCAACCGGACCTTGATAGGGAGGCTCATGGACCACCGATGGCGTAGCCGACGCCGCGGACGGTCCTGATGATCGGCCGGCCGAACGGCCGCTCGATCTTCTTGCGCAGGTAGCCAACGTAGACGTCGACGACATTCGACAACCCGTCGTAGTTGTAGTCCCAGACGTGCTCGAGGATCTGGCGTCGGGTGAGCACCCGGCCCGAGTGCCGCATCAGGTACTCGAGCAGTGCGAACTCCCTCGCCGACAGCTCCACATGTAGACCGGCGCGGCTCACGCGGTGCGCAGCCGGGTCGAGCTCGACGTCCTCCACCTCGAGCACGGTCGGACGCTCTTGCGCGCCGCGACGGATCAGCGCGCGGAGACGGGCCAGGAGCTCGCCGAACGCGAACGGCTTCACGAGATAGTCGTCGGCTCCCACGTCGAGCCCCCGGATGCGATCCTCGACCGCGTCGCGAGCGGTGAGCATCACCACCGGCGCCCAGCGCCCGCGGCCGCGAAGGGCATGGCACACCTCGAAGCCGTCGAGGCCGGGAAGCATCACGTCGAGGATGAGGGCGTCGTAGTCGTTCTCGGTGGCCTGGAACACGGCCTCCTCGCCCCCGTTCACCACGTCCACCGCGTACCCCTCCTGCTCCAGGCCGCGACGGATGGCCCTCGCCATCTTGATCTCGTCTTCCACCAGGAGGATTCGCATGCGCCTCGAGAAGGGTGCCGTTCGGTTCATGAGAACACGATGAGAGTTCGTGGGAGCCGGATGGTCTCTCACCCTGCTCTCATGAACGGGCGAGTAGACCGGACGGTGTCGACCGAAGGGAGCAGCGCCGATGCCGCCGAGACCGCTCCGCCGCCTGTTCGCCGTGGCGATCCTCGTTCCCCTCGCCGCCTGCGGAAGCGGTGGGGGTCAGTCGCCCACCGCCTCGCCCGCGGAGAGCTCTGGCGGCTCGAGCGGCCCGCCGCCCCATGGGCACACGTCGTCCGCCCCGCTCCCCACGGAACAGCCGGTGCCGGCCGAGAGCAACCCGCCGGGGGACATCCCCGACAGCACCGTGTTCGTCCCCTTCCGCGCCGACGGCGGGCACATCGTCCTGCGGGTCCCGGAGGGATGGGCCAGGCGCACATCGGGATCGAGCGTGACCTTCTCCGACAAGCTCAACGCGGTTTCGTTGTCGTGGAGACGGGTGAGCTCCGAGCCGACGGAGCGATCGGCGAGATCGATCGACGTTCAGGACCTGCGTGGCACGGAGCGGGCATTCCGTCTGCACGACGTGCTGACCTGCGCCCCCTCCTGCTCCATCCCCTACAGCACGGCGCCGATCGACGTCCGGTTGAGCGTGCCGCGCGCCATCGTCATCACGTACGACGCGAACAGCACGCCGAACGCCGTCACCGGCAAGGAGTACCGCCTCGAGGTGCTTCGCTTCGAGCTCTGGAAGAGCGGGGTGGAAGCCGTCGTGACGCTGTCGGGACCCGTGGGATCCGACAACGTCGATCCCTGGCGGCTGGTCGCGGAGAGCTTCCGGTGGACGTGAGCGGACCGACCGTCGAGGCGCACGAGCTGTACCGGTTCTTTCACGCCGGCGACGACGAGACATTCGCGCTGCGGGGCGTCTCGCTGAGCGTCTCGCCGGGAGAGACGGTCGCGGTTGTCGGCCCCTCCGGCAGTGGCAAGTCGACCTTCCTGGCGTGCGTGGCCGGACTGGACGAGCCCGACGGCGGGCACGTGGTCGTCGCCGGAAACCGGATCACGCGACGGCCCGAGGCCCTGCGGGCGTCCCTGCGAGCGAGATGGATCGGGGTCCTGCAGCAGTCCGGCAACCTCCTCGAACATCTCACCGTGGCGCAGAACGTGGCGATCGCCCGGACACTGGCGCGCCGCGGGCGGGAGGGGAAGAGCATCGACGCGCTCCTCGTGGCCCTCGGGCTCGAGGACAGGGCGTCGGCCACCCCCGCCACGCTCTCGGGGGGTGAGGTCGCCCGAGCGGGACTCGCCGTGGCGCTCGCCAACGATCCCGCGCTCCTCGTGGCCGACGAGCCCACCGGCGAGGTCGACGGCGAGAACGAGGCCCGGATCCTGGATCTGCTGCTGATGCGGTCGCGGGAGGGCGGAGCCGTGCTCGTGGCGACGCACAGCGAGCGAGTGGCCGGCGCGGCGGACCGGGTGATGCGGCTCGTGGACGGGCGGGTGTCCGCTGACTGAGCCGGTGGTCCGAGCGATCGACCTCACCCGGACGTTCGGCCGGGACACCCGGTCGGTCTCTGCCCTCGTCGGCGCCACCTTCGAGATGTACCCCGGCGAACGGCTGGCACTGATTGGGCCGTCGGGCAGCGGGAAGTCGACGCTGCTGCACCTCGTGGCCGGGCTCGATCGTCCGACCTCGGGGAGCATCGAGTGGCCGGCCCTCGGTCCGCCCGTCCACCTCAGACCGGGCCGGGTCGGGGTGGCGTTCCAGGGGCCCAGCCTGGTCCCGGCACTGACGGTCCTGGAGAACGTGGCGCTGCCGCTGCTGTTGATGGGCCGCCCCGAGAGCGAGGCCGATGCCGAGGCCGCCCGGTTGATCGCTCGGTTCGACCTCGAGGACGTCGCCGCAAAGCTGCCGGAGGAGCTCTCTGGCGGCCAGCAGCAACGGGCAGCCGTGGCCAGGGCGCTCGCCGGCGAGCCCGCTCTGATCCTCGCGGACGAGCCGACCGGCCAGCAGGACCGCGTCACCGGACAACGCGTGATCGATGGGCTCCTGGCCGGGGCCGGCGAGAGCGGCGCGGCGTTGGTGGTCGCCACGCACGACGGATCGGTGGCCGGGCGGATGGCCGACCGATGGATGCTTCGCGACGGACGGCTGCTCACGGGGGAGAGGGTCGCATCCTCACCCTGACGTGGGTCGCCGGGCTCGTTCGCCGCCGCACCGGGCGGCTGATCGCGACGACACTTGGCGTCGCGCTCGTCGTGACCATCACGGCCTCGCTCGGCGCGTTCTTCAGCGTGAGCCGGGCCGGGATGACCGCGCTCGCATCGGCGGGCCTTCCCGTCGACTGGCAGGTCCGTCTCGAGCCCGGAACCAACGTGGCGCGGGCTCGATCGGTGATCGCTTCGGCACCGGGGATCGCCGCCGTCCGCCCGGTCGAGTACGCGGACACGACGGGGCTGCAGGCCCGCAGCGGCGCCACGGTGCAGACAACGGGCCCCGGCCAGGTCCTGGGCATCCCGAGGGACTACGCGACGACGTTCCCCGGCGAGATCCGTCCGCTGGTGGGATCGCGGTCCGGCGTGCTGCTCGCGCAGCAGACCGCGGCGAACCTCCACGCGGCGCCCGGAAGCGTCGTGCGGATCCGGAGGCCGGGGTCGAAGCCGGCTTCCGTTCGGGTGCAGGGTGTGATCGACCTCCCGCAGGCGGACTCCCTCTTCCAGGCCGTGGGAGCGGCCCCGGGCGGGGGGCTGCGGGCTCCTCCGGACAACGTCGTGATCCTGCCGTCGATGACCTGGCACCGGCTGTTCGACCCCACCGCCGCAGCCCTGCCGACGGCGGCACAGACGCAGGTCCACGTGAAGCTCGATCCCTCGCTGCCCTCCGATCCCTCCGCCGCCTTCGCCGACGTCCTGGCGAGAGCGAGGAACCTCGAGGCTCGCCTGGCCGGGAAGGGCGTGGTCGGCGACAACCTGGCAGCGCGGCTCGATGCAGCGAGGACGGATGCGACGTACGCAGAGCTCCTGTTCCTGCTCCTGGGCGTCCCGGCGGCCCTGCTGGCCGCCGTGCTGACCGGCATCCTCGCGGCGTCCGGAGGGGATCGAAGGCGCCGGGAGCAGAGCCTGCTCCGGATCCGCGGGGCGTCGCCGCGCCGTCTCCTCGGGCTCGCGCTCGCGGAGGCCGCCGCGGTCGGGGTCGCCGGGGTCGCGCTCGGATTCGCGGGCGCGGCGATCGCCGGAGAGCTCGCTTTCGGGAGCTTCGCCTTCGGCGCGACGCCGGGACAAGCGGTCGCCTGGGCGGTCGGCAGCGGCGCGGCCGGACTCGCCGTGGCCGCCGCCGGGATCGTCGTCCCGTCGTGGCGCGACGCTCGGACCCTAACGGTGCGGGGCGCTCAGGCCGCGATCGGGTCGGCTCCCCGGCCGACGTGGGCCCGCCTCTACCTCGACGTCGTCGCGCTCGTCGCCGCGGGGCTCGTGTTCTGGCAGGCCGTCCGGAACGGCTACCGCGTGCTCCTGGCGCCTGAGGGAGTCCCGACCATCTCCGTCTCGTCCTTCACGCTTCTCGCGCCCGTCCTGCTCTGGATCGGCGCGACGCTGTGCACGTGGCGCCTCTCCGTCGCCGCGCTTTCGCGGGGGCGCCGTGCGCTGGCACGGGCGGTCCGGCCTCTCGCTGCGGGATTGTCGGGCGTCGTCGCGGCGTCGATGTCGCGTCAGGCCAGGCTGCTGGGGCGGGGCGTCGTGATCATGACGCTCGCCACCGCCTTCGCCCTCTCCACGGCGGTGTTCGACACGACGTACCAGGCCCAGGCGCGCGTCGACGCCCAGCTCACGAACGGAGCGGACGTGACCGTGTCCACGGCGGGGTTCAGCGGGCTTCCATCGAACCTGCCCGAGCGGGTCGAGAAGCTGCCCGGCGTCGTGGCGGCCCAACCGATGCAGCACCGGTTCGCCTACGTCGGCAACGACCTCCAGGACCTCTACGGCATCGACCCCTCGACGATCGGATCCGCCACGAACATGTCCGACGCGTTCTTCGCCGGGGGCGACGCGGCGGCCGCGCTCGCGACGCTCGCCTCGCGACCGGACGGCGTCCTCGTGTCGGACGAGACCGTGCTGGACTTCCGTCTCCAGCCGGGCGACCTGCTGCGCCTGCGGCTCCAGCTGACCCGGGATCACCGGTACCACGTGGTGCCTTTCCACTACGTGGGGATCGTCCGGGAGTTCCCCACGGCGCCGCGCGACTCCTTCATCGTGGCGAATGCCTCCTACATCGCGCGGCGGACGGGGTCGGCTGCAGCCCAGACCCTCCTGATCCGAACGAGCGCGCCGCCGCGGTCCGTCGCGGCCGCCGTGCGAGGCCTGCTCGGCCCGGCTTCCGGCGCGAACGTCCGGGACATCGAGTCGCAGGCGAAGATCACGCTTTCCGGATTGACCGCCATCGACCTCTCCGGCCTGACGCGCCTCGAGCTCGCGTTCGCCATCGTCATCGGCGCGGCATCGGCCGGGGTCGTGCTCGCGCTCGGCCTCGCCGAGCGTCGCCGGACCTTCGCCATCACGTCCCTCGTCGGGGCGAGGTCCCGCCAGCTCGCCGCGTTCGTCTGGAGCGAGGCCGGGTTCGTCACCGTCGGCGGGGTGGTCTTCGGCGCGCTCGCCGGGTGGGGGCTGGCCTTCGTCGTCGTCAAGATCCTGACGGGCGTGTTCGATCCACCGCCGCAACACCTGTCGTGGCCTTGGGCCTACCTGGCGACGGTGGGCGCCGGCATCGCGCTCGCGGCGACCGCAGCGGGGATCGCGACGCTTCGCGCCACCCGTCGCCCGGCTGTGGAGATCCTCCGTGACCTCTAGCCCGCCTCCCGGCCGCCGAGCCGCGCCTCGCTCGCGCAACCACCGACGATCGCGATGGCGCCGCCGGCGCCGGTTGCTCGTGGCGATCAGCGCGGCCGGCGTGATCGCCAGCTGCGTCGTCGCGGGCGCCGACGAGTTCACCGAGAGCCGCGCTGCCTCGGCCTCGCGGCACGCTGCACATGTGTCGCCGCCCACCGCGCGTGCACGGCGCGGACTCCAGCGACACAGCCATCCCCGGCAGGCGGCGCACCGCGATCTCACCACCGCGGACCAGCATCGGAGGGCCGGCGTGTACGCCGCCGACGGGAGGGGCAGGTTCAGCCCGGCGGTGGCCGGCATCCGCCCGCGCGTGTACGTGCCGAACACCCTCGACGGCACGGTGGACGAGATCGACCCGCGAACGTACCGCGTGATCCGGCGCATCACCGTGGGAGGCGAACCGCACCACATCACGCCGTCGTGGGACCTCCGGCACCTCTACGTCGACAATGCCGGAGCGGGTCTCCTCCAGGTCATCGACCCCCGGACCGGCAGGCTGGGACGGGCGATCCGGGTCTCCACGCCCTACAACCTGTACTTCACGCCGGACGGGACGAAGGCCATCGTGGTCGCCGAGGCCGCGCACCTCCTCGAGTTCCGCGACCCCCACACGTGGCGGATCCTCGGGCTCGTTCCGATCCCGTGGCCGGGCGTCGATCACATGGACTTCTCCGCCACCGGTCGGTTCCTTCTCGTCAGCTGCGAGTACAGCGGGATCGTGGTCCGGGTCGACACCCGCAGGATGAAGGTCACGGGGACCCTCGACGTCGGCGGTAGGCCAGTCGACGTGAAGGTCTCCCCCAACGGACGCGTGTTCTACGTCGCGAACCAGGGCCTCGGCGGCGTGTCGGTCGTGGATCCGAGATCCATGCGGCAGATCGCCTTCATCCCGACGGGGACGGGAGCCCACGGATTCGCCGTCGGCAGGGACGGCACGTCGCTCTACCTCAGCAACCGCATCGCCGGAACGGTCTCCGTCATCGACTTCGCCACGCGCCGGGTGGTTCGCACCTGGCACGTCGGGGGGAGCCCCGACATGCTCCAGGTCTCACCGGACGGCACGCAGCTGTGGGCGTCGAATCGATTCGGCGACACGGTCTCCATCATCTCGACCACGACGGGGCGGGTCATCCGATCGATCATCGTCGGGCGAGGGCCGCACGGACTGTCGTTCTTCCCCGAGCCGGGTGCGCACAGCATCGGGCACAACGGCGTGTACCGCTGAGGGGATCGCATTCCGTCTGGCACAGGTCGAACTCTCAGCGTTATCTCATGGAGCGCCGGGTACGGTGCACTTCGTTCGCCCGCGACATCGCTTCGTTCACGACAGGAGGTATGGATGCTCACGCGCTCGCTACGGCCACGGCCAATGATCGGCAAGCAATCCGATGGAGGACCCACGCGTCCGCGACTGGTCCGGATGCTCAGCAAGGTTCCCGAAGTCACGGTCTTCTTCTGGATCATCAAGGTCCTCGCCACCACCGTGGGCGAGACCGCGGCCGACTTCCTCGGCGGCACCCTGAACCTCGGACTCACGGTAACGACGTACGTCATGACGGCGCTGCTCATCGCGTCGCTGGTCTTCCAGGTCAGGGCCCGACGGTACATCCCCGGGATCTACTGGCTCGCGGTCGTCCTGATCAGCATCGTCGGTACCCTCATCACGGACAACCTCTCGGACAACTTCGGGGTCAGCCTGGTGACCACGACCATCGCGTTCTCGGTCGCGCTCGCCGCCACATTCGTGGCGTGGTACGCGAGCGAGCGGACCCTCTCGATCCACAGCATCTTCACCAGAAGGCGAGAGGCCTTCTACTGGCTCGCCATCCTGTTCACCTTCGCGCTGGGCACCGCGGCGGGCGACCTCCTCTCGGAGCGACTCAACCTCGGCTACGCCGTCTCGGCCGTGCTGTTCGGCGGCGCGATCGCGGTCGTCGGCGTCGCGTTCGCCTTCCGGCGCATCGGCCCCGTGCTCGCATTCTGGATCGCGTACGTCCTGACCCGGCCGCTCGGAGCGTCGATGGGTGATCTCCTGTCGCAGGGGCGGCGCGGCGGGGGTCTCGGCGTGGGAACCGTGGGCACCACCGTGATCTTCCTGGCGACGATCCTCGGCGTGGTGACCTACCTGAGCATCACGAAGCGCGACCAGGAGCCTTCTTCGAACGTGGTGGAAGACGACCGGGAGTACGCCCGTGGCGCTGCTGAGGCCGAGGCCCTGGTCGAAGCCGACAAGATGGCATAGGGCCCGGGGCCGTACGAAGAAGAAGGCCCCGCAGGGCCTTCGGCGTTTCGCTCACGATCGGCTCCATCCGCCCGGGGGACCCCCCTCGCGTTCCCCGAGCGGACCAGCCTTGGAAGGGGCGCTGCCCTGAGGAGCCGCTCCCGGGGCTCCTCAGGGCTTGAACGTCACTCCTGCGAGGAGACCTCGATGAGCTCGCGGATCTCCGACTCGCGATACCGGCGGTGGCCGCCGAGCGTCCGGATCGAAGACAACTTGCCGGCCTTCGCCCAGCGCGTGACCGTCTTCGGGTCCACCCGGAACAGGGCGGCGACCTCTGACGGGGTGAGCAGCTTCTCCGAGTTGTCTGCCTTCATGTCTTCCCTCCGGGCCGATTGCGGACATTGTGTGCGAAGCAGCACGAGTTTGGACATAGACAAAATGGGTCAATTTGGCATAGCCCGAAATGACTAGTCCCGCATGGTCCCCTGGAGGGTCAGTTCAGGGATTCGTGGCTGCGAACCTCGGCCCAGCGGGCCGCCACGGACTGGTACATGGCCACCGACCGGGGGAGATCGCCGGACCCGAGGGCTTCGACGGAGTCCTGGACCTCGCGGGCGCTGTGGTCGTTGTCGAGCTCGTCCCACGTGAACAGCCCCGACACCGACGCGTACTCGAGCTGCACGATCGAGGCCGGGGCGAACGCCGCCAGCCACCGCCCGAGGTCCCCCACCAGGTCGGCCAGCGGGGCGAGCTCGGAGCGTCGAAGGATCCCGAGCGCGTGCTCCACCCGTTTGCGCGCCCGGGCGGCGGTCGTCCGGTAGCTCAGGCGGTACCCGCTCTCCTCCTCGACCAGCCGTCGGTCGTCGTCGCCGAACAGCACGAACCACCGCACCGGGACGTGCCAGGCGCTCTGGAGGATGAAAGGCACGGCCGTGGCGCCCCGCCGCCGCATCCGTGCGAGCTCGCGAGCCGCCCGCCGCGCGTCGGCCTCCGACACCAGGGCGTCCACCACGTCGGGCGGCGTCGTCTCGCGGAGCGAGAGCAGGCTGGCCAGCATGCGTACCCTGGTCCGCCACGGGCACACGAAGTACCGGCCCTCCTCGAGCAGGAGGTCGGCGTGATCACCCTCGGCGGAGGAGAGCAGGCCGAGGCTGCCCTCCGGCGCGGTGGATCGCTCCCGGTAGACGGGTCTCGGTGGGGGCGAGTGCCCCCCGGCCACGATGTAGCGCTCCCAATGGCTCCGCTCCTCGGCCGGAAACGCGTCGAGGGGTTGGAACACGCGGAGGTAGGCGACCGGGAACATCGTTCGCCCGGGGATTATAGGAGGGGGCAGCGAGCCGGCCGCCCCCTCCTCGAGTTGCTCTGCTACGGGATCGTCATGACGATCGTCTTGAACTCGTTCACGGCGAGGCTGAACGACAGGGTCTTCGACTGATTGCCCACCGTGACGGTGAGGTCGTAGTAGGCGCCCTGGTTGCCGGCCCGGTCGGTGTTCGGCAGGTTCTGATTCTCGTACTGGTACATGACGGGTAGGCACGTGGTGGGTGGCGAGAGTGACACTCGCGAGAGGTTCTTCATGTTCAGGTTCACGTTGCTGTGGAACCCGTGGGACACCAGCTTCAGCGACTTGAGCTGGGTGAACGGGCTCCCGTTCGCGTCCTGGGCGAGGACCCGGATGCCCCGGCCCGCCCCCTCCCCACAGAAAGCCACGGTCCGGGTGATGGGCGACGCGTCGAGGGGCTCGTGGCCGGTCCCTAGGTTGTCGGTGAAGGTGACCTGCCCGGTGATCCGCCGATCCACGGTGGTGGGGTCGAACATCACGGCCTCGCTGCCGCCGCCGTTCGGCGCGTAGCGCTGAGGAGGCGACGTGGCCCCGGGCCCAGAGAAGGCGCTGGAGCCCGAGAAGGCCACGCCGTCCACGATGAGCTCGGCCTGCCCGGAGTTCGTGTAGGGCTCGGAAAGCATCCTGCCGCACACGGGCGAGCACACCGGGTCGATCACGGTGGGCGGGAAGATCAGGGCGTTGCCCCCATCGGTCGCCGAGGCGAGGACGTTGCCGTTCGGCGTCGCGATCCCGGGGACGAGGCCCCTGCCGGTGAGCGAGACCGTGCGCGTCGGCGTGGCGGGATCGTCCGACGTGATCGTGAGCGTGGCCGATCGGTCGTCAAGGTTCGTGGGATCGAACCGCACCGTGATGTCCAGGTGGTTGCCTGCACCCACCGTGGAGCCGGGGCCGGGCGGGTCGACGAGCTCGAAGTCGTCGGGGCTCGTGCCCGAACTCGGCGCGATCGACACCCCCGTGATGTGGGCGTCGCACCCCGAACACGAGGCCTGGTTGTAGAAGGTCACGATCTTGTCGCGGAAGTGCGGATCGGTCCTGCCGTCCACCGGGACCCCGCCGAAGTTCAGCGAGGCCGTGGAGACGCCCGTCACCGGGACCCCGGCCCGCCCCGAGGCGTGCAGTGTGGCGTCCGGGTCATCCGGGTCGTCCGAGGCGACGTGCAGATCGGCCTCCCGCAGGTGGTCGTCGGAGTCGGCCGGAGGGGAGAACCGCACGTGGATCGTGACCTGCTCGCCGGGGGCGATCTCCAGCGGCGCCGAGGAGGTGGGGGAGGCCTCGTCGGTGGAGAACGACCTGCCTCCCGGGCAGCTCGGGCAGTCGCTTCCGGCCATGCGCCACTTCGTCACGTGCAGATAGCCCTCGCCCACGTTCTGGATGGCCACCGCACGGGTGGTGGTGGTACCCCGGGCCACGGTGCCGAAGTCCAGGTCGCCGGAGAGCTCGACGATGCCGGCGACCCCGGTGCCGGAGGCGGGGATGTCGTAGGTCGGCTGGGTTGGGTCGTCGGACTGCACGGTGAAGACGGCGGTCTCGTCCCCTGCCGAGGTGGGGGCGAACTGCACGGTCCAGTCGAGCTCCTCGCCGGGGGGGATCGTGACCGGCGTGGAGGGCCCGGAGATCACCGAGAACTCGTTCGAGCCCGCGCTCCGGGAAAACGACAGGATGTGCAGGTCCGCCGAGCCCACGTTGAACAGCTGGACGACCCGGGTGGCCCGCCTTCCCACCGGCACCCGGTCGAAGGCGAGGTCCCCGTTGACGGCAAGGAGGGGGCCGGTCGGCGACGCAAGCTCGTACACGCTACGGCCATACGTGGCGACGCGGAGCACCGGGGGACTCACGCTGGAGTCCAGCGCAAGCTGTGTGCTGTCGATGATCGGCAGGCCTACACCGAATCGCTGCCACGACGCACCGCCGTCGGCGGTCCGGACGACGCCGCCCTGGTCGGCCACGATGATGGAGTGCGGAGTCGTGCCCGCGTCGATCACGATCGAGTTCACCGGCAGGTTGGGCAGGCTGGACGGGCCGCCGTTCGTTCCGCTGATATCCGTCCACGCCGCGCCCGCGTCGGAGCTCAGGAAGACGTGCTGCCCCGGCTGAGTCGACGGGTTCTTCGAGAGACCCCCGTAGCCGATGGCGACCCGATCGGAGTTGGTGGGGTCGATGGCGATGGCTCGCACGGGTTGGTTGGTGATCACCCCGCTGGGCGGCGTGACCGACGTCCAGTGGGAACCCGACCCGACCAGCGCGTCGCTCGTGAAGGTGAGCTCACCGTCGTTCAGGGCGACCCACACGGTGTCGGAATCCACCGGCGACACCGCGATGGCCCGGATACCGAGCGTGGTCACGCCCGAGGGGATGTCGAACGTATGCACCTTCGTGAAGGTCGAACCCGAATCCGTGCTGACATACAGCGAATTGGACTGATTGTTGCCGTCGGCGTCCGTGTAACCGGCCGCCGCGTAGACACGACCGGCGATCGCGGGGTCGACCGCGACGAGTGTGACGACGGCGGGGAGCCCTGCCCCCACGCCGTCCGTCGATTCCTGCCAGGTGGTCCCCCCGTCGGAGGTCATCCGGAACGTGTAGTCGGCCCCCGTGGCGGCGTACGCCGTGGTCGGTGTGCCGGCGTCGACCCCGACGGCGACTCCGTCGGCGTTCAGGCCGTCGTACCACTCGGGCCCGGTCTGGCCCGAGTGCGGGTGCACGGCGAACCCGACGTCCCACATGCCGCCGTACGTGTAGGCGCTGTTCGCGCTGCTTCCGCGACCGATGTCGATCGAGAGCATCTGATTGGTCGCGACACCCCCGTTGGCGGAGGTCCACGAGCTGCCTCCATCATCGCTGCTCCACAGGCCTCCGTCGGAGCCGAGCCAGAACGTGCTGATCGAACCCGAGGACGGGTGCGTCGAGGGCCTGAAGGTGAACGCGTGCACGTCGAAGTGGGGATGCGTGGAGCCCGAGTAGTCGGTCGGGTCGAAGGTCGCACCGCCGTCGGTGGAGACGAACACCTTCTGGTCGGAGAAGTACACGCGCTTGGCATCGAGGGGGTCCACGGCGACCTTGTTGTCGTAGTTGCACTGGCATGTCGTGCCTTCATTCAACGAGTCGTTCGTGGCGAAGATCCCGGACGTGGACACCCAGCTGGCGCCGCCGTCGGTCGACTTGTAGAGCCCCGCGATGTCGCACCCCACCCCGCTGCCCTCGCACGTCGTGGAGAGCGACAGGAACATGGTGTTGCCGCTCGACATCCCTCCGACCGTGGTGGATTGCCCGAACGACATGTAGCCGTACGTGCTCGGATCGGGAGCCCCGGTCGCCGTCGTGAAAAGGTTCGTGGAGAACGTCGCCCCGGCATCCGTCGACTTCCACAGACCGCCCCCCTCCTGGGCGGCGAAGACCGTCGAGGGGGTCTGCGTGTCCAGATGAAGATCCGTCACGTACCCATCGAGCACCGGCTCGCCGTTGCTGAACGAGGGACCGTCGTTGCCGAAGTGCTCGCCTCCGTCGATCGACCGGAACAGCCCTTCGTCGGTGGCGGCGAGGACGACGCCGGACGAGGGAACGACGATCCGATCCACGCTCGCCGCGATCGAGTCGTTCACGAGCGCGCTGCTCCCGGAGACGACGGTCCAGGTCTCACCGCCGTCAGCCGACCGGTAGATGCCGGCCGGGTCGGGCAGGAGCGTATGACTGACGAACGATGTCCCGGTCCCGGCGTACACGATGGAGGGATTCGTGGGATCGAGCGCGACCGCGCCCACAGGGAGCGCGGGCATCGAATCGGTCTTGGGCGCCCACGTGACACCGGCATCCGTCGATTTCCACACCCCGCCCGCGGTCGCGCGGTAGATGACCTTGTCGGCGCTCCCGCGAGGGTCGATGGCGACATCGAGCACGGCCCCGGCCCACTGATCGCCCGTGCTCGTGGTGAGCGGCTGCGGACCGATCTCGGTCCAGAGGCTCCCCGTCACGGGGTTGGCGCCGGAAGGCGACAACGCAGTCGATATGCTCATCCCGGCCGTTCTGGAAGCAGCGGACTCAGCCGGCCGCGAGCCGAATGCGACCGGCAGCCGCCGCAGCTCGTCGATGCCATCCCGACGCCGGTCGGCCGAGGACGCTCGTGCACCCCGTCCTCCGCCCCGCGAGTGGCCGACCGGTGAGACTCGATGAACGGAGCGCGTCAGTGCGGCCGCCGAGGGGAGCGTCACCACCATCACCGCGAGGAGCAACGTCGCTGTGACCGTCGCCGGGATGACCCTGATCGTGCGAGGAACCTCGTGCGTACTCCGATTCGAGCCGAGCGCCATGGAGCGTCTCCCTCCAGATTGGGATGTCGTGCCGACGGTGCACGACCGGCGTCACCGGAACGTCATTGGCACTTCACCGCGAGGCCTCGGGTCGCAATGGACCAGTGACACGCGGCCCCGGCCGGCCACGCTGGGGAACCCGGTAGGCTTACTTCGCTGATGGGCGTGTTCACGGAGCTGGGTGCCGAGTTCGAGGAGGTCGTGTTCTTCCACGACGCCTCCTCGGAGCTGCACGGCATCGTCGCCATCCACTCGACCACCCTCGGCCCGGCTCTCGGCGGCACACGCTTCTATCCCTTCAAGACGGAGGAGGACGCCCTTCGCGACGTCCTGCGTCTCGCACGCGGCATGACGTTCAAGGCCGCGGCCGCCGGCCTCGACCTCGGCGGCGGCAAGGCCGTGATCATCGGGGACCCCAAGCGCATCAAGACCGAGGAGCTGCTGCGGGCCTACGGCCGGTTCCTCGACTCCCTCGGCGGGCGCTACGTCACCGCGGAGGACGTCGGCACGACCGGCGACGACATGGACATGATCCGACGGGAGACCCGCCACGTCACCGGCGTGTCGCCGGCCATGGGTGGCTCGGGCGATCCCTCCCCGGTCACGGCGTGGGGCGTGTACCAGGGCCTCATCGCGTGTGCGGAGGAGGCCTGGAAGGACGCCTCGCTCCGGGGCAGGCGCGTCGCCGTCCAGGGCGTCGGGAAGGTGGGCTTCCATCTCGTGAAGCACCTCCACGAGGCCGGGGCGAGCGTCGTGGTGTCCGACGTCGACGTCGACGCGGTGGCCAGAGCGGTGCGCGAGTTCGGCGTCGACACGGCCGAGCCCGACAAGATCCATGCCGAGGAGTGCGACATCTTCGCGCCGTGCGCCCTCGGGGCCATCATCCGCGACGACACGATCCCGTCGCTTCGGTGCCGGGTGGTGGCCGGCGCGGCGAACAACCAGCTCGCGGCGCCCGAGCACGGCGAGCAGCTCCGCGAGCTCGGCATCCTGTACGCGCCCGACTACATCATCAACGCCGGGGGCCTCATGAACGTGGCCGACGAGCTGCGGGGCTACGACCGCCAGCGCGCCATGCGTCAGGTCGAGGGGATCTACCGGACCCTGCGTGACATCTTCCAGTGGGCCAAGGAGAAGGACATCTCCACGGGACGGGCCGCCGACGAGTTCGCGCTGCGGCGCGCGCAACGGGTGGGCCGCCTGCGGCAGATCTGGGTGCCCAACCGGTGACCGAGCCGCGGCGGATCATCGCCCCGGACGGCTCGGCGGTCGTCGATCCCGCCGACCTCGGATTGAAGGACGAGGACCTCGAGGAGATCCTGCGCCTGCTGGTCACGGTTCGCAGGGCCGACCTCGAGGCCACGGCGCTGCAGCGTCAGGGCGAGCTCGCCGTGTACCCGCCGCTCATCGGGCAGGAGGCCGCCCAGGTCGGCAGCGCGTTCGCCCTCAACGAGGACGACTACATCTTCCCCTCCTACCGGGAGCTCGGCGCGGCGCTCGTCCGGGGGATCGATCTCGTGGAGTACCTGCATTTCTACCGGGCCACGTGGCACGGCGGCACGTACGACGCCAACGAGCATCGCTTCGGCTACGTGAGCGTGCCGGTGGGATCGCAGGCGCTGCATGCCGTGGGCTACGCCATGGGGCGGCGCAAGGACGGCGCGCAGGAATGCACGCTCGTGTACTTCGGCGACGGCGCGACCTCGGAGGGCGACGTCCAGGAGGCGTGGAACTTCGCGGCGGTGCTGAACACACCCGTGATCTTCTTCGTGCAGAACAACCAGTGGGCCATCTCCGTCCCGCTCGCGCAGCAGACGGCGTCGCCGATCTGGCAGAAGGCCGAGGCCTACGGGTTCCCGGCCGTGCAGGTGGACGGCAACGACGTGCTCGCGGTGTACCAGGCCACGAAGGAGGCGGCGGAACGGGCCCGCGCCGAGGGCACGCCGGCGCTGATCGAGGCCGTGACGTACCGCCTGGGCCCGCACTCGACGGCGGACGACGCGTCCCGGTACCAGCCCGCGGAGGAGATCGCCAGGTGGAAGGAGCAGGACCCCCTGGAACGGTACCGCCGCTTCCTGGATGCGAGAGGTGTGGACGTCGAGGGACTCGTGGCGCGCTTCGAGGACGAGGCCACCCAGGAGATGCTGCGGATCCGCGAGGGCGTCGTCGGATCGGGCCCCCGGCCGGTCGAGGAGATGTTCGAGTGGGTCTTCGCCGACCTCCCGGAGCACCTCCGGCGCCAGCGCGACGAGGTGACCGGCGATGGGTGAGGTCACCATGGTCGCCGCGCTCAACCAGGCGCTGCGCGACTCGCTTCGCGACGACGACCGCGCCCTCGTCCTCGGCGAGGACGTCGGCAAGCTCGGCGGCGTGTTCCGCGTGACCGACGGCCTCCAGGAGGAGTTCGGAGCGGAGCGGGTGTACGACACGCCGCTCGCGGAGTCGGCCATCGCCGGCGTCTCGCTCGGGCTGGCGCTCGCCGGGTGGCATCCCGTGGCGGAGATGCAGTTCGACGGGTTCTCCTACCCGGCGCTCGACCAGGTCATCTCTCACATCGCGAAGTACCGGATGCGATCGCGGGGCCGGCAGACGGTGCCGATCGTCATCCGCATCCCGTTCGCCGGCGGCTACGGCGGCGCGGAGCACCACAACGACAGCCCGGAGACCTACTACGCGCACACCGCGGGCCTCAAGGTCGTCGCACCCTCGACGCCGCTCGACGCGTACTCGTTGCTCGTGCAGTCCATCGCCGATCCCGACCCCGTGATCTTCTTCGAGCCGAAGAGCCGCTACTGGAGCAAGGAGTCCGGCGAGCTCACGGCGGACGGGTTGCCGATCGGTCGGGCTCGCGTCGTCCGGGAGGGCTCGGAGTGCGTGATCGTGACCTACGGCGCCATGGTGGCCCGGTCGCTGCAGGCGGCCGAGCGCCTGAGCCAGGAGGGCACGGAGTGCACGGTCCTCGACCTGCGCTCGCTGGTGCCGCTCGATCTCGACACGCTCGCCGAGACCGTCCGGGCGTGCGGTCGAGCCGTGGCGGTGCACGAGGCGCCGATGACGCTCGGCATGGGCGCCGAGATCGTGGCGCGCATCGTGGAGGACTGCTTCGACTACCTGGAGGCCCCGGTTCTTCGGGTGACCGGGTACGACACGCCGTATCCCCCCGCCACGATCGAGCAGCACTACCTGCCGAGCGTGGATCGCATCGCGCGAGCGGTGACGCGCACCATGGAGTACTAGTGGCCGAACGCGACTTCCTGCTCCCCGACCTCGGTGAGGGACTGGAGGAGGCCGAGATCGTGAAGTGGCTCGTGACCGAGGGCGACACGGTCACCCTCAACCAGCCGCTCGTCGAGGTGAACACGGCCAAGGCGCTGGTGGAGATCCCGTCGCCGTTCGCCGGGCGGATCGTGACGCTTCACGGATCCGATGGCGACATCGTGTTCGTGGGCAAGCCCCTCGTCACGTTCGACGTCGAGGGCCCAGTTTCGTCCGTAGCCCCGGGGCCTGGCCCCGCGGCCGAGCCGAAGCCGAAGCGGACCGCGGTCCTCGTGGGCTACGGCGTGGAGGAAGAGGAGCCACCGCCGACGCTCGCCGGTGTGCCCGCCAGGCGGGAGCGCGGTGACCGTCCGGTTCCCGCATCCCCGCCCGTGCGGCGGCTGGCGAAGGAGCTCGGCGTCGACCTGGCGTCCGTCGCGGGCACCGGTCCGGGAGGCCGCGTGACCCGAGAGGACGTGGAGAAGGCATCGGAGGCCGGCGGATCCGTCGGCCCGGGCCTGTCCCCGGCCGACGCGCAGGAAGGGGAGGAACACATCCCGGTTCGCGGAACGCGCCGTCTGGTGGCCGAGAAGATGGCCCGCTCGGCGCGCGACATCCCGCACGTCACCACGTTCCTGTCGATCGACGGCTTCTCCCTCGACGGGTACCGCCGAGAGCTCCAGGAGCGGTTCGGCGAACGCGTCAGTCCCCTGCCGATCGTGGTCCGGGCGTTGGTCGAGACCTGCAAGCAGCACCCGAAGCTCAACGCGTCGTTCGACGCCGACGCCGGTGAGATCGTGCTCCGCCGCTCGTACCACGTCGGCATCGCCACCGACACCGAGCGCGGCCTGATGGTCCCGGTGATCCGCGACGCCGACTCGAAGGGCATCCTCGAGCTCGCCACGGAGATCGCCCGGCTCTCGGAGGCCGCCCGGGAGGGCCGGAGCTCACCCCAGGAGCTGGTCGGATCCACGATCACGGTCACCAACGTGGGGAGCTTCGGCGCCGAGTTCGGCACGCCGATCATCAACGCTCCCGAGTCGGCGATCCTCGCGGTCGGCGTCATGGAGCCGCGCGCCCTCGTCGTCGACGGCGAGATCGTGGCCCGTCCGGCCATGACGCTCTCGCTCTCCTTCGACCACCGCCTGCTCGACGGCGCGGAAGCCGGACGGGCGCTGCGGGATCTCGGCGACGTCCTCGAATCGCCGTTCCGGCTCGGGTCGCTGCAACCTTGAAGATCATCTCGCTGCTGCCCTCCGCCACCGAGATCGTGTTCGCGCTCGGCCTCGGCGAATCCCTGGAGGGCGTCACGCACGAGTGCGACTACCCGGCCGAGGCGACGGAGAAGCCCATCGTGAGCCGCCCGGCTCTCCCACCCGGGCCGCTCTCCTCCCGGGAGATCGACGCCGCGGTTCGCGAGCGGATGGACGCGAAGGATCCGTTGTACGTGCTGGATCGCGCGCTCATCCAGCGCGTGCAACCGGACGTGATCCTCACGCAGGACCTGTGTCGGGTCTGCGCCGTGCCCACCGGGCAGGTCGAGGCCGCGCTGGCCGACCTGGGGGTCGACTCGAAGGTGCTCTCGCTCGACCCGAACACCCTGGAGGAGATCTTCCTGTCGGTCGAGGCGGTCGGGAAGCTCCTCGATCGCCGGGACGCGGCGAAGGAGATCACCGAAGGTCTCCGGGCCCGGGTCGAGGCCATGAAGAAGGCCGCGCTTCGCCTGCCGACCATCCGGGTCCTGGCTCAGGAGTGGCTCGACCCGCCGTTCGCCGGCGGGCACTGGATCCCGGAGATGATCGAGCTCGCCGGCGGCACGAACCTGCTCGCCGAGAAGGGCGAGCCGTCGCGGCAGGTGTCGTGGCGGGAGATCCGGGACGCGACGCCCGAGGTCGTGTTGTTCATGCCCTGCGGCTACTACCTCGACGAGGCCGAGGAGGAGGCCAAGCGGCTGTTCGACAACCCCGAGTTCGCCGACACGCCCGCGGCGCGCGAGGGCAACGTGTTCGCCGTGGACGCCACGTCGTACTTCTCGAGGCCCGGGCCCCGGATCGTCGACGGCCTCGAGATCCTGGCGTGGGCCGTCCATCCCGAGGCGTACCCCGAGCCCCCTGCGGATACCATCGTCCGGATCCAGCGATGAGCCAGAGCGCGAAAGGACGCAACGAGGTCGAGCCCACCGACATCGGCCGGCGGGTGTCGTTCCAGTGGGATCTCCCGAACGGCCTCTTGCAGGAGGCGATCGGCACGCTCGAGCTCTACGACCACGCCTCGGAGACCTACGTGCTCCGCGACAAGAGCGACCGTCTGGTCCGCGTCCCCCGCCGCGACGTACGCCACGGCAAGGTCGTTTCGTAGCTCACGAGTCCGGCCGGGAGCACGAGGTCCGGCACGATGGCTCAGCGGATGTCGACGCCGGTGCCGGCCACCACTCGGCCGATCACGCGGGCGCCATCGCCGGCCGCGTCGAGCGTGACCTGCTCCTGATCGGGGGACACGACCAGGACCATCCCGATGCCCATGTTGAAGGTCAGGAACATCTCCTCGACCGACACCGCCAGATCACGCTGGATGAGCTCGAAGATCGGCTGGACCTCCCAGGTCGAGCGATCGATCTCGGCGCCGAGCCCTTCGGGCAACACGCGGGGGACGTTCTCGATCAGCCCTCCGCCGGTGATGTGCGCCGCGGCGGCGACGAGCCCGTCACGCGCGAGCTCCAACACCGTGGGCGCGTAGATGGCGGTGGGCTCCAACAGCTCGTCCTCGAGCCGGCGACCGATCTCCTCGGGACGATCCCGAAGGAAGAAGCCCTTCTCGTCGAGCCACCGGCGAACGAGCGAGAACCCGTTCGAGTGCAGGCCGCTGCTCGGGAGGCCGAGGAGCACGTCGCCCTCCTCGACCCGGTTCGGGCCGAGCATGGCCTCCTCGTCCACGATGCCCACACAGAACCCGGCGAGGTCGAACTGTCCGGGCTCCATCGTTCCGGGATGCTCGGCGGTCTCCCCGCCGAGCAACGCGCAGCCCGCACGGCGACAGCCCTCCGCCACGCCCGCCACGATCCCCGCGATCTCCGAGGGGACCACCTTGCCGGCCGCGATGTAGTCGAGGAGGAACAGCGGCTCGGCGCCCGTGCAGACGACGTCGTCGGCGCACATGGCAACGAGATCGATCCCGACGGTGTCGAACCGACCGGCCAGGCGGGCGATCTCGGTCTTCGTACCGACGCCGTCGGTCGCCGCCGCCAGCGATCGGCCCTCACCGATCCGGAAGAGCCCCGCGAACCCGCCGACGGAGTCCTCGACCTCGGGCCGTGTCGCGCCCGCGGCCAGGTTCCTGATCAGGGAGACGGCTCTCGCCGCGGCCTCGAGGTCGACCCCCGCCTCCCGGTAGGAGGTCACCTCAGGCGTTCTCGACGTAGAACGACTTCTCGAGCAGGAGCTTGGTCGGGGTGTCCTCGGGGATGGGGATGGCGTACTCGCCGTCGAAGCAGGCCCGGCAGAAATCGCCCTTGGGCCGGCCGGTCGTCGCGACGAGCTCGTCGAGCGAGAGATAGGACAGCGAGTCGGCGCCGATGAACTGCCGGACCTCGTCGACGGAAAGGTCGGACGCGACGAGCTCCTGGCGCGTGGACATGTCGATGCCGTAGAAGCACGGCCATTTGATCGGCGGCGAGGTGATACGCATGTGGACCTCGATCGCCCCCGCCTCTCGGAGTGTCTGCACGATCTGACGGGTGGTCGTGCCGCGCACGATGGAGTCGTCCACGACGACGATCCGCTTGCCGCGCACCGCGCCGGGGATGGGGTTGAGCTTGAGCTTCACGCCGCGTTCGCGAAGCGACTGGGACGGCTGGATGAACGTGCGGCCGACGTAGCGGTTCTTCGTCAATGCCTCGCCGTACGGGATGCCGGACGCCTCGGCGAAGCCGGCGGCGGCCGCGGTGGCCGTGTCCGGGACCGGGATGACCAGGTCCGCCTGCACCGGGGCCTCCCCGGCGAGCGCTCGCCCCATCTCGCGACGGGACTCGTGGACCGACCGGTCGAGCAGCTGCGAGTCGGGCCGGGCCAGATAGACGAACTCGAACAGGCAGAGCGCCTTCCGCGGCGACTCCGCGAACCGCCGGGAACGCAGCCCGTCCTCGTCGACCATGACGAGCTCGCCGGGCTCGACCTCACGGAGGTACGTGGCGCCAACGATGTCGAGGGCGCACGTTTCGGAGGCGAAGCACCATCCGTTCGGGAGCCTGCCGATGGCGAGCGGCCGTAGCCCGTGTGGGTCGCGGGCGGCGAACACCGTTCGCTCGTTCATGGCCACGAACGAGAACGCACCCTGCAGACGAGGGAAGACCGTCATGCAGGCCTGCTCCAGATCGCCGTCGCCGTAGCGGGCGAGCATGGAGGCCACGAGGTCTGAGTCGGTGGTCGCCTTGCTGCGCCACCCCTCCGCGTCGGCGAGCTGGCGGGTGTTCACGAGGTTGCCGTTGTGGCCGAGCGCGATGGCCGCGCTGGTTCCGTCGGTCTTGAACGCGGGCTGCGCGTTCTCCCAGGTGGTGGAGCCGGTCGTGGAGTAGCGCGTGTGGCCGATGCCGAGGTCGCCCTGCAGCGTGGCCAGGGTGCCCTCGTTGAAGACCTGGGACACGAGCCCCAGATCCTTGAAGACCAGGATGTTGCTCCCGTCGGAGACGGCCATCCCGGCGGACTCCTGCCCCCGATGCTGGAGGGCAAAGAGGCCGAAGTAGATCATCCGGGAGACCTCTTCGCCGGGCGCCCAGACCCCGATCAGCCCGCAGGCTTCCTTCGGCGATTCCCCCGCGCCCATGCCGTTCGAGGATAACACCGGTCCCAGCGCGGTCGAAGGAACGATCACTGCTCGGGCGGAGCGCGTACCTCGCAAGATCCTCCCCCTGAGACTTCAAGTTGACGGCAGACGGCGAAAAGGTTAAAAGACGGCGATGCCTCGTCGTCTTCGTGCAGAGCAGGAATCCCTGGAGTCGCTCGGCCTGACCTCCACCGAGGCCAGCGCGTATCTGGCGCTGGTGCAGAAGGGGCCCCTCGGAGCGCAGGCGGTCGCGGACGAGGTCGGACTGTCCCGCGGAGCCATCTATCCGGCCCTCCAGACGCTTGCCGACAAAGGCCTCGTGGAGGGCGGAGCCGGATACGGAGCACGCTTCCGTGTGGTCCCGTGGGAGACCGCACTTCCATCCTTGGTCGACCGCGAGCGCGAGATCGTCCACGAGCACGAGTCGGTGGCCAAGGAGCTCATGGAGCGGCTGGCGGATCTCGCCGGCGAGACCGGAAGCCCCTCGCCGGAGGTCGTCGAGGTCATCCGGAACCGGCGGGCCATCGCCGATCGGTGGGCTCGGCTCCAACTGGAGGCCGAAGAGGAGATCAACGTGTTCGTGAAGGCCCCGATCCTCTCCGGCCGCAATGAGAACCCCGAGGAACGGGCCGCCCTGCGGAGAGGCGTCCGGTACCGGGCACTGTATGAAGGGGCCATCCTCGACGACCCGGAGATCCTGCCGTACCTCATCGAGTGGACCTCACTGGGCGAGGACGCGCGGGTGTTCACCGGGGACCTGCCCCTCAAGCTCGCCCTGTTCGACGAGGCTGCCGCGCTGCTGCCACTGGAGACCCCGGGAGACCGGCAGCCCGTCACGGCCATCGTCATCCGTCACCGTGCGCTCGTGGCGGGGCTTCGCATCCTGTTCGACTGCCTCTGGGGGGGATCCCAGATATTGGAACGCGCCCATGCCACTCCCCCACGCAAGCGCAAGCGCGCTTAGCGACGAGCAGATCGCGATCCTGCTGCTCGTCGCGCAGGGTCACACCGACGAGCGGATATCCCGCGAGATCGGCATCTCCAAGAGCAGCGTGCAGCGACGGCTCCATCACGCAGCCGTAACCGTCGGCGCGACGTCCAGGCTGACCCTCGTGCTCTGTGCGATCGAGCGCGGCCTGATCGAGCGACCGCACGGCCCGTGCGATGAAGCGAACTCGTCACGACAGGCAGCAGGAACGCGACCCGGGAAGGGCGAATCGCTCACCAGGAACACGAGGAGGCCCGCAAGATGAACACATCGATGCAATCCGGAAGGAACCTGATGACCCGGACGATCCGCCGGGCCGCGGTGACGTGCGCCTGCGTTGCGATGCTCCTTCCTACCGGAGCCCGGGCCGCCGTCGAGGCCCCGAATCACGTCGCCTTCAGCACGTACTTCGGCGGCGAGTACTTCGACTACGGGACGAGCGTGGCGGTGGATGCCGCTGGGAACAGCTACGTCGCCGGGGCCACCGAGTCCGCCGGCCTGCGGACGAAGAACGCCGCGCAGCCGGTGTGGGGCGGGCTCTCCCCGAACCCACAGGTGCTCCTGCCGATCCCGAACCGAAGAACGGATGCCTTCGTGGCGAAGTTCGATCCCGCCGGCCAGCTCGTGTACAGCACGTATCTCGGCGGTACGAGCACCGACGGGGCAAGCGCCATCGCGGTCGACGCGGCCGGCGACGCCTACGTCACAGGCGCGACGTTCTCGTCGGATTTCCCGACGAAGGATCCGTATCAGGCAACGGTGCACGCGGGCGACGGCGACGCGTTCCTCACGAAGCTCGACCCCTCCGGATCGATCGTGTGGAGCACCTATTTCGGCGGCGCGCCCGCGGAAGGGTCCTCGCTCGCTCTCGACTTCCCGCTCACGATCGCCGTCGACCCCAGCGGACGACCGGTCCTCGGCGGCTACACCGAGAGCCAGCGATTCCCGACGACGCCGGACGCGCTGGAGCCAGCGTGGCGCGGCGGGGACATCGACGGGTGGGTCTCCGTGTTCTCCCCCTCCGGCGACCGCCTCGCCTACAGCACCTATCTCGGCGGATCCGACAACGACGAGGTGGCCGCGCTCGCGCTCGACGGCGCCGGCAACGCGGTGGTGGGCGGCGCAACGGTGTCGGAGGACTTCCCCGTCACGCCCGACGCGTACAAGACGGACTTCGTCGGGAGCGACGACCCCAACGCGGCCGGGCTCGGCTCGGATGATTTCGTCGTCTCCCTTCCCCTCGACGGCGGGCCGCTCAACTACGGCACGTTCGTGGGCGGGATCCACGGATCCTGGAGTGGGCAGTGGTACTCACCGCCGCGAGAGATCGTCTCCGGTCTCGCACTTGGGCCCGACGGCCGCGTCTATGTGGTCGGGTACACCCAATCGCTCGACTTCCCCACGACGAGCGGCGCGTTCCAATCGAAGCCACAGGACAAGGCCGACCTCGCGCTGCTCGAAGGCGGCGATGGGTACGTCTTCGAGCTGAGCGCCGACGGCCGCACGCTCGTCGCGTCCACGTACCTCGGCGCCGAGAGCACCGACGACGCGCTCGCAGTGGGAGTCGACGCCGGCGGCAGAGCCTACGTCCTGGGGTTCACCGACTCGCGTTCGTGGCCGGTGACGGCGGACGCGATGCAGCCCCGGCGCGCCAACGAGGACCGCCGCGACGTGTACACCCAGCTCGTCTGCGACGGACCGGCGGGCCCGGTCATCTCCATGTTCACGTCCTGCGAGGACATCGGGCTGGTCCTGGTGGGCGACAGCCAGGACGCCACCCTCACCGTGCTCGATCCCACGCTCTCGGCACCGGTCTACTCGACCTACTTCGGCGGGTGGGGTGAGGAGGATCCGGCCTCGATGGCCGTCTCCTCGTCCGGCGTGGTCACGTTCGTCGGAACCTCGACGGCCCGGGACTTTCCGGTCCGTCGCGCCGTCCAGCCCGTGACCGCCGGCATGAGCGACGCCACCCTGACACGCTTCTCGCCCGTCGAACCGCCGCCCTGCGGCCTCGAGATCGGGCCGATGTGCATCGGCCAGGAAGAGAGAGGACCCCGATGATGCCGAAGCTTCGCCGAACGACGCCGCTGTTGCTGCTCGCCCTCGCCCTGAGTGGCATCGTGCCGGCCCGAGCGGCGACAACGCCGACGTGGACCGCCTACGGCCCCGCAACCGGCGGCAACATCGAGAGCATCGTGATCGATCCGTCGGATCCGCAGACCGTCTACGCCGCCGACTACGTTCAGGGCGTGATGAAGAGCACGGACGGTGGGCTGACGTGGCGACCGGTGAACGACGGCTTCAACGACGTGTTCGAGCAGGTCCTCGCCATCGATCCTGTTCATCCGCAGACGCTCTACGCCGGCTCCCAGCTCACCGGCGTCTACAAGACCGTGGACGGCGGCGCCAGTTGGGAATTCGTGACCGCCGGCATACCGGCCGAGAACGTGCTCTCCATCGTCGTGGATCCGGTCGATCCGCGGATCGTGTACTTCGGCACGGCCAACGAGGGCGTCTTCAGGACCGCCGACGGCGGCGAGACCTGGACGAAGACGAACGCGGGGCTCGGTGATCTCCTCGTCCCGGCGCTGGCCCTCGATCCCACGCAACCTTCGGTCGTGTACGCGGCGACCGGCAAGGGCGTCTTCAAGAGCACCGATGGGGCCGCGTCGTGGTCCGAGGCGACGGACGGCATGGGCGAGGCCCCGATCGGGGATCTCGTCGTCGACCCCACCGACCCGGCCACCATCCTCGCCGGCGCCCTGACGGGCGGCGTGTTCCGGTCCTCCGACGGTGGAGCGAGCTGGAGCGCCGGCACCGACAGCATCGGCAGCCAGCCGGTCATGGCGCTCGCCGTCGATCCGTCGGACCGCGACACCGTGTACGCGGGAACCGACGGGGACGGCCTGTACCGAAGCGAGGACGGCGGCCATACCTGGGACGCACTCGTCGACGGGGTGCCGGGCGGCAGAGGGGTCTGGGCGCTGGCGGTCGATGCGGCCGACCCCGAGCGGGTGTACGCCGGCGCGGTCGACGACGCGGGAGGGGTCTTCCTCTCCACCGATGGCGGCGACAGCTGGGCCAGCGAGACGACGGGCATGCCCGCGAACACCGTCATCTCGCAGGTCGTGGTCGACCCCCGAGATCCCCGAAGGCTCTATGCGGCCAGTGAGAGCTTCTTCAGCTCCTATGCGTCGAGTGACGGCGGCTCACGATGGACGCCGACCGTCGGGACGCCCGGCATGACACTCGCCTCGCTGCTCCTCGATCCCGCCGCCCCCGACACGATGTACGCCACCTCGCTCGAGGCACGGCGCGGGATCCTCAAGTCGACCGACGGCGGACAGTCGTGGAAACCGACCGGGCTCTCTCAAGGCGGGTTCACGTCGCTGGCCATGGATCCATCCGATCACTCCGTGCTGTGGGCGGGATCCGGCTACGGCACCGGTGAGACGCAGTACACCGGCGTGTGGAAGACGGCCGACGGCGGGAAGACGTGGAAGCAGGGAACGGGCATCCCGCCGGGCGTTGGGTTCGTGTGGAACGTCGTGGTCGACCCGAAGAACCCGGCCACCCTGTACGCCGCGCACACGCACTTCGGGATCTTCAAGAGCACCGACGCGGGCGCCACCTGGGTCCCGAGCAGCCTGGGGATCACCCGGCCGATGATGAAGGGCCTCGCCATCGATCCCACGAACACGGGGACCCTGTACGCGGGGTCGACCACCGGGGTGTTCAAGAGCACGAACGGTGGCTTGCTGTGGACGGCCGCCGGCCTCTCGAGCGAGAACGTCCTCACGATCGCGGTCGACCCGACGGATCCGAGCCACGTCTACGCCGGCACCGGGTTGCACGGCGTCTTTCGGAGCACGGACGGCGGCGCGACGTGGACGGCGATGAACGATGGGCTGGGCGCCCTGACCATCCAGCACCTCACCGCCGACCCTGCCGGCAACCGGCTGTACGCCGCGACCGACGGCGGGGGTGTCTACGGCGTCGCGTTGAGCTGATGCCCGCGCCCGCCGGCCGGGCTAGGCGCTCGCCTGTTCGTCGGCCGCGGCGAGCAGGCGGGGGATCGCGCTCTCGTAAGCGTCGCGGGCCTCGGCCACCGTGGCCTCGAAGAGGGTGTCGAAGACCATGCGGGGGCCGCCGGTCTCCCCGAGCCGTGCGAAGGGGACATGGCGCGCCATCGCGAGCTCCTCGAGGCGCTCCGCGTTCTCCGGGGCCGCCGAGACCACCGCTCGCGACGCGGACTCGCTGAACAGCGCGACGTGCCAGGGCAGGTCGCCGGCGAGCGAGATCGCGAACCCGGTATCACCGGCGATGGCGGACTCCGCGAGGGTGACGGCGAGGCCGCCGTCGGAGCAGTCGTGCGCCGACTCCAGCAGATCCGCCGCGGCCACCTCGACGAGGAGCTCGAGCAGCGCCTTCTCGGCGTCGAGGTCGAGCGACGGCGGACGGCCGGAAACAGCGCCCAGCACGGCCTCCGCGAACTCAGACCCGCCGAGCTCGGCAAAAGTTTCACCGAGCAGATAGATCACGTCGCCGGGCCGGCGGAACCCGATCCCAACGAGCAGCCGGTAGTCCTCGATGAGACCCAGCATCCCGATGACCGGCGTGGGCCAGATCGCGGACTCGCCGGACTCGTTGTAGAAGCTGACGTTGCCGCCGGTGACGGGCGTGGCCAGCGCGCGGCACGCGTCGCCCATGCCCCGCACCGCCTCCGCGAACTGCCACATCACCTCGGGGCGCTCGGGGTTGCCGAAGTTCAGGCAGTTCGTGACGGCGAGCGGCCGCGCCCCGGTGGCCGCCACGTTGCGGGCGGCCTCGGCCACCGAGTGCGCCGCCCCGAGATAGGGGTCGAGCACGCCGTAGCGGCCTTTCCCGTCGCTCGACAGCGCCATGGCCTTCAACGTCCCCTCGATGCGGACCACCGCGGCGTCGCCTCCGGGGCCGGCAACGCTCTGTCCGCCGACGAGCTGGTCGTACTGCTCGTACGCCCACCGCTTGCTCGAAACGTTCGGGGATCCCAGGACCCGGAAGAACGCATCGGTGGGTGACGAGGTGACCGTCGCGAACGTCGGATCGTCCTCCACGATGTCCGTGACGGTCGGCGGCGGCTGCATGGGCCGGCGGTACGTGGGTCCCTCGTCGGCGAGCGAGCGCGCCGGCACCTCGGCCACGACCTCGCCATCCGCCTTGACCCGCATCCCGCCACCGGGCACAACCGTGCCGATCACGGCCGCCTGCAGCAGCCATCGCTCGCAGAGTGCGCGGACCTCCTCCAGCTTCTCGGGGCGCACGATGGCGAGCATCCGTTCCTGCGACTCCGAGGTGAGGACCTCGAAGGGCTCCATCCCCTGCTGGCGCAGCGGCACGGCGTCGAGATCGAGCTCTACCCCCACGCCCGCCCGGCTCGCCGACTCGCTCACGGCGCACACGAGCCCCGCTCCACCCAGGTCCTGGAGGCCGTCCAGCAGCTCGCGGTCGACGAGCTCGAGGCACCCCTCGATGAGCAGCTTCTCCTCGAAGGGGTCCCCGATCTGCACCGACGGCCTGGACTCCTCCGCCCCCTCCTCGATGGTCCGCGAGGCCAGCACCGAGACGCCGCCGATGCCGTCGCGGCCGGTGCGCGACCCGATCAACACGAGCAGGTTGCCCTCGCCCTCGGCCCGGCTGCGCATCAGCTTGTCGGCCGCCGTCAGGCCGACGCACATCACGTTCACCGTGGGGTTCGCCGTGTGGCATTCGGCGAACGCGATCTCACCGCCGACCGTCGGCACGCCGATGCAGTTGCCGTAGCCGCCGATGCCGGCGACGACGCCCTCGAACAGCCAGCGATTGCGCGCGTCGGTGAGGGGGCCGAACCGGAGCGGATCGAGCAGGGCCACCGGCCGCGCCCCCATCGACAGGATGTCGCGGACGATCCCTCCCACGCCCGTCGCCGCACCCTGGTACGGCTCGATCGCGCTGGGATGCGAGTGGGACTCGATCTTGAACACGGCGGCCACGCCGTCGCCGAGGTCGACGACGCCGGCGTCCTCCCCCGGGCCGACGAGCACCGCATCGCCCTCGGTGGGCAGCGTCTTGAGGTGCACCTTGCTCGATTTGTACGAGCAGTGCTCCGACCACATGGCGGCGTACATCGCGAGCTCGGTCCGGTTGGGGTCGCGCCCGAGCGTGTCGCGGATCTGCTGCAGCTCGTCGTCCGTGAGACCGAGCGCCGGTGCAGCGGCTCGTCCGCGCTCACGCGGAAGCGGGCTGCAGCGCGTGCGCCAGCAGGGATCCGAACAGCGGCTGGCCCCCGATGGGGCCGACGTCTGGGTCGACCGCGTGCTCGGGGTGCGGCATGAGCCCCACCACGTTGCCGCGGTCGTTGCGCAGCCCGGCGATGGCGTCGGTCGCCCCGTTGGGATTGAAGCGCTCGTCGAGCTCCCCGTGCGGGCCGCAGTACCGGAAGAGGACCAGCCCGTCGTTCTCGATGCGGCGCAGCTCGTCCGGCGTGGCCACGAACTGGCCCTCGCCGTGCTTCACCGGGATCTCCAGGACGTCCCCGACGGTGCACGTCGTGGTGAGCACCGACGAGCTCGTCTCCACCCGCACCCGGATCGACCGGCAGACGAACCGCAGCGATCGGTTCCGGATGAGCGCGCCGGGGAGCAGGCCGGCCTCGCACAGGATCTGGAACCCGTTGCAGACGCCGACCACCGGGCCTCCGGCGTCGGCGAACGCGCGGACGGCGTCCATGACCCGGGCGAAACGAGCGATGGCGCCGGCGCGCAGGTAGTCGCCGTAGGAGAACCCTCCGGGCAGGATCACCGCGTCCACGCCGTGCAGATCGGGGTCCCCGTGCCAGATCGAAACAGCCTCCCCGCCCATGTACTCGACCGCCCGCAGGGCGTCGCGATCGTCGAGCGAGCCGGGGAAGGTGATCACGCCGACCCTGGTCATGGCACCGCCTCGACCGTCAGGACCGCGTAGTCCTCGATCACGGGATTCGACAGGAGCCTCTGCGCCATCTCCTCGACCTGGGCGCGCGCCGACCGCTCGTCGGGCGCGTCGATCGTGAGCCGCACGTGCTTGCCCACCCGCACATCGGTCACGTTGGTCCAGCCCATCGTGGGAAGCGAGCCGAGCACGGCCTTGCCCTGGGGATCGAGGAGCCCATCCTTCAACGAGACGATGACCTCGAACCGGAAGCTCAGCTCTCGACCCCCATGCGCTGCAGGTACTCCGCGAACGGCTCGCCGGTCAGCCGCTCGTACGCCTCGCGGTACCGGGCCAGGGTGTGCTCCACCACGTCCGGGGGAAGGTCGGGCGCGGGCGGCTCGTGATCCCAGCCGCTCTCGTCCAGCCAGTCTCGCACGTACTGCTTGTCGAACGAGGGCTGCGCGCCGCCCGGCGCGTACTCGTCGGCCGGCCAGAACCTGGACGAGTCGGGCGTCATGACCTCGTCGATGAGGATGAGCTCGCCGTCGGCGAAGCCGAACTCGAACTTCGTGTCGGCGAGGATGATGCCGCGCTCGCGCGCCACCTCCGCCCCGCGCTCGTAGATCGTGAGCGTGAGCTCCTCGAGCTTGCGCGCCAGCCCCTCGCCCACGAGCTCCCCGGCCTGCTCGATCGTGATGTTCTCGTCGTGGCCCTCGGTGGCCTTCGTGGACGGCGTGAAGATCGGCTCCGGCAGCCGATCGGACTCCTGCAGGCCGCCGGGCAGCTCGATCCCACACACGGTTCCGCTGCGCGTGTACTCCTTCCAGCCGCTTCCGGAGAGGTATCCGCGGGCCACGCATTCGACCATCACGACGTCGGCCCTCTTCACGAGCATGGCCCGGCCGGCGAGCTCCGGCTCGCGGAAGGCCTCGGGGAAATCGCGATAGTCCGCGGTGATCAGATGGTTGGCGACGAGGTCCTTCGTCTGCTCCAGCCAGAACAGCGTGAGCCCGGTGAGGACACGTCCCTTGTCGGGGATCGGCGTGGGGATGACCACGTCGAACGCCGAGATGCGGTCGCTGGCCACGAGGACCAGCGAGTCCGGCCCGGCCTCGTAGATGTCGCGAACCTTGCCGCGCGCGTGGAGCTCTGCCGTCACGCTCACTGCGATACCACCTCCAGCTTCTCCAGGCGGTCGAAGACCTGGTCGAGATGAGCGAGGTGGGAAGTGGGATCGAACAACTCGTCGAGCAGCTCGGGCGAGAGTCCCGGGCCGACGACGGTTGCGATCTCCTCGCGGAACGGTCGGTTCTCGTCCCATGCCGCAGCTGCGGCCCGCTGGACGATGCGGTAGGCATCCTCACGGCTCATACCGGTGTCGATCAGCGCCAGCAGGACGCCCTGGGAGAACGCCAGGCCCCCGCCGTGGTCGAGGTTCTCGCGCATCCGTTCGGGGAACACGCGAAGCCCCTCCACCACCCCGGTGAACAGGTGCAGCATGTAGTCGAGCGCGATCGTCGAATCGGGCAGGATCACACGCTCCGCGGACGAGTGCGAGATGTCGCGCTCGTGCCACAGCGCCACGTTCTCCAGCGCGGCCTGCAGGTTGCCGCGCACCACACGGGCCAGACCGCAGACCCGCTCGCAGATCACCGGGTTGCGCTTGTGCGGCATGGCGCTCGAGCCCTTCTGTCCCTCGGCGAACGGCTCCTCGACCTCCCTGACCTCCGTGCGCGCCAGGTGGCGGATCTCCAGCGCGAACTTGTCGAGCGATGAGGCCGTGATGGCGAGCGCCGACACGAGCTCCGCATGGCGGTCGCGCTGCAGGATCTGCGAGGACGCCTCCGCCGGTCGCAGCCCAAGCTTGCCGCACACGTACTCCTCGACCCGCGGGTCGACCTTGGAGTACGTGCCGACGACGCCGCTGATCTTCCCCACGGCGATGACCTCGCGGGCGCGCCGGAGGCGATCGCGATCGCGGTCCAGCTCGAACGCCCAGAGGGCGAGCTTGTGGCCGAACGTGGTGGGCTCGGCGTGCACCCCGTGCGTCCTTCCCATCATCACCGTGTCCCGGTGTTCGAACGCCCCGGTGCGCACGACCGCGAGCAGCCGCTCCACCTTGTCCAGCAGGAGGTCGGCCGAGGTCCGCAGCTGGAGCGCCAGCGCGGTGTCCAGCAGGTCGGACGACGTCATCCCGAAGTGGATCCAACGGCCGGGCTCCCCCACCGACTCCCCCACCACCTGCACGAAGGCCGCGACATCGTGCTGGGTCGTGCGCTCGATCTCGAGCACGCGATCCACGGTGAACGAGGCCAGCTCCCTGATGGCGTCGAGATCCGCCGGAGGGATGCGCCCGAGCTCGGCCCACGCCTCGCACGCCAGGACCTCGATCCGGAGCCAGTGCGAGAGCTTCGCTTCGTCGGACCACACCGCCGACATCTCCGGCAGCGAGTACCGGGGAATCACAGCTTCAGGCCCTCGGAGAGGGACTCCTTGAACTCCCGGAGGCGCTTGCGGAGGTCCTCGTCGGTGCTGGCGATGATCTGGGCGGCGAGGATGGCCGCGTTCACGGCACCGTCGATGGCCACCGTGGCCACGGGCACCCCGCGGGGCATCTGCACGGTCGAGTAGAGCGCGTCGGCGCCGCCCACGTACTTCGTGCCGACCGGAACGCCGATGACCGGCAGGATGGTTCGCGCGGCGACGGCCCCGGCGAGGTGGGCGGCCATGCCCGCCCCGCAGATCACCACGCGGATCCCCCGCTCGTCGGCCATGCGCGTGTAGGCGTCGACGGCGTCGGGGTTGCGGTGGGCCGACATCACCTGCAGCTCGTGCGGGATGCCGAAGCGCTCCAGGATGGCGGTGGCCTGCTCCATCACCGGAAGGTCGGACGCGGATCCCACCAGGATCCCGACGAGCGGCCTCTGCGTCTCAGCCAATTTCCGCTCCGATGTCCTTTCGATAGTGCATGCCCCGGAAGGAGATCGCGGATGCGGCCTCGTAGGCCCGCTTCCTCGCCTCGGGGAGCGACGACCCCAACGCGCTGACCGCGAGCACCCTTCCCCCTGCCGTCACCACTCTACCGTTCCGGAGCGCCGTCCCGGCGTGGAACACGAAGGCGTCGTCGTGGGCCGCGGCCTCGTCGAGGCCCTCGATGGGGAACCCGGTCTCGTGCTCACCCGGGTAGCCGCCGGATGCCAGCACCACGGTCACGCAGGCCTCCTCCCGCCAGCGGACCCCGTAGTTGGAGAGGTTCCCCTCGACCGTCGCCAGCAGGAGCTCCCCGAGATCGGAGCCGAGCCGGGGCAGGATGGCCTGGGTCTCCGGGTCGCCGAGGCGGCAGTTGAACTCGAGCACCTTCGGGCCGTCGGGGGTCACCATGAGGCCGGCGTACAGCACGCCGCGATACCGGACCCCCTCGTCCGCCATGGCCCCCACCGTCGGCTCGAGCACGTCGCGCACGATCGCATCGCGCAGGCCGTCGTCGATGAACGGCACGGGCGAGTACGCGCCCATCCCGCCCGTGTTCGGCCCGGTGTCGCCGTCACCGGCGCGCTTGTAGTCCTGCGCGAGCGCCATGGGCAAGACCGTGCGGCCGTCGGTGATGGCGATGGCCGACACCTCGCGGCCCTCGAGAAACTCCTCGACCAGCACCCGGGTTCCGGCCTCGCCGAAGGCGCGGTCGACCAGGCTCGCCCGCAGGGCCCGCTCGGCCGTGTCGAGATCCTCGGCCACGGTGACGCCCTTGCCGGCCGCGAGGCCGTCGGCCTTGATGACGTAGGGGGGCTTCAGCGCATCGAGATACGCGCGGGCGGGCTCGTATGCCGTGAACGACTCCGAGACCGGCGCCGGGATGCCGGCGCGCACGCAGAGCTGCTTGGCCCACGCCTTCGACCCCTCGATCAGCGCCGCGGCCCGGTCCGGACCGAACACCCGCAGGCCCCGCATCGACATCTCGTCGACGAGCCCGGCGACGAGTGGCGCCTCCGGCCCGACGACGGTGAGGTCGATCGACTCACGCTCGGCGAAGTCGGCAACGCCCTGCACGTCCGCGGCAGCGATGGGCTCGCAGGTGGCCAGCTCGGCGATGCCCGCGTTCCCAGGCGCGGCGAAGAGCTTCTCGACCGTGGGGTTGTCGGCGAGCTTCGAGGCGATCGCGTGCTCGCGCCCGCCCTGGCCCACGATCAGCACGCGCACCTAGGCCACCCTCAGGCTCTGCTCGCGGGCCGGGCCCACCGAGACCAGGGCCACGGGCACCCCGGCCAGCTCGGCGATGCGCTCCACGTAGGTCCGGGCGGCCGCGGGCAGCTCGGCGAACGACGTCACGTCGGACAGGTCCTCCTGCCACCCCTCGAGCTCCTCCCAGACGGGCTCGGCCCGGTGGAAGATCGACTGGTGGGGCGGGAAGTCGTCGAAGGTGTCGGCGCCGTCCCGGTACGCCACGCACACCCGGATCGGCGAGAGCCCGGACAGCACGTCGAGCTTCGTCAGGAACACCTCGGTGAAGCCGTTCACGCGCGCCGCGTACCGCAGCAGCACCGCGTCGAACCACCCGCACCGCCTGGGACGGCCGGTGGTGGTGCCGTACTCGTTGCCGCGGGTGAAGAGGTGCTCGCCCACCTCACCCGTGTCCTCCGTGGGGAAGGGGCCCGCGCCGACGCGGGTGACGTAGGCCTTCGTGATGCCGATGACCGTGTCCACCTCGCGCGGCCCGAGGCCGGAGCCGGTGAGCGCGCCGCCCGCCACGGGGTTCGACGAGGTGACGAACGGATACGTGCCGTGATCCAGGTCGAGGAGCGTTCCCTGTGCCCCCTCGAGCAGCGCCCGCTTGCCCTCGCGCATCGCGTCGTGCAGGAGCTTCGCGGTGTCGGCCACGTGCTTCCCGAGCCGGTCTCGGTGTCCCATGAAGTCCTGGACGATCTGCTCGGGCTGCAGCGGCAGCCGGTTGTAGAGCTTGGTGAGGATGAGGTTCTTCTCCTTCAGCACGACGTCGAGCTTCTCGCGGAAGATCTTCTCGTCGAACAGGTCCTGCACGCGCAGGCCGATGCGGGCCGCCTTGTCCGCGTACGCGGGCCCGATCCCCCGTTTCGTGGTCCCCAGGGCGTACTTGCCGAGGAACCGCTGCGTCACCTTCTCCAGCTCGAGGTGGTACGGCATGATGAGGTGCGCGTTGCCGGAGATGAGCAGCCGCGATGTGTCGATGCCCTGCGCGTCGAGGGCGTCCATCTCCTCGATCAGGACGCCGAGGTCGATGACCACGCCGTCCCCGATCATCGACGTGACGTGGTCGTAGAGGATGCCCGAGGGGATCAGGTGGAGCTTGAGGAGCCGCCCCCCGGCGACCACCGTGTGCCCGGCGTTGTTGCCGCCCTGGTAGCGGACGCAGAAATCCATCCGGTCCGCCAGGTAGTCGGTGGCCTTGCCCTTCCCCTCGTCACCCCACTGCGCTCCGACGACGATCGTGACCGGCACGGGCCTGATTCTATGGGCCGGGCAGCTACCATCTGTGCATGGCGGATCCACCCTCGGCCCGCACCCAGGTCAAGCGCCTGCCCGAGCGCGGCGTCTACGACCGCGCCGCGATCGACGCCATCCTGGACGAGGCGCTCTTCTGCCACCTGGCCTGGATCCAGGACGGGTCGCCGCGAGTGATCCCCACGATCCACGCCCGGGCCGGCGACGAGCTGTACGTGCACGGCTCGCAGGCCAGCCGCACGCTCCGAGGCGCGCGCGACGGGGCCGAGATCTGCGTGGTCGTCACGCTGCTCGACGGCCTGGTGCTGGCCCGCTCGGCCTTCCACCACTCCATGAACTATCGGTCGGTGGTGGTCTACGGGCGCGGCCGCGAGATCACGGATCCCGACGAGAAGTGGCAGGCACAGCGAGCCGTCGTCGAACACGTCGTCCCCGGCCGGTCGGCCGACGTCCGCATGCCGAACGAGAACGAGCTTCGCCAGACCATGATCCTCTCGCTGCCGCTCGACGAGGCCTCCGCGAAGGTGCGCGCGGGTCCCCCGAAGGACGACGAAGAGGACTACGACCTGCCGATCTGGGCCGGCGTGCTCCCGATGACGATGCAGCCGGGCGAGCTGATGGCGGACCCGAGGCTGCCTGAGGACCTCGAGCCTCCTGCGAACGTCGCGCGGTACCGAAGGTTCTGACCGGCCGGGTCAGCACACCGTGAGCGGCGTCCCGTCCGGGGCGGGGACTCCGGGCCCCAGGTAGACCCCCGGCTGCGTGAGGCTGCATCCGTCGCTCTGGCGGGCGAAGGCGATCTCCGTGCCGGTCCCCCGGTCCCGCGCGTAGACCACCATGAGGGCACCCGTATCGTGCGCGACCTGCATGTCGAAGAAGTCGAGCAGCTTCCGGTCGTCCCCGCTGCATCCGGTGCCGTTCGTGCAGATGTTGCCGGTGTGGAAGCTCGACTGGGCGACCGCCGGCGTGAACGTCGGTGCGGCATCGAGCGCATCGAGCGTGGAGGACACGTCGACGTCCCAGATGGCGCCGGGCACGTTGTTCGGATCGCCCACCGTGCTCGTGCCGAACCAGGAGACCGCCACGCGGCCGGCAGCCCCGGCCATCACGTTGGGGAAGATCGCCGTACCGCTGATCCCCCGGCTCACGGCGACCGGCGCCGACCACGTGGCGCCCTTGTCGCTCGAGTGCGAGAGGTACAGCGTGAAGCCGTTCCCCTTGTCCTCGGACCATGCGGTGTAGACGTTGCCGGCGGAATCCGTGGCCATCACCGGGAAGTCGTTGCCGGTACCGCCCGGGCCCGAGCCCGTGACATGGGTGGTGGTGAAGGACAGACCTCCGTCCCCGCTGATGGCGACCGCGACGCCACTGGGACCGTCCGGATAGGGGAAGTACAGGGTGCCGTCCGTCGGGTCGATGGCCGGACGCCCCGGCGACACGCCGCCGGGCACGGTCGCGAAGGTGGTCTGCGGGAAGAAGCGCGCGCCGATCGGGCTGTTCGCGAGATCGGCCTTCACCACCTCCAGGCCCTTGAAGCCGTCGTACCAGCCGTAGAGCGCGTCCTCCATCGGCGAGTACAGGAACCATTCCCGGTCGGAGGCCGGGTCGTGGGAAGCGGGCGACCAGTCCCAGTGCTGCCCGCCGTCGGAGGAGATGTAGATGGAGTCGCTCCCGAGCCAGAGCTCGCCCTCGTAGACGGTCCCGCGCTTGTCGACGGCGAGCTCCGTGTCACCGCCGGTGAAGGCGTCGGCGTACGACGGCGAGCCGGTGGCTGCAGGGAAGATCGGCTTGGCCCAAGTCGTGCCGTCGTCGGTCGACTTCCACACGGGGCTGGACTTGTTGTTGCAGCAGATGAGGAGCGTGCGTGGGGTGCTGACCCAGAGCGTCCCGTCGAGCGGCGAGACGACGAGCGACGGCTCCCCGCAGGGGTTGTAGCACGTGGCCGAGGTGCTCCCGGTCGAGCCGGACTGAGGCAGGACGACGGGTGCCGAGAAGGTGAACGGATGCACCGTGACGGTCGCTCCAGCGCGCCCGGGCACGAGCACCGCCAGCAGGATCAACGCCACCATCGCACCGAATGGCTTCCTCATCCCCAGAAATCCGTACCCGCGGCGAGGAGAGGGAAAACGAATCCGCCGGCAGACTCGCCTATCGCACGATCAGCACGGAGCAGGGGGCGTGCCGACTGACTCGCTCAGCCGCCCCCCCGGGAAGGAGTCCCCAGACGCCCGATCGACCGACGTGGCCGATCACGATGAGATCGACGTCGCCCGCCTTGGCCGCCTCGATGATCGAGCTCGCCGTGTGTCCGGCCGCCACTTCGGTGGACAGCCGCACGCCGGCTTCACCCGCCAGGCGCTGTGCTTCGGTGAGCGCGGTTGCGGCCTCGGATCGCTCCACCTCCAGCTCCTCCTTCACCTCACCGACGGTCGCGCCGTAGTGCGGCAGGTGTGCCTCGACGGCGACCGCGTGAAGATCCGCGCCGGAGACTCTCGCGATCTGCAACGCGACTTCGAGAGCTCGCTGCGCACCGGCCGACCCGTCGAACGCCACGAGGATCTTCGAGAACGGCCGATCCATGGAGCGATTATCGACGACGGGCCGCATGGAGGCTTTGACGTTCGACTCCGCCGTTCCTAGACTGTGACTCGGCGATGGAGCGCCGCCCGGGTCCCTCGGACCCGAACAGCCCTACAACCCGGCTAATGGCTCCTGGCGAACAGCCAGGGGCTTTTTTGTTGCCTGGAGGACGAGTTGGATCCACACATCCTGTACACGGCGATGCTCCTCGGAGTCCTCGTGCTCGTGGCGAGCATGGCCTCCGTCGAGCTCGCCCTCTCCATCGCCATCATCGAGATCGCCCTGGGGGTGTTCGCCGGCAACGTCTTGGATCTCCACACGTCCGAGTGGCTGGACTTCCTCGCCGGATTCGGCTCGATCGTCCTTACGTTCCTGGCAGGCGCCGAGGTCGACCCCGACCTGATGCGAGCCGAGCTCAAGGAGAGCGCCCTCATCGGCGGCGTGTCGTTCATCGTCCCGTTCGCCGCGACCCTCGGTGTCACCTATTTCCTGATCGGCTGGGATCTCAAGGCCTCCGAGATCGCGGCCGCCGCGATGTCGACGACCTCGCTCGCCGTCGTGTACGCGGTCCTCGTGGAGACCGGCCTCACGGAAACGGAGTTCGGGAAGCTCATCATGGCCGCGACGTTCTTCACCGACTTCGGCACGGCGGCCGCATTGACGATCCTGTTCATCAAGCCGACGATCTGGATGATTCCCTTCGTTGGGGTCTCCATCGCGATCATCGTCGCGATGCGAGTCCTGGAGCCGTGGTTCTTCAAACGGTACGGCAACCGGGTGATCGAGCCCGAGCTGAAAGGCGCATTCGCGGCGCTCCTCATCCTGATGTATTTCGGGGCGAAGGCCCAGAGCCACGCCGTGCTGCCCGCGTTCCTCCTCGGTCTCGCGCTCGCGAAGACCTTCGAGCGGCACCGCGTCGAACAACAACGGTTCCGGGTCGTCGCGTTCGCGTTCCTCACGCCGTTCTTCTTCCTGAAGAGCGGGATGAACGTCTCCCTGAGCGCCGTGTGGGCCAACATCGGCCTGCTGGCGGTGTTCCTCGGCGTCAAGCTCGCCGGGAAGTTCGTGGGCGTGTATCCGCTCGCGCGGCGATACGTACCGGAGCGGCGCAACGCCAACTACCTGACGCTGTTGATGAGCACCGGGTTGACGTTCGGGACGATCTCTTCCCTCTACGGGCTTCAAGCTGGGATCATCAACGAGGCGCAGTTCTCAGTCCTCGTTACCGTGGTCGTGCTGACCGCGATCGTCCCGACGGCGATCGCGCAGCGTTTCTTCCATCCCGCCGTGACGACGATCGGTCCGCCTCCCGAAGGCTCAGATCGGTCTGAGGCAGCCACGTTTCCCGAATCGGCCGCCGGATACTCGGGAAAGAGCACCGACCCATCAGAGGAACGAGCACCCGAGACGTGACCGGGAAGGTCACGTCCGAGGGTGTGCCCCGGCGGCGACTCGGATGAAGAAGGGGATCGCGAGGGCCTGCGCCGCCATCGAGAACGCGACGGCGCCGCCGATCGAGAACGTGTAGAGGCCTCCGATCGCGGCGCTGCCGAGGAACCAGGAGATCCCGTACCCCGCGGTGAACAGGCCGTAGGCCGAGGCTCGCCGCTGGACCGGCACCATCGGCGCGACGGCCGCGGGCACGATCGACTCGTGGACGCCCATCCCCAGTCCCCACAGGGAGGCCCCGACGAGCGCAGGCCAGAACCCACCCAGGAAGACGAGCGGTGCGAACAGGGCGGAGACGATGGTCAGCGGGATGAGGATGCGGATGCCCGTGCGATCGAACAGGCGCCCGAACAGGAGCGATCCGATCCCGCTCACGCCCATCGCGACCGCGTAAAAGATCGGGATCATCGCGGCGGACACCGTCGAGGTGCGGGCGAAATGGAACGCGATGATCGGGTAGTCGGCGAAGCCCGCCCCGACGAGCGCCGCGCCCGCGAGATACACCCAGAAGATCCGGGGGAGGCCTTCGGCCTGCACGTCCGGAGGCTCGGTCTCCATCTCCTCAGGCCGCGGGTAGAGCAGACGGGCCACCACCAGGACGGCGAGCGTGATCGCGGCGGGAACCGCGAGGACCGCAAAGGCGAGACGGAACCCGCCGTGCCGCAGGGCGAGCACACCGCCGATCGCCAGCGGTCCGAGCAGGGCGCCGAACTGATCGAGGGCCTCGTGCAGCCCGAACGCCCATCCGTATCCCCCGAGCTGCTTGCCCGCGTGCGACAGCATCACGTCGCGTGGCGGGTTCCGGGTGGCCTTCCCCACGCGCTCCAGGACGATCAGCAGCGCGGCGACCTGCCAGCTCCCGGCCAGTGCCAGGAGCGGCACGACCGACATCTGCAGCACGTACCCGGCGATCGTGATCGGCCAGAACTGCCTCGTCCGATCGGCCAGCCGACCGGAGACCACACGGAGCCCGTAGCCGAGGAGCTCGCCGAACCCGCTGACCGCCCCGACCGTGAACGCTCCCGCCCCGAGCGCCGCGAGGAACGGACCGACGATCGACCTCGACCCCTCGTACGTGAGGTCGGCGAAGAGGCTCATGACTCCCACGAGGAGCACGAACCTCAGCGCGGTCGATCTCGCCGAGGCCTCTCGGCGCGACGACGAGATCACGGCCTACCGATGCGCCGGAAGAATCCGAGCGTCCGCTCCCGACGGCTCTCGTTCGACTCGAAGTGCGGGGGCTCGTAGGAATCGACGGCGAGCGTCTTCGTCCCGTCGACCGGGGGCTCGACCGAATCCGGATCGACACCGCGCGCTCGGAGCTCGCCCTCGAGCCGGCGGAGCTCGGCGCGCAGCGCCTTGGCCTCCTCCTTCAGGGGCGGAACCAGGTCCTTGTTCAGCTCGAGGTGGAGCTCGTAGGTGCGTTGCTCGTCGCGCTCGGCCCTCGCGAATCGCTCGCGGCCGGTGACGAACGTGAAGCGGTGGGCCGCGACGATGCCGGCGCGATGCGCGAAGTGCCTCCGCAGTCGCGCCAACCGCTCCGGCGCGGGCAGGTCCGCGGGGAACGTCTCATCGATCGGTTGCGCGAGGATCCGCCGGGCCCTCTCGACGGCCTCGTTGACGAGCGCGCGGTCGTCCTCGTCGGGATACGCGCGCCGCAGCCGTTCCCAGTCCACCACGAGGATCCTCACCCGTCCGCTCACGCGCGGTCCAGTCGCTCGCGCAGGGCGTCGATCCTCGACCGGTAGTCCTCGATGTCCTCGCGGAGGCGCGGGATCATCCACTCACGGGTCACGGCGATCTCCCGTCCCCGCATCCGGGTCACCAGTTCCTGCTGCTCCGCCTGCCGGCCCCTGTCGTAGAGCCAGTACCTGAGGGTCGGCTCGATCGCGGTGAAACGGCCGAGCACGCCGAGCAACGCGTCGAAACGCTCCTCGTCGGTCGAGGGCCGTTGCATCGCCGCCTCGGCGAGCATGTCGAACAGGCCCATCGACACGAGGAACCGCATCTCGGCTTCATCCGGCGGGAGGGCGGATGGGCCGACCGCAAGCTCGACCACGTCGTCCGAGACGTGCTCGTAGTCGAGGTCGGCGTCGAGTCCGGCGAACGGGTCCTCCCGGCTCACGCGGTCCCGCTCTTGACAAGTGGCGCAGCGCGCTCGGCGATCTGTCCGAGCCGCGACTCGATCTCCAGCAGTCGCGTTCGCTGTTCGGCCAATCGCGTCTTCGCGATGTCGACGCGTTCGGCGCTCGCGGCGCGATCAACCATGGCCCGCTCGACGCCGTGACGGAGGCTCTCGATGGTCGCTGCCAGACGGCGGTCGAGGGTCCGTTGCAAGGAGACGCGGCTGCGATCGAGGCGCTGCTGAAAGTCCCAACGCAGCCGGCCGGCGTGCTTGTCCAGGAGGTCGGGGATGCGCGTTCGCACCTCCCTGAGGGCAAGTTTCCGGGCCATACCGGCCGGGAGGTATCGCCGAACGTCGGGAAGCAGGCTCTCGAGCATCGTCGGCACCTCGCGCAACGAGTACGTGAAACGCGACTCCGGCGTGATGCCCCGGAGCGGGGAGGAGATCTCGAGGCGGAGACCGAAGACCTCCCCGGTCAGGCGAACGGTCCGCTGCACGAGCTCGTTCGTCTGGTCCACGAAGCGCTCCGTGGCCTCGTCGAAGCGCTCGGCGATCCGGACTTCCTCCTCGGTGCGCCACCGATCGACGGAGCGCCGGACGGACCGACCGATCCGGTCCTCGAGCTGCGCCGTCGCCTCTCGCAGATCCTCGGTCGACCCGAGCTCCCGATCTATCTCCTCGACCACCGCGGCGGCGTCGCGATCGCGGAACGACCGGAGGTCCGCCTCGACCGCGGCGAGCAGCTTGCGCAGCTCCCCGTCGAGGAGGACGCGCGTGTCCTCGCGGGATCGCTCGGCTTCGGCGAAGATGCGCTCCATCTCCCGTGTCTTCTCCGCGAGCTCACGCTCCGGGATGCCGAGCGTGCGCTCCTCCATCTCCAGCGAATTCCTCTCGTCGGCGAGCAGCTTCCCGGCCTGTCCCGCTACCGAGAGCACGATCGCGGCCCCCTTCTCCCGCAGGAGGAATTCCCTGAAGTCACGCTCGAATCGCGGGAACCCGCTGGCCGCGAGCCGTTCGGTGTCGCGGACGGCCTTCGCCCGAAGGGCCTCGCGTGCGGATACCGGATAGACCGCCGTCTGCCGCCCGAGCGCTTCCTCCAGCACCCCCTCGGTGAAGGCGACGGCCTCGCCTCGCTCCGCTTCCGACAGATAGTCCGCCTTGTTCAGGACGAAGAACATGCGCGCCGACGCGTCGCGGACCTCCTCTAGGAACGATCGCTCTCCCTCCGAGATGGGGGGGTCGGCGGACGTGAGGAACAGCGCGGCATCGGCCTCGGGCAGGAACGCCCGCGCGACGTCGGTGTTGTGCCGGTACACGCTGCCGACGCCGGGCGTGTCGACGAGGTGGACGCCGTCGCGCAGATCCTCTGCCGGGTAGTGGAGCACGGCGCGATCGACACGCAGCTCGTTGCCCGGGTTCTCCCGCTCGGTCACGTAGCGGGACAGGGAGTCGACGACGATGTCCTCGGTCCGGCCGTCCTGATAGACCACCTCCGCCCGCACCTCCGGGCCGTGCGCCACCACCGTCACGACCGAGGTCAGGGGAACGACCGCCGCCGGCAGGATCTCCGTGCCGAGCAGCGCGTTCACGAACGTGGTCTTCCCTCGCTTGAACTCGCCGACGACGACCACGTTGAACCGTTCGTCGACGAGCTTATTGTCGAGCTCGCGCAGGGATTCCGCGACCGACGAGCTCCCCCGGCTCTCGGCGATGGCCGCGGACGCGCGCAGCGTGTCGAGCAACTCCGCCTTCAGATCCGCGTACGTGGTCTCGGCCATGGAGCTACCCCTACCTCGATCGATGGTAGGAGCTATCAGCCCGGGAGGGCGTTCGGCGAGCTCCATCGCCTGATCCATCCCGAGTATAGGTGGTCGGACGGAGCTAACGGCCGGGTAGGTTCTCCCACCAGCCGGTCATGTCGCGGAGATCCGGCGGCCACTCCTTCTCGTCCCGGTAGAAGTGGAAGGCGTCGGTGCCGAGGCAGTCGCGAACCGGGGGCAGCGGATCCGGCGGCCGCGGCTTGTCGCGGAAGCTGAACACGTGCTCGAAGTTGTGGGTCTTCGCGATGCGATCGGTGAGGTACGGCAGGTCCCAGTTGTCCGACACGAACTTCAGCGGAGAGGAGAACTCCCCGAGAGCGCGGTCGATGTAGCCCTTCTTCGCGTACGGCGAGATCACGAGGGCCGGCACGCGGAGGCCGAGCCCGAGGTGGTCGACCTTCGGCGGGGGGACGTGGTCGTAGAACCCGCCCCACTCGTCCCATGCGATGAAGATCGCGGTGCTCTCCCACATGCGGCTGCGCATGATGGCGTTCACCACGCTCGTCACCCAGTTGTGGCCGAAGCACGTGCTGAAGGGCGGATGGTCCGACAGCTCCATCCGGGGCGTGATCCACGTCATCGACGGCAGCGCGCCGCGGCGGATGTCGGCCAGCAGCCCGTCCACCGGCCTGATGTGCTGATCCCACATGTCCGTGTAGAAGACATGGCCGATCGCGTTGTACGAGCTCCAGAAGTAGCCGGACTGCCGGTTCGTGGCCGAGTACATGGCCCATCCGATGTCCTTGTCGCCGAGCTGGTCCCCGACGGTCCGGAAGTCGAAGCACGTCCCGCGCTCCGAGATCCTCCCCCTGGCGTCCTTGATGAGGATCGTGGCCTCCTCGTTCGCGTCGCATCCCCATGTGGAGACATGCGCGCCGGGGAGACGCTTGAGGTGGTCCGGGTTGTTGATCGTGTCACCGCACTGGCCCGCGATCATGAACAGGTGGTTCGGGTGCGAGGGGCCGAGCACCGAGGCGAAGAAGTTGTCGCACACCACGTAGTCGCGCGCCCATTGCCAGTAGTTCGGCACGTCCTGCTCCGGGAGCTGCGAGTAGGCGAAGGCCTCGCCCACCGGCCCCTGCGCGAAGCCGTCCATGCGCCCCTCGTTCAGCGAGTTCAGGCCGGCGTAGTAGTCATGAGGGAGATCGCCGGGCAGCCACTGCGGCGTGGCGGCGAGCGGGACCTCCCGTCCATCGCTCACACCGACCGTCGCGCCGTTCACGCCGGGCAGGGTGCCGAAGAGGTGATCGAAGCTGCGGTTCTCGAGCATGAGGTAGACGACCCGCTTGATCGGCCACCGGGTGTCGATGTCCTCGGGCCTCACCCCGGATGCAACGGAGCCGGCGATGCTGGGATACGTCCGCGGCGGACGAGGTGTCGCGCTGTCGCCCCAGCACGAGGTGAGCAGGGATCCGGCGGCCGCGGCGAAGGCTCGCTCGAGGAACTCCCGTCGAGAAAGGGTCATGCAGTGGGCGCGGCCGGCAGGCCGCGGCCGCTATCGCTCGATCCGGAACCTGATGCGGACGTGCGTCTGGTACTCCTTTATCTGATCGTCCTGGACGACGGCGCTGGTCTCCAGGACGTCCATGCCCTCGATCCCCCGCAGCGTCTTCGCGGCCTCCTGGAGCGCCTGCTGCGCCGCGTCGCGCCACGACTCCGCCGACACCCCCACCAGATCGATGGTCTTGATGACCGCCACGTCCGCTCCTCCTCGCTGCCGGGTCCGGCGATTCTAGGGGCTACTCGGCGCCGCTGTAGACGGCGATCATCCGCTGGTAGTTCTGGGCGATGCCGGAGATCGCGGTCTCGCGCGACATCTGGCCGTCGACGAAGGACTTCAGCGGGTCCCACCAGATGGTGCGGCCGATGGCGAACCCGATGTAGCCCGCCACCCCGGCGCCCGTCTTCAGCCAGTGCTCCACGGAGGCCTCGTTCGCGCCGCGGCCGAGGACCACGCAGACCACGCCGTCGCGACCGTCCTTGCGGACCTCGGCGGAGATCGTCTCGCAGTCCTCGCGCTTGTCGATGCCCTCGATCTTCCAGATATCCGGCTCGACGCCGCGCTCGTGGAGCTCCGCGACGGCGCGGCGCATGAGCTCGGGTCGGAGCTCCTTGTCGTAGCGGTCGGTTTCGCCGCCGACGCCCGAGAGCTGCGACTCCTCGGCCGGCACGAGCAGCTCGAAGAGGAACTTGCGGCCGTTCTCGTGCAGCCACTCGCCGAGCCGCTTCAGGCGCTCGGACTGACGGCTGTTCATCCCCTGGTCGCCCTCGACGTTGTATCGGACGAGCACCTTGGAGAACGTGGGATCGAACTCCTCGATGTGCCCGCCGAAGTCGTCCCCGTACTGGAAGTCGAACTCGTCCTGCCCCGACTTCTCGACCGGCATCGCGAAGAGGTAGCCCTCCTTCTTCGCCCGGCGAACGATGTCGGCGCCGAACTGCTCGTCGACCAGGATGCCGCCGCTCTCCTTGGGCGCGCCGTCGTCGATGGCCTTCTGGAACCCCTCGAAGATCACCGTCTTGGCGTCGGAGATGCGCTCGGCCTCCTCCGGGTTGGGCTCGCCGGTGATGCCGAAGAACTTCTTCTGGAACGACCCTCGATGGTCGAACGCCAGGATGTACAGCGCCTTGTCGTACCCGAGTGCCATGCGTCAGTCCTCCTGGTTGGATCGATCGGGAAGCGAGCCTAGCAGGGTCACTCGTTCGCGAATGGGTTCTCCGGCGTGAGGACCTCGACCTTGATGGGATCGGCCGCGGCGCGGAAGTCCTCGCCGTCGGAGGCCTTCCCGACACCGGGGAAGAACCCGTAGTGCATCGGCACCGCGAGCTGCGGCTGGAGCACCTTCACGAACCCGGCGGCCTCCCGGATGTCCATCGTGTAGGTCCCCCCGATCGGCACGAACGCCACGTCCGCTCGCACGCTCTCGAGCTCCGGTGCGTGATCGGTGTCGCCGGCGTGGTAGTAGGTGGAGTCACCGAGCGTGAGGATGTACCCCACCCAGTTGTTCGCCTTCGGGTGCATCTCCAGACGGTCCTCCACCACGTTGTACGCGGGGACCGCCTGGAACTTCACGCCGGCCACCTCACCCGAGTCGCCCGGCGCGACGGCCTGGACCTCGCCGTTCAGCTCCTGGGCGATGTCGCGCGGCGCGACCACGATGGTCTCGGCACGCGTGACCCTCTCGAGGTCCTCCTGGCTGAAGTGATCCTCGTGGGCATGCGTGAGGAAGATGACGTCCGCCGGAGGCTGCCCCTCGGTCACGCCCCACGGGTCGATGTAGATGTTCTTGTTCTCCCCCCGCCACAGATACGCGGCCTGCTTGAACCAGGTGAATCGATCGAGCATCGCCATCTCCTCCTTGTCTCGAGACGAGTCCATGTATACCTACCGGCGTGGAGCTGCGCGACTCGGCCAGGCTGGGGATCCCCCGGGAGGGGGTCCGGGGTGCCCTCTCGCTGCTGCGTCGCAACCGCGATTTCCGCGGCCTCTACATCGCGCAGCTCGTCTCCTACGGGGGCGACTGGTTCCTGACCGTCGCGCTCTTCGGGCTCGTCCTGGACACCACGCACTCCCCGCTGATGGCCTCGCTCGTGCTGGTGTCGCAGATGGTCCCGTTCTTCCTCCTCTCCCCGCTCGGCGGCGTGCTGGCCGACCGGTTGAACCGGCAACGGCTCATGGTGTCCGCGGATCTGGTGCGGGCACTGGCCTGTTTCGGGTTCCTGTTCGTCCACGACCGCAGCGACGTGTGGATCGCGTTCGTCCTGCAGGCTGGGCTCGCCGGGTTCGGCGCGCTCTTCGACCCGGCGTCGTCGGCCGCAGTCCCGAACCTCGTCGACGAGGAGGACCTGGGGACCGCCAACGTCCTCGTCGGGTCGGCGTGGGGAACGATGCTCGCCATCGGCGCGGCGCTCGGGGGACTCGTCGCCGCCGTGTTCGGGCGCACCGCGGCGTTCATGGGGGATGCCGCCTCGTTCGCGATCTCCGCCGGCCTCCTCTCCACGATCCACCGGCCGTTCTCCGAGGCGCGCGAGAAAGGGACGCATGAGGGATTCGTCCGCGCCACGCTCGAGACGTTCGAGTACGCCCGTCGCGACCGCCGCGTGCTCGCGCTCATCTCGGTGAAGGGCGGCTTCGGCTTCGCGAGCGGGGTCATCGTGCTGCTCTCCGTCTTCGCGCACGACGTCTTCCACGCCGGCGACGTGGGGATCGGAGTGCTGTTCGGCGCCCGCGGCCTCGGCGCCCTGATCGGCCCGTTCTTCGGCCGGGCCCTCGCCGGCCCCAGCGAACGGGGGCTCTTCCGCGCGCTCGGGCTGGCCCTCACCACGTACGGCGTCTTCTACAGCGTCTTCGGGTTGATGCCGGCGTTGTGGCTCGCGGCGCCGTTCGCCGTCGGGGCACACCTTGGGGGCGGCGCCCAGTGGACGCTGTCCACCTACGGCCTGCAGCGGATCGTGCCGGACTACATCCGCGGCCGCGTCTTCGCGTTCGACTTCGCCTTCGTGACGCTCTCCATCACCGTGTCGAACCTCGTGGCCGGGTGGTCGGCGGAACGGTTCGGCCCCCGCCCGACCATGGTCGGGCTCGCCATCGTGGCCGCCGCATACGCCGGCATCTGGTGGACCGCCACTCGCCGGGTCCGTGCGCGGTTGGACACGGATCGGCCCCCCGGGTAGAAACCCCCGCATGAAACGAGCCATTGGTGCACTTTCGGTAGGACTCGCCCTGATCGCAGCCGCCGTCCCGGCCTCGGCAGGCCCGCCGATCGGCGTTCTGCAGTCGCGGCTGGACGAGAAGCAGGCCGCCGCCAGCTCCGTGTACCTGGCCTGGGTGCAGAACTCCATCACGAACCGCAAACACTTCAACGTCTTCTTCAAGAGCCGCGGGAGCTCGGCGAAGCGAGTCAACCCGAAGAGCACATCGGCCGAGATGGGGGGCGTCGACGGCGGCACGTTGATCTATCAGCAGATCAACGGCAAGACGTCGGACATCGCCGTCTACAGCCTCGGCACCGATCACGCGCTGGCGACGCCGGCCGGGATCAACACGGCCGCGTGGGAGTGGCACCCGAGCATCTCGGGTCCGAGGATCCTGTTCGGCCGCGGCAACCCGAGGAACCACCATACGGTGCGGCGGGTCCTGCTCTTCGACACCCGCACCCACAGGACCCGGACCCTGGCCCACACCGGCGCAGGGATCTTCAGCGTCGTGCCCGGACAGGTCAACGGTCACTACGTCGTGTGGTGGAAGTGCACGCCCAAACGGTGCGACGTGTTCCGCCGCGACCTCGGAAGCGGCACGACGATCCACGTCCCGAACCCCGGAGGGAAGTTGCAGTACAACCCCTCCGTCACGCGCTCCGGCGTGGTGTTCTACGCCAGGAGCGGACTCGGCTGTGGCGGCGGCGTCACGATCCGGCGCTTCGAGGCAGGGGCCGTGGCGACACTCGTGACCTTTCCGAAGCGGTACGACACCACGAGGACGTTCGCCTACCGGGACGGAGACAAGACCGTGCTGCTCTACGACCGGCAGCAGTGCAAGTCCCTCGCCACGGACGTGTACAAGATCGCCCTTCCCTGAGCGAAGGGCGATCGCCGGCTACCCGGTGAAGCCCCCGCCTCCGCCGCCCGCGGGCGGCGGGGACTGCGGTGCGGGAGATTGCGCCGGCGGAGGTGAGCCCGCGGGCGGTGTCCCACCACCGGCGGGAGCGGCCGCCCCTGCGGCGGGTGCGGCACCCGCAGCACCCGCGCCGAAGTCGACGCGCGGTGCGCCGGCCTGACGGATGGCCTCCTCGACCTCGAAGAACTCCTCTTCCTTGAAGTTGCCGAGCCTCGCGACGATCATCGAGGGGAACTGCTGGATGCGCCGGTTGTAGTCCTGGACGTTGTTGTTGTAGAAGCGCCGGCTCGTCTGGATCCGGTCCTCGGTGTTGGCCAGCTCCTGCTGCAGGGCCAGGAAGTTCTGGTTCGCCTGCAGCTGCGGGTAGTTCTCGGCCACCGCGAACAATCTGCCGAGCGCGGCGACGAACGGCCCTTCGGCCGCGGCCTGCTGCTGAGGCGAGCCGGTGGCGGCGGCGGCCATCGACCGAGTCCGGGCCACCTCCTCGAACACCTCGCGCTCGTGCGCGGCGTACCCCTTGACCGACTCCACCAGGTTGGGGATCAGGTCGTATCGCCGGCGCAGCTCGGTATCGATGTTCGCCCACGCGTTGCGGATGAGGTTCCGCTGCGAGACGAACCGGTTGAAGGAGATGATGCCGGCGATCAGCAGCAGGCCGACCACCCCGAGCACGATCCAGAGCACGATCATCGAGAGGTCCTTTCCTCGGGGGCGTTGGCCCCGCCGGTCGGCGCGGCGTGCAGCTCGTACACGACGCGCGGGATGTGATCGATGAAACCCTTGAGCATGTCGAGGAGGGGTGGGATGTCGTCGGAGTCCCGCTGCTTCGAGTGGCAGAGCACGTGCCGGCCGGAGAGTTCGACGGCGAAGTCCTTCGGCGTCTCGAGCAGCCACTGCATCATCCGGCCGTCGACGACGTCGGTGGCGAACTTCCGGTCGCCGGTCACGTTGAACGCGCGGTTGAAGTCCTCCGACTCGAACGAGATGTCCTGGAGGCCCACGTGGTCGGCCACGCGGGTGAAGATCCCCTCGCGATCGATCGACACGTGCGGCCCGGTCGCGTCGATCCTGGTCACCGCGCAGGAGAACTTGTAGTACGTCTTTCGCACGTTGCCCTTCTCGTCGCGCGTGCGGACCACGTACTTGTAGTCGAACTCCTTCACATCCATACCCTTCCAGTCCCCCCACAGGACGTTCTGGCACCACCGGTTGTCGCCCATGGAGAGCAGCGGGAAGGGGAGCTTCAGCAGGCCGAACCGGCCCCGCGGCGAGTGCTGGAACCCGAGCTGGCGGGCCGCCTTGGCCATGTCCTCGGCGCGGGCGGCGTCGGGGTTCAGGGCCCGAGCCAGCATGTGACCCAGCTTCATCTTCACGGCCCGAGCATATCGCTCAACCGGTGCGGTTCCCGCCCGCCTGCGAGGCCGGGTACAGGTCGTAGGCCACGCGCGGAACGTGGTCGCGGAACTCCTTCAGCATCCCGATCACCGGCATGAGCTCGTTGGGCCGGACCCGGCTGTGGAAGCACAGCAGATAGGGGCCCGCGAGCTCGAAGCTCCACCGCTTGCTCTGCATGAGCCACTGCATCATGCGCGCGTCGATGAGGTCGGTCGCGAACTTCGGGTTGCGGCACTTCACGCGGAAGTCCCGGTTGAAGTCCTCCGACTCGAAGGGGACATCGTGGAATCCCAGGTGGTCGGCCATCCGGGTGAAAATGCTCTCCGGGCTGAGCGTGAGGGGATCGGCGTTCAGCGAGAGCTCCGCTACCGCGCACGAGAAGCGATGGTACGTGCGCGACGTGCGTCCCTTGGAGTCGGTGGTCTCGTCGTAGTACCAGTAGTCGAACTCGCGGAGCTCGACGTCCTGCCACGTCCCCCACAGGACGTTCTCGGTCCCCCGGCCGTCGCCCTTGCCGAAGAGCTGGAACGGCAGACCGAGGAGGTTGAACGGATCCGACGCCGAGTACTGGAGGCCGAGCGATGCCGCCAGCCGGGCCAGCTCCTCCCGGCGCTTCTTCTTCAGATACCAACCGAGCCACAGCCCGAAGGCGACGGCGGCCGCGATCAGGACGAAAACGACGACACCCACGGACCCAAGTATGACGGCCGGCGCATTTGTGCACCTGCACACAGGATGGAGAGCGGACGGAACGAACTCGTCTCCCACAACGGATCGCTCGAAGGGAGATCGGAATGAGGCATCGGACGCTCCTCGCATCGGTGATGGCCCTGAGCCTCGTGCTCGCGCTGGCCGGGTTCGCCGGCGCGGCCACCGACACCACGCTCTCCATCGACGGCGTGACCCCCTCGACGGGCACGGTCGTGCTCTCGGGCTCGATCGCCGTGGGTGACATCGCGAAGGCTCCCGTGCAGGTCATGGAAGACGGGTCCGGTGACGACGCCGACGGGGCCGTCCCGGACGGGCTCGATCTCGCTTCGGCGTCCATCAAGCCCGACGCGGCGGGCAAGCTGGTGTTCACGATCAACACGAACGACATGAACGCCACGGTCGGCACACAGACGCCGACGTTCGTCTACGACTGGTACGTCTCCGTGGACGGGATCGAGAAGGGATACTTCCTGCAGGCTGGCTTCGTCGGCGGCTTCGGTGAGGCCAACACCGGCAAGTTCTTCAAGCTCTGCGTCCGGACGAGCAGCGTCACCTGTGCCACCAACCTCACCGGCACGATCGGCAACAACGCCGCGACCATCACCGTCTCCCCTTCCCAGATCGGCGTGAAGCCCGGATCCCTCATCGACGTCGGAACCGGGAACGGAAGCGCGTGTCCGGGCATCTGCTCGACCTGGCAGCCGATCGAGCAGCATTTTCACGACACCGGTGGCGACGACGCCATCCCGGTTGCAGCCATCTGGCCGGGAGGTGTGAGCGTGGCCGTCGTGCCGGCGGCGACTGCGGACGACGCGATCGACTTCGCCACGACCGCGACGGTCGGCAGCACCGGGACGTGGACGGCGCAGGTTCCGACGTCGGGCCTGGTGAGCGGCGCTTCGTACAAGGCCGCGGCGCGGTCCTGCTCCGGCCTGGCCGAAGCGCCCGTGTGCGTCGTCACGACCCGGGTGTTCACCGCCTGATCACACCGACAACCTGACCGGTCCGCCGCCCGACGCGACGGCTCGGTAGCGTGTCTCCCACGATGAGACTCGCGGTGGTGGGGCACGTCGAGTGGGTCCAGTTCCTGCGGGTCGAGCGGATGCCGTCGCCCGGCGACATCGTCCACGCCGTGGAGGCCTGGGAGGAGCCGGCCGGGGGCGGGCCGGGTGCTGGCGTGCAGCTGGCGAAGCTCGGCGGATCGTGCGCGCTGTTCACCGCACTCGGCGACGACGACCTGGGGCACCGATCCGAGGAGGAGCTCCGCCTGCGGGGGCTGGAGGTTCACACCGTGTACCGGTCGGAGGCGCAACGCCGGGCCGTGACCTTCATCGACGGCCGCGGGGAGCGGGCCATCACGATCGTCGGGCAACGCCTGCACGCTACGGCGGATGACCCACTGCCATGGGGAACCCTGGACGAGGTGGCCGGCGTCTACTTCACGGCCGGCGACCCCGGTGCGCTTCGCCATGCCCGGCGAGCGAAGGTCCTGGTGTGCACCGCTCGCGTCCTCGAACAGCTCCGCCCGTCGGGCGTGCAGCTCGACGCCATCGTCGGGAGCGAAGAGGACGAGAGCGAGCAGTACGAAACCGGCGACCTCCACCCCGTTCCCCACCTCGCCGTGCTGACACGGGGCAAGGACGGCGGTCGGTTCTCGATCGACGGCGCCGAGTGGCGGACGTACCCGCCGACGTCCATCCCCGGACCGATCGTGGACACCTACGGCGCCGGCGACAGCTTCGCCGCGGGTCTCACCTACGGGCTCGCGGTCCACGGTGAGCCGGAGCGCGCCATCGAAGTTGCCGCGCGGTGCGGCGCCGCCGTCCTCACGGGCCGTGGCCCGTACACCGCACAACTCACGGCAGATGAACTGGGATCGGTTCGCTAGCGCGGCTCCCGACCTGGCGGCGATCGGGGTCCGGCGCCTCGAGGGCCCCGGGGTCTGTCTGGTCGGCACGCTCCGCAAGGACGGGTCGCCGCGCATCAGCCCCGTCGAGCCCATGATCGTCGACGGGGAGCTCCTCCTCGGCATGATGTGGCACTCGCGGAAAGCGCTCGATCTCCTGCGCGACGCGCGCGTCACCGTTCACAGTGTCGTGACCGACCGGCACGGAACCGAGGGTGACTTCAAGGTCTTCGGCCGAACGGCCGAGGTCACCGAGCCCGGGCGCCGTGAACGTTACGCCGACGCGATGCACGCGCGGATCGACTGGCGCCCGGAGGACCCGTACCACCTGTTCGCCGTGGACATCGCGACCGCAGGGTACGTCGTGTTCGGCGACGACCCGCATGCGCTGGCTTGGGACCCGCAGGGCGGTGTGCGCCGACGCGCGATGCCCGGCTCCTAGCTCACCGCCACGAACGCCATCCGAGCCGCATCGACGGCTCGCGCTCCCGCGCGGCGACGTCCTCCGGGCGGAACCCGGGGCGCAGCGGATAGAGAGA
>JBHELK010000102.1:0-28178 GCA_046263085.1 Actinomycetota bacterium
ACCCGCAGGGCGGTGTGCGCCGACGCGCGATGCCCGGCTCCTAGCTCACCGCCACGAACGCCATCCGAGCCGCATCGACGGCTCGCGCTCCCGCGCGGCGACGTCCTCCGGGCGGAACCCGGGGCGCAGCGGATAGAGAGAACGAGAACGCGAGGCGCGGCGGCGGCGAGCTCCCCGGCCCGGTGCAGGAGACCGAGGATGGCGGCGGGGCGAAGCTGCCCGCAGACGAGGAGCATGCGGTCCTCCGAGATGGCCAACATCGGCTGGTCGGTGGACGCGAGCAGCGCCTGGATCACCCGGGGCTCCAGGAACGCGGTGGCGAATCGCGGGTCGTCGCAGCGAACCTCGAACCGGCGCGTGAACTCATCTGCCTCGAAGGGAACCTCGGGCGCCGCCAGCGCGAACACTCTGTGGGCCATCGTTCTCGGCCGTACGAGGAGCGCCGGGCAGGACGCCTGCAGTCCGGCCACCGCGCACGAGAACCGTCCGGTCAGGCCGATCCACGCGGCGAGACCGGCCGGTCCGCCCGTGACAGGGAATCGACCCGTGACAGACCAGGCTGTGGGCCGGGGACAAGCCCCGGCCCACGAAGCGTCAGACGCGGAACTCGAGGCCGGCCGGGCCCCGGTCGATCGTGATCTCGTCGCCCTCGCGGACCTCTCCGGCGAGCAGCTTCATCGCCAGCTTGTCCTGGACCTCCCGCTGGATGAGCCGCTTCAGCGGACGCGCGCCGTAGCTCGGGTCGTAGCCCTTCTCCGCGAGGTATCCGCGCGCGGCGTCGGTCAGCACGATCCGAAGCTTGCGCGCGGCGAGCCGTTCCTCGAGCTGCCGGAGCTGGATCCCCACGATCTGCGCGATCTCCTCGCGACCGAGCGGCTCGAACACCACGATCTCATCGACGCGGTTCACGAACTCCGGCCGGAACGTGGCGCGAACGTCGGCCATGACCTTCTCGCGGCGCTCGTCCTGCGAGGCCGTGGGATCGGCGAACACGTAGCCCCCGAGGTTCGACGTCATGATGATCACGGTGTTGCGAAAGTCGACCGTGCGACCCTGCCCGTCGGTGAGCCGGCCGTCGTCGAGCAGCTGCAGCAGCAGGTTGAACGCGTCCTGGTGGGCCTTCTCGATCTCGTCGAGCAGCACCACGCTGTACGGCCGGCGCCGGACCGCCTCGGTGAGCTGGCCGCCCTCCTCGTAGCCGACGTATCCGGGGGGCGCGCCCACCAGGCGCGACACGGCGTGCCGCTCCTGGTACTCGCTCATGTCGATGCGGATCATGGCGCGCTCGTCGTCGAACAGGAACTCTGCGAGCGCCCGCGCCAACTCGGTCTTCCCGACACCGGTCGGCCCCAGGAAGATGAACGAGCCGATCGGGCGGTTCGGGTCGGAGAGCCCGGCCCGTGCCCGGCGGATGGCGTTCGCCACGGCCGTCACGGCCTCCTCCTGGTCGACCATGCGCTCGTGGATGGCGTCCTCCATCCGCACCAGCTTCTGGACCTCGCCCTCCATGAGCCTGCTGACGGGGATCCCCGTCCACTTGCTGACGACCTCGGCGACGTCCTCCTCGTCGACCTCCTCCTTCAGCATCTTCACGTCGCGCTGCAGCTCGGCGAGGGTGTCGTTCTCCGCATCGAGCTGCTTCTGGAGCTCCACGATCCGTCCGTAGCGGAGCTCGGCGGCCCGCTCCAGGTCACCGTCGCGCTCGGCGCGCTCGGCCTCGCCGCGCGCGTTCTCCATCTCCTGCTTCAGCGCGCGGATGCGGTCGATGTGCTCCTTCTCCTGCTGCCAGTGCGACTTCATCTCGTCGGAGCGCTCGTTGAGATCGGCGAGCTCGCGCTCAAGTCGCGCCAGGCGCTCGCGGCTCGCCTGGTCAGTCTCCTTGCGCAGCGCCGCGCGCTCGATCTCGAGCTGCTTGATGCGCCGCTCCACCTCGTCGATCTCCACCGGCATCGAGTCGATCTCGATGCGCAACCTCGACGCGGCCTCGTCGATGAGGTCGATGGCCTTGTCGGGCAGGAACCGGCCGCTGACGTAGCGATGCGACAGGAGCGCGGCGGCAACCAGCGCGGAGTCCTGGATGCGCACGCCGTGGTGCACCTCGTAGCGTTCCTTCAGCCCGCGGAGGATGGCGATCGTGTCCTCGACGCTCGGCTCTCCCACGAACACCGGCTGGAACCGCCGCTCGAGCGCGGGGTCCTTCTCGATGTGCTTGCGGTACTCGTCGAGTGTGGTGGCGCCGATCGCGCGCAGCTCGCCGCGCGCCAGCATCGGCTTCAGCATGTTGCCGGCGTCGACCGCGCCCTCGGCCCCGCCCGCGCCCACGATCGTGTGCAGCTCGTCGATGAAGGTGACGATCTCGCCCTCACTGTCCGCGATCTCGCGCAGCACGGCCTTGAACCGCTCCTCGAACTCGCCGCGGTACTTCGACCCGGCGACCATCGAGCCGATGTCGAGCGCCACGACCCGCTTGCCCTTCAGCCCCTCCGGGACGTCGCCGGCGACGATGCGCTGTGCGAGGCCCTCGACGATGGCCGTCTTTCCCACGCCGGGCTCGCCGATCAGAACAGGGTTGTTCTTCGTGCGGCGGGAGAGCACCTGGATGACCCGGCGGATCTCGTCGTCGCGCCCGATGACCGGGTCGAGCTTGCCCCTGCGGGCGAGCTCCGTGAGGTCACGGCCGTAGCGCTCGAGCGCCTGGTACTTCTCCTCGGGGTTGGCGTCGGTGACCCGCTGGCTGCCGCGGACCTCGGCGAGTGCCGCGAGCACCTGATCGCGCTGCACGCCGCTCTCGGCGAGCAGGCGGCCGACCGCGTGCGACCCGTCGAGCATCCCCAAGAGGAGGTGCTCTGTCGAAACGTATTCGTCGGTGAGCGCCTCCGCCTCATGGAACGCCCGTTCCAGCATCGCCGCCGTGGCCTGGGAGAAGCTCGCCTCCGTGCCCTGCGCGTAGATCCTGGGCAGACGGTCGAGCGCGGCGTCCACCTGATCGCGCAGCGGCCGGGGTGACACCCCCAGCCGGTGCAGTAACGGATACACGACGCCCTCGGGATCCGAGAGCAGCGCGAACAGCACGTGCTCGGGCTCGATGCTCTGGTGGTTCCGAGCCACCGCCTGCTCGCGGGCGCCCTCCAGCGCCGCCTGGGACTTCATCGTCAACTTCGAGAGATCCATCGGTTCCTTCCTTCTTATCGTTGCTCCCACGGCCAGCGGAACTGGGTCCGGTACGGAACGAGATCAACGGGTTCGCGGTCGTCGTCCTGCGTCTGGCTCCGTCTCGCCTCGAGCTCCCGCGCCAGGCGCTCCATGCGCCGGCGCAGCCGATCGAGCTCGTTCTCGAGCTCCACGATCATCCGCACGCCGGCCAGGTTCACGCCGTACTCCTGCGTGAGCTTCTGGATGGTTCGCAGGCGATCGATGTCCCGGTCGGAATAGCGCCGCGTGTTGCCGGCGGTCCGGGCCGGGTTGAGCAGACCCTTGCGTTCGTAGATGCGAAGCGTCTGCGGGTGGACGCCGGCGAGCTCGGCCGCCACGCTGATGATGTACAGCGCCCGGTCGCTCGGTTGCGCGTTCTCTCGCTTCGCCATGACGCCCTACTCCACCCCGAGCCCCGCTCGAGGGGAATCCTTCTGCGCGTCCTTGAGCTGCGACAGCAGCTCCTTCTCCTCCTTGGACAGCCGCTGCGGAACCTGCACGCTGACCGTCACGAGCAGGTCGCCGCTGCCGCTCCGCTTCGGGGCGCCCTTGCCCCGGATGCGGAACGTGCGACCGTTCGCCGTGCCGGCCGGGATCTTCAGCGTGACCGGGCCGTTCAGGGTCGGCACCTTCACGTTCGCTCCCAAGGCGGCCTCGGCGAACGTCACCGGCAGGTCCAGGGTGAGATCCGCGTCGCGGCGCCCGAACACGCGGTGCGCCTCGACCCGCACCCGCACGTAGAGATCCCCGGCTCCCCCGCCGCGCCGGCCGGCCTCACCGCGCCCGGAGACCCGGATGCGCTGACCGTCCTTCACGCCGGGTGGGATCTTCACGGAGAACTCGCGGTTCTTCTGCACGCTCCCCGAGCCGCGACACGTCTTGCACGGGTGCTCGACGATGCGGCCGGCGCCGCCACACCGCGGACAGGCCTGCGCGAACTGGAACGGGCCCTGGTCGACCGCCACGTTGCCGGATCCCCCGCACTGCGGGCACGTCACCGGCGACGTGCCGGGTTCCGCGCCCGATCCACCGCACGTCTGGCACGGGGAAGCGGCCCGGAACTTGACCGGCACGGTCGTGCCGCGCATGGCGTCCTCGAAGGAGATCCGGACGTCGGTCTCCAGATCGCTGCCCCGCGAGGACGCCGCGGCTCGTCCGGCCTGACCGCGGCCGCGGCGCCCGCCGAAGAGCCCCCCGAACAGGTCGCCGAGATCCCCGATGTCGCCGACGTCGAAGCCCTCGACCCGAACGCGCTGGCCGCCGCCGGGGAACCCGCCGCCGGGGAACCCGGCGCCGGAGCCCGAGGACGCCATGTCGCGGACCCGGTCGTAGCTCGTGCGCCTCTCGTCGTCGCCGAGCACGTCGTAGGCGGCCGAGATCTCCTTGAACCGCTCCTCGGCGTCCCTGTCACCGGGCTTGGCGTCGGGATGGTTCTCCTGCGCGAGCTTGCGGTAGGCCTTCTTGATCTCGGCGGCCGACGCGTTCTTGGGCACGCCGAGAACCTTGTAGTAGTCCTTGTCGAACCACTCCCGCCGCACGTCACCGTTCACTGCCGTCGCCCCTACCCGCGCGCGACCTTCACACCGGCCGGACGGATCACCCGTCCCTTCAGCGTGTAGCCGGGGCGGAGCACGTCGGCCACGACCGCGTCGCCGTCGCCGTCGCCGGAGTGCATGAGCGCCTCGTGCTGTTCCGGGTCGAAGGGCTTGCCCTTCGCCTCGATGCGCTCCAGGCCCTCCGATCCCATGATCTCCTTGAGCTTCGCGTACACGAGCTCCACTCCGTGCAGGAACTTGTCGAAGTCGGGCTTCTGCTCGGCGGCGATGAGCGCCAGGTCGAACTCGTCGAGGACCTCGAGCATCTTGCGGATCATGGGCTCCGACGCCATCTCCACCGCTCTCGTCTGCTCCTTCAAGACCCTCTTGCGGTAATTCGAGAACTCGGCCTGGAGGCGTTGGAGATGGTCGAGGCGTTCCGCGGCCACTCGCTTCGCTTGGTCGAGTTCGGACTCGGGGGCGGGCTCGGCGACCTCCGCGGAGGGCGCCTCGCTCGCGCCGGGCTGGACCCTCCGTTTGTCGGTGAACTTGATCCGGGGGCGGTCGTCTTCGGTGTGTTCGTCGTGGTCGTGGGTGTGGTCGGTCATGGGTCCTCGCGAGCGTTAGCTCGCGCCTCCTTCGTCGACGATCTCGCCTTCGACGACGTCACCGTCGCCGGCGTCCGTCGGCGGGGTGTCGCCCGGCTCGCCGGGGGCGGCGGCCTGGTCGGCCTGCTGCTGCTGGTGCATGGCCTGGCCGATGCGCTGGAACACCTGCATCAGGGAGTCGGTGACCGACTTGATGCGCTCGACGTCATCGCCCTTGAGGGCGTCCTTGACCTCCTCGATCCCCTTCTGCGCGGCGTCCTTGTCGTCGCCCGTGATCTTGTCCGGGTTCTCCTCCAGGAACCTCTCGACCTGGTAGACGAGCTGGTCGCCGAGGTTGCGGGCCTCCGCGGCCTCGCGGCGCTTGCGGTCCTCCTCGGCGAACGCCTCGGCGTCCTTCTGCATCTTGTCGATGTCGTCCTTGGACAGGGCCGTGCCACCGGTGATCGTCATCTGCTGCTCCTTGCCGGTGGCCAGGTCCTTCGCGGAGACGTTCACGATGCCGTTCGCGTCGATGTCGAACGCCACCTCGATCTGCGGCATGCCGCGCGGCGCGGGCGGGATGCCCATGAGCTGGAACTTCCCGAGGGAGCGCACGCCCGGCGAGTACACCGTCTCGGCCTCGCCCTGCAGGACGTGGATCTCCACCTGCGTCTGGTTGTCGTCGGCGGTCGTGAAGATCTCCGACTTGCGGGTGGGGATGGTGGTGTTGCGCTCGATGAGCTTGGTGAAGATGCCGCCCTTCGTCTCGACACCCAGCGACAGCGGCGTGACGTCGAGGAGCAGGACGTCCTTCACGTCGCCCTTGAGCACGCCGGCCTGGATGGCGGCGCCCACGGCGACGACCTCGTCGGGGTTGACGCCCTTGTGCGGCTCCTTGCCGCCGGTGAGCGAGCGCACGAGGTCCTGGATCATCGGCATCCGGGTGGAGCCGCCGACCAGGATGATGTGGTCGATCACCGAGACGTCCTTGCCCCAGTCGCGCACGGCCTGCTGGAACGGGCCCTTGCACGACTCGACGAGGTCCGCGGTCAGCCGCTCGAACTCGCTGCGGGTCAGCTTCATCTCGAGGTGCAGCGGGCTCATGTTGCCCTCGTCGGTTGGCGACGCCGTGACGAACGGCAGGTTGATCGTGGTCTCGGTGACCTGGGAGAGCTCGATCTTGGCCTTCTCGGCGGCCTCCTTCAGGCGCTGCATGGCCATGCGGTCGCCGGACAGATCCACGCCGTGGCTCTTCTTGAACTCCGAGACGATCCAGTCGATGACGCGCTGGTCCCAGTCGTCGCCGCCGAGCTGCGTGTTGCCCGCGGTGGACTTCACCTCGAAGACGCCGTCGCCGATCTCGAGCAGTGAGACGTCGAAGGTGCCGCCGCCGAGGTCGAAGACGAGGACCGTCTGGTCCTTCTCGCCCTTGTCGAGCCCGTAGGCGAGCGCCGCCGCGGTGGGCTCGTTGATGATCCGAAGGACCTCGAGGCCGGCGACCTGCCCGGCCTCCTTCGTGGCCTGGCGCTGCGCGTCGTCGAAGTACGCGGGCACGGTGACGACGGCCTGCGTCACCTTGTCGCCCAGATAGGCCTCGGCGTCGCGCTTCAGCTTGCCGAGGATCTGCGCGGAGATCTCCTGGGGCGTCCACTTCTTGCCGTCGATGTCGACGGTCCAGTCCTTGCGCCCCATCTCTCGCTTGATGGACCTGATGGTGCGGTCGGGGTTGGTGATGGACTGTCGCTTGGCGACCTCGCCCACCAGGATCTCGCCCCCGGTCTTGGAGAACCCGACCACGGACGGCGTGGTGCGCGACCCCTCGGCGTTGGGAACGACGGCGGGCTCCCCCGCCTCCAGGACGGCCACGACGGAGTTGGTCGTGCCGAGATCGATGCCCACAGCTCTACTCATGGATCCGTGCCTCCTCGCTCCGCTTGTCTAACACTGGACACAGGATAAAGATTGAGTGCGAGACTGTCAAGGTCGGAGGCTCGGGGCAGGGGCGTTTGCCGCCTCTCGGCGCCCCCCATAGACTCCTCCGCGCCCATGGGGACCGTGGTGCTCATCCTCGCGCTGCTCTTCGCCTTCGGCGTCTTCGCCTGGCGGTCGAGGCTCCTCTACCGGTTGGTGCGGCTGGGGCAGCCGGTGAACCGGTTCGACGACATCCCGAAGCGCATCGAGCTGGAGACCACGGTCGTCCTGGCCCAGAGGAAGCTCCTGCAGCGGCTCGTGCCGGGCGTCATGCATGCCTGCATCTTCTGGGGCTTCCTGGTCCTGCTGACGACGATCGTGGAGGCCATGGGCCAGGTCGTGAGCCGCGACTTCGTGCTCCCCCTGGTCGGGGACACCCCCTGGCTGAACCTCATCCAGGACGGGTTCGCGGGCCTCGTGCTCGTCGGCGTGGCCATCGCCTTCTACATCCGCAAGGTGGAGCGCCCGGAGCGGTTCAAGGGCTCCCACCTCCGGGAGGCCGACTACATCCTCATCTGGATCAGCGGCATCATCCTCACGCTCTACGGCATCAAGTCGACCGGCATCGCGATCGCAGGCGGCGCCGGGCACAACGAGTTCTCCCTCGTCTCCAACTTCCTCTCGAGGATCTGGAAGGGACTCTCGCCCTCCACGCTGGGCACCCTCAACTACGCGTTCCTGTGGTCGCACATCGGGCTCATCCTCGGGTTCCTCGTGTACATCCCGTACTCGAAGCACCTGCACATCTTCACCAGCGAGCCCAACGTGTTCTTCTCGAACACCCGTCCCCGAGGGAAGCTCCGCGCGGTCAAGATCGACATGGAGGCGCTGGGCGAGTCCGACGAGATGCCGGTGCTCGGCGCGGGGTCGCTCGAGGAGCTCACCTGGAAGGAGAACCTCGACCTCTACGCGTGCACGGAGTGCGGGCGGTGCCAGCACGCCTGCCCCGCCTGGAACACCGGGAAGCCCCTGTCGCCGAAGCTGCTGATCATGAACCTCCGGGATCACCTGTTCGACCAGGGCCCGAAGATCCTGCACGCCAACGCGGTCGAGAAGGAGCACGACAAGGTTCCGCTGAACCCGGACATCGTCGACGACGAGGTCGTGTGGTCCTGCGTCACGTGCGGCGCCTGCATGCAGGAGTGCCCGGTGAACATCGAGCACGTCGACCACATCGTGGACATGCGCCGCAACCTCGTGATGGCCGAGTCGCGCTTCCCCAAGGAGATCGGGACGCTCCTTCGCAACGTCGAGAACTCGAGCAACCCGTGGGGCATGCAGCAGGCCCAGCGCGCCGACTGGACGGAGGGCCTGGACGTCCGGATCCTGGGCCAGGGCGAGGGCCCCGCCCCCGACTACCTCTACTGGGTGGGGTGCGCGGCCTCCTTCGACGACCGGGCCAAGAAGATCGCCCGTGCCGTGGCCACGGTGCTGCAGGAGGCCCGGATCGACTTCGCCATCCTCGGGCAGCAGGAGCTCTGCAACGGCGACCCGGCCCGCCGGGCCGGCAACGAGTACCTCTTCCAGACCCTCGCCGAGCAGAACGTCGAGACCATGAACGGCGCGGGCGTGAAGCGGATCGTCGTGAACTGCCCCCACTGCTTCAACACGCTGCGCAACGAGTATCCGGACTACGGCGGCGAGTACGAGGTCGTGCACTACGGGCAGCTGTTCGCCGAGCTCATCGCCGAGGGCCGCATCCAGCTCGACGGCGCCATGAACGAGGTCCTCACCTACCACGACCCCTGCTATCTCGGCCGCCACAACGGGGTGTACGGGGAGCCCCGGCAGGTGCTCGACGCGGTGCCCGGTCTCGAGACCGTGGAGATGCCGCGCCACCACGAGCGGGCCCTGTGCTGCGGCGCCGGGGGGGCTCGGATGTGGATGGAGGAGCCCATCGGCAAGCGGATCAACACCGAGCGGACCGAGGAGGCCATCTCCACGGGGGCCGAGAAGATGGGCGTGGCGTGCCCCTTCTGCTACATCATGCTCGACGACGGCGCCAAGGCCACCGGCCAGCGCATCGAGGTCCGCGACGTCTCCGAGATCGTGGCCGACTCCATGGCCCGCACGGCCGTGATCCATCGGCCGCCCCCCACCGCAGCCCCCACCCCACCGGCGACACCCGAACCGGCCCTGGCCGACGCCGGGGACGAGTAGCCCCCCTCAAACCCCGGCCGGGGGAGGCCGTTGGTCGGGGTCGAGCCCGCCGTCTGCCTCAAGGCCGTCCCCTCACGGACCGAAAGTAGGAAGAGACCCGGAGCGGGTGAGGACACATGGACCAGTCTGCCGGCGCCTTGGCTTCCGCGCCGCACGCACCGAACGCCTCGAGCGCATCGTCGCTCCCGATTCCCGCTGTGGTTCTTGCCCTCCCCCCGATGCCCCTCGGTAGAATGGCCTGCTACACACGACTCACCGCGTTCCCGCTGGTAGCTCACGGTTCGTCGCCCTCCGGGGCCACGTGCCGCCCGGTGGTCGCAGGGGCAGGAGACGTGGCGCGAAACGCCACGTCGGCGATCCCCGGGGAGGGACCAAGGTGAGCGATCAGCGCAGCACGCGCACGAGCGAGTCCGTAGCCGAGGAGTGCCGCCGTCTGGCGGAGCTCCTGGATCTGGACGCCATCGTGGTGCACGCGATGCACGACGGCCACCGGCGGATGGCGTCCTGGCACGCGAACGGCGCGCCGGACGAGCCGTCGTCGTTCGACGCGGCCACTGCCGGTGCCGAGGGCTGGGTCGTGGTGAGCCTCGAGGACGCTTCCGTCGTCGCCGGCCATCGCACGGCCCGTTCCTCTGCCCGCACCGAGTCGGTGCTTCGCGCCCTCGGCCCCTCGCTGACGAACGCCCTGTGGCTGGACGAGCGCACCGCAACGGAAGTCGCCGAGGCCTCGAGCTCGGCTCCGTCGCCGGTCGGGCGCGTGCTGGCCGCGGTCAGAACGGTGCTCGAGTCCACCGATGCGACCGTGACCGACCTGCTGGTCGCGCTGCGCACGTCCCTCGGAGCCGACGAGGTCTTCTTCCTCGTGGACCGGGGCTCCGACGTGCAGGTCCTGTCGTCCCCATCCTCGGATCGAACGCGCCGGATCCCCCGCGAGATCCGGGCCAAGGTCCAGAAGCTCCCTCCCGTCGAGGCGGTCGAGGAGGCCACGGCCCGCCAGCTCGCGGTGGTGCTCGGAGCGACGACCCCGTTCGTGTGCGCGGGGTTCTGTCGCGACGACGACCCGAGCGAGGTGGTGGTCCTCGGATGGCGGACCGACTCGGGCGTGAGCCCCGGGGCCGTGAACCTGATCGCACGGGTGGCGGGCGCCGCCCGCGCCGCGCTCGAGACCCGTCGGCGGGCCGTCGACACCCTCCTGCTGCGCGAGCGCAACCGCTGGGCCTACGAGATCCACGACGGCGTGACCCAGGCCGTCACCACCTCCGTGCTCGAGCTCGAGGCGCTGACCCACAAGATCCAGCGCGACCCGAAGGAAGCCATCGAGACGCTCGCCGTGTCCAAGACCGAGATCCGCAAGGCCCTGTCCGAGCTCCGGGGCATCCTGTTCGAGCTGTCCCGGGAGAAGACCACCCCCGCGGAGGAGGAGCCCCTGGCGAAGTACGTCCAAGACGTCGTCCGCCGGTGGCGGCTGCCGGCCCAGGTCACCGTGAAGGGCGACCTCCACGGCGTTCCCAAGCCTCTCCTCGGAGCGGCCTACGTGGTGGTCAGGGAGTCCCTGGCCAACGCGGCCAAGCACGCGGGCGCCGGGAACGTGACCGTCTGGATCGGCGCGGCCAGGGACGAGATGACCGTGGAAGTGGCGGATACGGGACGGGGATTCAATGCCGGGGCTCAACGAGCCGATGGAGAGACACGGCACTTCGGTCTTCAGATGATGCGAAAGCGCATCGCCGAGGTCGGGGGGTCGCTGGAGATCGATTCGGCTCCGGGGCGGGGGACGAGAGTCACCGCGAGATTGCCCATAGAACGGGAGAGCGGGAGCGGATGAAGCTATTGCTGGTCGATGACCACACGCTGGTGCGCAAGGGCATCGCCACGGTGCTGCAGCAGCGGTTCCCCGAGGCCGAGGTGCTCGAGGCCGAGGGTGCCGATGCCGCCGTGGAGACGCTCAAGTCTGACCAGAAGGTGGACATCGCCCTGGTCGACATCAGGATGCCGAACCGCGACGGGCTCGAGCTCCTCAAGGAGATCAAGACCGCGTGGCCGAATGTCCGCGTCATCATGCTGACCAGCTTCGACCACTCGCGCTTCGTCAAGGCGGCCCTCGCCGACGGCGCCGACGGCTACATGCTCAAGGATTCCAGCCCCGAGGACCTGGACCAGGCCATCCGCGTGGCCATGGCGGGCGGGGGCAACGTGCTTTCGGCCCGAGCGATGCGCGCGCTCTTCGAGGACGCCGGCGACTCGGGCGACCACGACGGAGAGATCCACCGCCGCCCCGAGAACCTCACCAAACGCGAGCTCGACATCCTCGCGCTCCTCGCCGAGGGAAAGAGCAACCGCGAGATCTCCCGGCACCTCTACCTGTCGGAGAAGACGGTCAAGGCCCACCTCGCGGCCGTGTTCCGCAAGCTGAGCGTGACGAACCGCACGCAGGCTGCGATGGCGGCCGTCACGATGGGGATGGGACCCGGCAGGCCCGCGCAGGTCGCAGAGTAGAATCGTCCCGATTCATAGGCACGAGCCGGCCGCGGGGAAGGCGTCGAGGAGGCCACGATGGACGGGAAGAAGAGAGGCCGTGGCGTCCTTGCGGGCCTGTTGCAGGTGAGTCCCACGGAGTCCGAAGACCAGCAAGACGAGCCAGAGGCCTCGCCCGAGGCCGCCGCCCCCGAACCACAACCGCAGCCGCCTGAAGCGTCTTCATCGTCTCCCCAGAGCGAGCGGCCACCGGCCCCACAACAGTCGGAGCGCGAGGCGTACGAGCCGGGTTGGTACCGCATCTCGATCGCCCGCACCGCGGAGCCGGATGAAACAGAGGCCGTCGCGGTGCCAGAGGCCCCTGCGGAGCCCGGGCCCCCTATGGAGCCCGAGCCTGAGGTCGAGCCGGCCGCCGAAGAGAGCGAGGCGACCATCTTCGACTGGGCCGAGGACACCGGGCTCGCGGAACCCGGGGAGGAGCCGTTGTCCACATCCGACCTCCCGGGGACCGAGCCCGAAGCCGAAGCGGAGCCCGAGGCCGAAGCGGAGCCCGAGGACCGGCCGGAGCCGACGCCGGCGGTGGCCGAGGCCCAGGCCACGGCTGAGCAGGACGAGCAGCAGGAGCAGGATCGCGACACCCCTTCCCCCACCTGGACGGCGTTCAATGAGGTCGACCAAGAGGAGGAAGACGTGGTGGCACCCGTTCCGGCCGGCATGCGCGAGGCATACGAACCGAGCTGGTACCGGATCACGCTGGGCCGGACCGAGCCCACGGAGACGACCGAAGAGGAAGAGGACCAGGAACTCCGCACGCCCGATGAGGAGCAGGCGCAGGAGACCGGCCGGCGGGGCGCGGGCGCCGACCGCAGGACCAGGAGCAAGGGAGTGCTCCGGCGCCGCACGTTCAGTCGCCGGCGGGCTCGCGATCCCGAATCCGAACCGGCCGAGGCAGAGACGCCCGAGGCTTCAGCCGCGGAGGATCCCTGGGCGATGGCCCCCGGCGACGAGGAGATGATTGCCGTCGATGCGCCGGCGTCCATGAGCGTTCCGGCAGAGCACGAACCCGGCCCCGCCTTCGAGCCGGAGTCGCCGCGGATGGACTACCCCGCTCCGGAGACGGTGACCCGACCGGACTCGCCCTCGGAACCGTCGCTGCTTTCCCTCTCGGCCGCCGACCGTCGCTCGGCACTCGAGCGTCTTCGGACCCGAGGCGTGGACGAGGATGACATCGTGACAGTCAGCGCGCTCGTGTCCGATCCCGAGCGAGACATCCGGGCCCTTGCGGTGGAACTTCTCGCCCAGCGTCCCGAGCTCGTCGATCCCGACTCCGTCCGTCGCGTGCTGCAGGATCCAACGGATGAGGTTCGCGCCGCCGCCGTCCGGCTCGCGGCCGCCCGTGGCGACTCCGACCTCTCGGTGCTCGCTCCTCTGGTGGCGGCGCGGCGCTGGCCGCTCACCCAGCAGACGGCGCTCGACGTCGTGCCGGATCTGATCGCGCGCCAGGGCATCGACGATCTGGCGTTCGACGCGCTGCTCGCCGCGATCGCGTCGATGGAGTCGTCGCCGGTCGGCGGGGAGCGTTCGGGATTCGCCACGCTCGTGCGCGCCGTGACCCGTGAGCGACTCGTGGCGGCGCTGGAGCTGCCCGACGATCGCAGGCTGGCCGTCGTCCGCCTGCTCCTGGAGGACGGATCGCCCGAATCGCTGCGAGCCGTCGCTGAGCGGGGACGCGACCCGCTCGACGAGGTCCGCATCGCCGCCGGCGCGGCCAGGGATCAGCTCACCGAGTCCCGGGCGGACGAGGAACCGACGCGCGAGCCCGAGCCGGAGCCGCAGCCCGAACCCGTCGCCACCATCGCCACCATCGCCACCCCCCCCGCGCCGCCCGCTCCCGATCGCACCGCTCACGCCTCCCCCGTCGAGGGAGAGATCATCTCCGGCCTCGCGCATGCGCTGGAGGACCCCGACGAGGGTGTTCGGGAACGCGCCGTCCGAGCCCTGGGCGACGTGGATCACGACTCACTCGTGGCGTGGACCCGCGACACCCTTCGGTCGGGCGACCCCGAGGACGCGCCGCTCGCGGCTGCCGTCGCGGAGGCCGCCGGCCTGATCGAGGTGGCCGGGGACATCCTCGATCGTGCGGCCGGGCTCCGGCCGGAGAGCCGTAGCCCCCTCGTGGGCGCGCTCGCCGCGCTCGACCTCGACGATCGTGAGTTGGTTTCCCTGGCGAAGGCGGTGGAGGTCTCGCGCAGGCCGGACGCCGTTCGCCTCCTGTGGCAGGTGGCCGGGCGTCGCTTGCTGCAGCCGCTCCGCGCGATGCTGGAGGATTCCTCGGGGCCGGTGCGGGTGGCGGTACTGGAGGTGTTCGGGGAGTCCGGCGACCCGAGTGCCATCGAGGTCGCGCACGGTGTGCTGGAGCGCGACTCCTCGCCCGTGGTGCGCGCCACGGCCATCCAGGTGATCGGTCGGGCCGGACTCGACCAGCGGACGGCATCGCTGGCCCAGGCGCTCGACGATCCCGATCCCGATGTCCGCGCCATCGCCGTGGAGCTCCTGCCGCAGGGCATGGCCGGGCAGGCCGGCGACCTGCTGAACCGCGCGCTGCAGGACGACGACGACCGCGTCTGGCAGCCCGCCATGCGCCATCTCGTGTCGCTTCCGGAACGCGATCTCCCCGCGCTGTGGCGTGCGGTCCGGGACGCCCCGGAGGACCGGCGATCGCAGTTGATCTCGCTGCTCGAGCGCACGAGCCACGAGCGGCTCGGGCTCGTGGCGCTGGAGCATCTCGCGTCCCCCGACAACGACGACCGGATGCTTGCCATCTCGCTCGCGGCGCGTTCCGGCAGCCCGGAGGCAGTGCAGGGCGTCATCGGCACGCTCGCCGATCCCCTCCCCGCGGTGCGCCGGGCCGGAGCCGCCGCCCTCTCCCAGATGCGGAGCCCCGAGGCCATCCCGGCCCTCGCGCAGGCCGTGAACGACCCGGACCCCGGCGTGCGGGAGGAGGCGCTTCGCACCCTGTCCGAGATCGACGACGAGCGCGTGCTCGACCCGCTCATCGCCGCGCTGAAGGATCCCGAGCCCACGGTTCGCGACGTGGCGAGCGAGGGACTCATCCGGTGGAGCTCACCGGCCGTGGCCCGCCGGCTGGTGGAGGCCCTCACGTGGCCGGTGCTGCGCCGCCCGGCGAGCGAGCTCCTGGCCCGCATGGGCACACCGGCGGTCGATCCCCTGGTCAACCTCCTTCGAGACGGGCATCCGGATCTCGCGCCCACCGTGGGCAGCACGCTCGTGCGCCTCGTCGGCCACGAGGTGTTCCTGGAGCGCGTTGGATCCATGGATCCGACCGAGCGTCTCGGGGCCGTCGAGGCTCTCGGGGCCATGGGCGGCCTCCAGTCGGTGGAGGGACTGGTCCGGGCACTGTCCGATCCGAACGAGGAGATCCGCGTGCGGGCCCTGAACCTGCTCGGGGAGCTCGGCGACTCTCGCGCCATCGACGGCGTCGAGCGGGCCAGGCGCGCCGACCCCGTCCCCGAGGTCGTGGCCGCGGCGGAGGAAGCGCTTCGCCGGCTGGAGGGGTCCCAGACCGAGGACTAGTCGGGGGAACAGGCGCGGAGGGCACAAGGCCTAGGACCAAGAGGCGAGACCAACCGCCCGCGACTCTGCCCGTTCGGTCGATGTCCGAGGATCGGGCCGCCCCTACTGTCGACCCATGAGAAAGCGCCGCAACATCTCGCACGTCTCGACGGCCCCGGGATCGGAACCCTTCGGCACCGAGGAGCTGTCGAGAGCGCTGCGAGACCCCGACCCGTTCGTCCGGGTCGCGGCGCTGCACCGGGCGGCACCGGAGGACACCTCCGTCGAGACCATCGGATCGGCGCTGGGCGACGACTACCCGCTGGTGCGGCGAGAGGCGGTTCGGTCCCTGTCACGGATCGGCACGACGGAGGCCGTGCGGGTGCTCCTGCAGGTCTCGGCGCACGACCTCTCGGCGGAGGTCCGCGAGGAAGCCGTGACTGCGCTGGCCGGGATCCTCAGGGTTGGGAGCGCCGGCGCCGATACCGCATCGGGATAGCCATTCACGAAAGGCGGAGAGGATGGGCAGTCCTCGCACGCACCACAGAGACGTTCGCCGGCGGAACCAGCAGCCGGCGATGCAAGACGGGGCCCGGGCGGCGCTTGTTGCCGCCCCGCCGGGGGGGACACGTGGCGGGCAGAGCGACCCTGCCCAGATCCAAGATCTGTTCGCCACGTCCCTCGGCACGCGGCTGGCGACGCCCGCCCGGATCCCCGGCTCCGCCCGCTCGACCGCGTCGGGAAGGCGGGTATCGTAGATGGCGACCATGCGGATCGCCGTCGTCGGAACCGGGCACGTCGGGCTCACCACCGCGGCGTGCCTCGCTCACCTCGGCCACGAGGTCCTCGGTGTCGACGACGACGCCGAGAAGATCTCGATCATCGCCAGGGGTGAGGTCCCCTTCCACGAGCCGGGGCTCGCCGAGCTCGTCCGGGAGGGCCTCGACACCGGACGCCTTCGGGTCTCGTCGGAAACACACGAGGCGGCTCGGTACGGCGATGTGGTGTTCATCTCGGTGAACACGCCGACCCGGCCGAGCGGCGAGGCGAATCTCGCGCAGGTCGAGCAGGTGGCGCGGACGATCGCCCGGAACCTCGACGGCTACACGGTGGTGGTCGAGAAGTCGACCGTCCCGGTGGAGACCGGCGTGTGGATCCAGCGGACCATCTCCCGGATGGCGGACCCCCGCGCCGAGTTCGACGTTGCGTCGAACCCGGAGTTCCTCCGCGAGGGCAAGGCCGTGCACGACACGCTGGAGCCCGACCGCATCGTCGTGGGCAGCTCGTCCCCGCGGGCCATCGAACGGCTGCGCGAGGTGTACCGCCCGATCCTCGACGGCACGAAGTGTCCGTTCGTGGTCACCGATCTCGCCACCGCCGAGCTCATCAAGCACGCCAGCAACGCCTTCCTCGCCACGAAGATCTCCTTCGTCAACCAGCTCGCCGATGTGTGCGAGCGCACAGGCGCCGATGTCGAGACGGTCGCCTCCGCGATGGGGCTCGATCCGCGCATCGGGGCCTCCTTCCTTCGCGCGGGCGTCGGGTACGGCGGCGCGTGCCTCCCCAAGGACGTACAGGCCTTCCGGTACAAGGCGGGCGAGCTGGGGGTCGACTTCGAGATCCTCGACGCCGTCGACGCCGTGAACCGCTCCCGCATCGACGGGTTCCTGGAGAAGATCCGCTCGGTCATCTGGAACTTCGAGGACAAGAAGGTCGCGATCTGGGGACTGGCGTTCAAGCCGGACACCGACGACCTGCGCAACGCTCCCGCAGTCAGGGTCGCCGAGGAGCTCATGGCGGCGGGCGCCAGGGTCTCCGTGCACGATCCGGTGGCGATGTCCGCGGCGAAGAGCATGATCCCCGACGCTTCGTTCGAGCACAGCCCCCTCGACGCGGCGCGCGAGGCGGACTGCGTCGTGATCTGCACCGAGTGGCAGGAGTACGCCACGACCGACCTCACGCGCCTTCGCGAGGTCATGACGAACCCCGTGGTGGTCGACGGGCGCAACATCTTCCGGCCCGCCGACATGCAGGACGCCGGCTTCGTCTACGCGAGCGTGGGGCGTCCGACCGTGTGGGGCACGCCGGCTCTCTGAGCCCGGGTCGCTTCCGTACCGTCTAGCCGGACCCGTCCTCTTCCATCGACCGGGACGTCTCGATCCAGCGGGCCAAAGCATCGCCGGCGGCGCCGGAGTCGATCGAGGTCGCCGCGAGCTGGACGCCTCCCGGGAGATCCTTCGCCCGTGCCGCGACCATCAGCGCGGCTGCGGCGTTCACGAGCACCACGTCGCGCTTGGGTCCCCCCTTCCCGCCCAGCACGTCGCGCGCGATCGAGACGTTTCGCTCGGCGTCGCCGCTGGCGAGGTCGTCCGGGCCCGCCCGCGCCAGGCCGGTGAGCTCTGCAGCGTCGAGCTCCGACGTCGACGTGGAGCCCGCGTCGGCGGTTCGCACGACGGTGGCCGGGCCGGTGGTGGTGAGCTCGTCGAGGCCGTCATGGCTGCGGAACACCATTGCCTGCGTTCCCCTCCGAGCGAGCACCTCGGCCACGAGCGGCAGCATCCGGCGGTCGGAGACACCGACGATCTGCGCCGCGGGGCGGGCTGGGTTCGTGAGCGGCCCCAGGAAGTTGAAGGTGGTGGGGACCGCCAGCTCGCGGCGGACCACGGCGGCGTGGGCGGCGGCCGGATGGAAGACCGGGGCGAACATGAACCCGATCCCGGCTTCCGCGATGCACCGCTCCACGCCCGGTGGCCCGAGATCGATGCGGACGCCGAGGGCTTCCAGCAGGTCGGCGGAGCCGCACCGGGAGCTCGCTGCACGGTTCCCGTGCTTCGCGACCTTCACGCCCGCGCCGGCGCACACGATCGCAGCGATCGTGGAGATGTTGAAGGTCCCGGCCCGGTCCCCTCCGGTGCCACACGTGTCGACCACCGCCTCCGGCGTGTCGACCGGCTGCGCGAACTCGAGCGTGGTGGAGGCGAGTCCCTCGAGCTCCTCGACCGTCTCGCCCTTCGTCCGCAGCGCCATCAGGAAGCCGCCCATCTGGGCCGGGGTGGCCTCGCCGCGCATGATGGTCCGCATGGCGTCGGCCGTCTCCGCCGAGGTGAGCGATTCGCCGGCGGTCAGACGAGCCAGGATCGACGGCCAGAAGTCGGTCATGGGAAGGCGAACGCTAACAGGTCGGTGCGCCGGGACCCGTGAGCTCCGGCCCACCCTCCGCTAGAATGTGCGGCGCTGCGGCTGTGGTTCAATGGTAGAACGCAAGCTTCCCAAGCTTGAGACGGGGGTCCGATTCCCCTCAGCCGCTCAGAGTCAGCCTCCTCCCAGTAGGGCACACATCCAGCAGCGGACATTCCTCGCACCGCGGCCGTCCCGGCTTGCAGATCTCCCGTCCCAGCCGGATCAGCCCGACGTGCATCCTCACGCGGAGCTTCGGCGGCACCAGCTGCTCCATGACGGCGTGTGCAGCGACCGCCGTGGTCTTCGGGGGGAGGTAACCGAGGCGCTGCGCGGTGCGGAACACGTGGGTGTCGACGGGCAGCGCGGGGCGCTCCAGCGAGAACGCCAGGACGCATGCCGCCGTCTTCGGGCCGACCCCCGGGAGGGACTCGAGGTACTCGCGGACCTCCCCGTCGGACATGCGGTGGAGGAACGTGAGATCGAGGCGCCCCTGGCGCTCCTCGATGGCTCGCAGGATGGCCTGGATGCGGGGGGCCTTCGTGTTGGCGAGGCCGCCGGGGCGGATGGCGTCCGCCACGGCCACCGTCGGCGCCTTGAGCACCGCTTGCCACGTCGGGAACCGCTCGGTGAGCGATGCGTAGGCGCGGTCCCGGTTGACGTCGCTGGTGTTCTGCGACAGCACGGTGAGCACGAGCTCCTCCAGCGGGTCGAGGGGCCGCGGCGGATCGAGCGGTCCGAACCGCTTCTCGAGACGTCGGTGGGCTACTCGGATCGCGGCCGCACCCGGGGGGGTGGAGGATGCGGCTCGCGTCCGGGTTCGCCGCGAGGGCGATCCGGATCTCTGGCTCACGGCCCGGAAGCGTAGTTCCGGAACTGCGTGAGGTTCGGCAGGAAGGTGAGCTTCACGGAGCCCGTCGGCCCATTGCGGTGCTTGGCCACGATGAGCTCGGCGACGTTCTTCGTGGATTCCTCGTTGTCGTCGCGGTGGATGAACATCACGACGTCCGCGTCCTGTTCGATGCTGCCCGAATCACGGAGGTCGGAGAGCTGGGGCCGCTTGTCGCCGCGGCCCTCCGGTTGCCGGTTGAGCTGCGACACGGCGATCACCGGAATCTCGAGCTCTTTCGCCAGGAGCTTCAGCGACCGGCTGATCTGGGCCACTTCCTGCTGGCGGTTCTCGGCTCGTGTCGGCGAGGACATGAGCTGGAGGTAGTCCACCGCGATGAGACCGAGGCCGGTCGTGGATCGCAACCGGCGGGCCCGGGCCCGGATCTCCACGATGTTGACGTTGCCGGCGTCGACGATGAAGAGCGGGGCGCCGTGCAGGGTCTCCGCGGCGTCGTTGGTGATGCGCGACCAGTCCTCGCCGTCGAGCTTCGCCGCGCGCACCTTGTGCCAAGGCACGCGGGCCTCGGCGCACAGCAGGCGCATGCCGAGCTCCCACCTCGACATCTCCAGGGAGAACAGACAGGCGGGCGTGCGCGAGTCCACGGTGACGTTTCGAAGGATATTGGTGACGAGGGAGGACTTTCCGACGGCCGGACGGGCCGCGATGATGATGAGGTTGCCCGGCTGGAACCCCGACAGCATCTCGTCGAGGTCGCGGAAGCCCGTGGGGAGACCGGCGTAGGCGCTCTCGCGCCGGTGGATGAGCTCGAGGTCGAGCACGGCGGCGTCGACGAGCTCCTGCATGCGCACGACGTCCTGGCGGTCGTCGCGTTGCGCGACGCGATAGATGAGCTCCTCGGCCTCGTCGGCCGCCTTGGCCGGGTCCTCCGGCACGGAGTACGCGAGCTGCATGATCTTGGAGGACGCGTCGATGAGCCGGCGGAGCAGGGCCAGCTCGTGCACGATGCGCGCGTAGTTGCGCGCCGCGGCGGGAGTGGGCACCTGCTCCACCAGCTCGTGGACGGCGAGCGGGCCGCCGACGCCCTCCAGGACGCTGCGGCGCTTCAGCTCCTCCACGGCCGTGATCGCGTCGACGGGCTCGCCCCGGGCATAGAGATGCACCAGGGCGTCGAAGATGGCCCGGTGGGAGGACCGGTAGAAGTCCTCGGGCTTGATCTCCTCGACGACCTCGGCGATCGCCTCCGCCGAGAGCATCATCGAGCCGAGGACCGACTCCTCCGCGTCGAGGTTGTGGGGCGGGACGCGCTCGGGCCGGAGCCTCCGGGCATCCTCCGCTGTGCGGGCCATCAGCCGACGCTCCTCACGACCGCGTCACCGTAGGCCCGCCACCGGGCCCGAAGAAGTCGAGAACCGCTGTGGATAACCGAAATGCCAGGTGGATACGGAACTTTCCTTGTCACTTCGGCATCTACCTGCATCGCCACGTGTGGAAACCATGTGGACGACTGTAGAAAGCGCTAGTGACAAAAATGGCGGCGCGGGGCGCGAGCGCTCCAAAAGCCGTGCCTAGGCCTCGGGCTGGACCTCCAGGGTGATGGCCGCCGTGACCTCCGGATGCAGCCGGATCTGGACCTGATGGGGCCCGATGCTCCGGATGGGCTCCTCGAGGTGGATGGCTCGGCGGTCGACGGGCTCCCCGGCCTGGCGCTCGAGCTCCTCGGCGACCTCCTGGGCCGTGATGCTCCCGAAGAGCTTGCCCTCCTCGCCCGCCCGGTGCGTGACCCGGATCGTGACCTGCGCCAGTCGCTCGGCGACGGCCTCGGCCTCCGTGCGCGCCTTGGCCACCCGCTCGCCGTGCACGCGTTTCAGCCCCTCGGCGTGGCGCAGGGCGCCCTTGCTCGCAGGGATGGCGAGCCCCCGGGGGACGAGGAAGTTCCTCGCGTACCCGTCGGCGACGGTGACGACCTCACCCGGCGTCCCGAGCTTGCCGACCTCCTTCTGCAGGATGACCTTCATCGGCCTCGCCTCCGCGTCGTCATCGGCTGCTGAACGGCAGGAGCGCCATCTCGCGGGCGTTCTTCACCGCCGTCGCCACGTCGCGCTGGTGCTGCGAGCAGTTGCCCGACACGCGACGCGAGCGGATCTTGCCTCGCTCCGAGGTGAACTTCTTCAGCAGCCCGACGTCCTTGAAGTCGACGTAGGCGATCTGGTCCTTGCAGAAGATGCAGATCTTGCGCTTCTGCTTCTTCTGCCAGCCCTTGTCGTCCTTCTCCTTGCGCGGGCCTCGCTTCTTGTCCCTTGATTTAGGTGGCATCCAGTGGTGTCTCCTCTCCTCCGCCGACCGCCGCCGCGACGCGCTCCGAGCCCCAGTCGGCCTGCGCGCCGCCCGAGCGGCCCTGCTTCTCGACCTTCGCGGTGGCCCACCGCAGCGACGGACCGACCTCGTCGGCCTCGATCTCCACGACCGTGCGCTTGTCGCCGTCCTGCGTCTCCCACGAGCGCTGCTGGAGACGCCCCACGACGATCACGTTCGCGCCGCGGGTGAGCGACTCGGCCACGTTCTCGGCGAGCGTCCGCCACGCGTTGACGGAGAAGTACGACGTCTCGCCGTCCTTCCACTCGCCCGACTGATCCTTGTACCGGCGGTTCACCGCCACGCGGAACTTGACGACGGCGGCGCCGTTCGGCGTGTACCGCAGCTCCGGGTCGTCCGTCAGGTTCCCGACGATGACCGTCTGACTCATGCTCGCCATCTCCATCACCACCCTCTCGTGCACCGCCGTCGGTCGAGATGGCGTCGACCGAACGGGGGGAAGGTTCTGTTGGGTGAGGCGCTACGCGGCCTGGCGCAGCACCACCTTGTGCCTGATGACCTCGTCCGCCAGCGACAGCACGCGCTCCAGCTCCAGGATCGTGGTCGGCTCTGCCTTGAACCGGACGATCACGTAGTACCCCTCGGTTTTGCGCGCGATCTCGTAGGCCAGGCGTCGCCGGCCCCACTGATCCACCTGGGACACCTCGCCACCGCTCTGCGAGAGGACCCCGGTGATGCGCTCGACCACCCCGCTCACGGTGGCCTCTTCGGCCTCGGGCGGGAGGATGAGCATGATCTCGTACTCCCTCATTCCACCTCCTCTGGTCTTCGCGGCTCCCAGGGGGAGCAGGAGTGGACCCGCAGAGTGTACAGGTCGCCTCCGGAAGCGACCCTAGCAGGGGGGTACGACATGGAATCGGGGCCGCGAGTAGACTGAGCAAGCAAGCCGTGCACTTCGAGAAGGAGGCGCGAGCCATGAGCGTGACCATCCAGGACCTCAGGACCTGGAAGACCGAGGGCCGTCGGTTCCCCATGCTGACGGCCTACGACTACCCCACCGCCAGGATCCTCGACGAGGCGGGCATCCCCGTGCTCCTGGTCGGCGACACGCTGGCCGAGGTGGTGCTCGGGTACGAGACGACCCTGCCGGTGACGATGGACGCGATGGTCCATCACTGCCAGGCGGTCACCCGGGGAGCGAGGAACGCGCTCGTCGTCGGCGACCTGCCGTTCCTGTCCTATCAGACGTCGGTCGAGGACGGCATCCGGAACGCCGGCCGGTTCCTGAAGGAGGCCGGCGCGGCGGCGGTGAAGTTCGAGGGGCCGCTGGCGGATCTCGCGAACGCCCTCACCACGCGGGGCATCCCGGTCATGGGACACCTCGGGCTCACCCCCCAGTCCGTCCACGCCATGGGCGGGTACCGCGTGCAGGGCCGCACCGAGAACGCGGCCCTGCGGCTGCTCGACCACGCCGCCGAGCTCGAGGACGCCGGCGTGTTCGCACTGGTCCTCGAAGGTGTGCCCATGGATCTGGCGAGGGAGATCACCGAGAAGCTCTCGATCCCGACCATCGGCATCGGAGCCGGTCCCCACTGCGACGGCCAGGTCCTCGTGATCAACGACCTCCTCGGACTGTCCGACCGCACGCCCCCGAAATTCGTGAAGCGCTACGCGGACGTCCGGGGGCAGATCCTCCAGGCCGTCGGTGAGTTCAAGCGCGAGGTCGAGGACGGCGTCTTCCCGGACGAGGATCACTCCTACCACTAGACACGACGGAGGGAGCGGACCACCGACCCGCCCCCTGAGCGGTCCGGCATAATCGGCCGATGCGCGGTCGGGCCTCCATCAGCCTCGCCGTGGTCCTGGGGGCCCTCGCCTCGACGATGGTCCTGGGCCTGGCCCAGAAGGCACCCTGCGCCAGCGGCGACTGGGGCGACCTGCGCCAGTACCGCATGCTCTGCTACTCGGATCTCGTCCCCCTGTACTCGACCGAGCAGCTACAGGGGGATCGCCTCCCCTTCATCGACCATTGCGAGGGGACGTGCGACGAGTACCCGGTGCTGACGATGTACACGATGCGCCTGGTCGCGTGGCCCGTGGACAGCTTCTTCTGGTTCTTCTACGGCAACGCGTTGGTGCTGGCGATCGCGGCCGGGCTCGCGGCGTTCGCCCTCTATCGGGCCGTCGGCGGCCGGGCGCTGTACTTCGCGCTGGCGCCGACGCTGCTCATCTACGGGTTCGTGAACTGGGATCTGCTCCCCGTGGCCCTGACGGCCGGGGCAACGCTGCAGCTCGTGCGACGACGAGACGGGTGGGCCGGCATCCTGCTCGGGCTGGGCGCGGCGGCGAAGCTCTACCCGGCATTCCTGCTCGTTCCATTCGCGGCGGAGCGACTCCGGACGAAGGAGCCGGACCGCGCGGGGCGGCTCGTGTTCGGGGCGGTGGCGGCGTGGGCCGTCGTCAACGCGCCGTTCGTCCTGACGGACACGTGGAGCACGTTCTTCCGGTTCAACCAGCACCGCCCCGCGGACTGGGACAGCCTGTGGTTCATCTCGTGCAACCCGTTCGGGGCCGCCGGGTGCGGCAACACCAACGTCGTGAACCTCTTCTCGGTCATCGCGTTCGTCGCCGTGTCGGCCGTCGTATGGGCCGTCAAGGTTCGCCGGGACCCCGACATGCCCCGGTGGAAGCTCGGGTTCCCGATCCTCGTGGCCTTCCTTCTGACGAACAAGGTGTACTCGCCCCAGTACGGGTTGTGGCTGCTCCCCTGGTTCGCGCTGGCCCTCCCCGACCTGCGGTTCTTCGCGGCGTTCGAGGCCGCGGACATCGCGGTGTTCGTCACCAGGTTCGCGTACTTCGGACACCTCTCGGGCGGCGAGAACGGATGGACCGACGCGTTCACGATCGGCCTGTTCCAGGTCGCGCTCCTCGTCCGGGCGGCGGTCCTGGTGGCCTGCGTGGTCCGTTTCGTGCTGGGGACGTCGCGGGAACGCGTGCAGCGCACCTCACCGGCGCCGGAGCCCGCCCCCGCCTGAGCACTGCCGTTCCTGGCCCGGGGTCCCCTCACCCTCTAGGATGGGGCCGGACCCGGAGTCGACCCGGAGAGGGAGCAGGGCCTTGACCATCAAAGTCGTCATCGCGGACGACCATTCGCTGGTTCGTCAGGGACTCCGCCGGTACCTCGACATGGCGGAGGACATCGACGTGGTGGGCGAGGCGTCCAACGGCGAGGAGGCCATCTCCCTCGTGGAGTCGGAGCAGCCCGACATCGTCCTGCTCGACATCCGGATGCCGGGCGTCGACGGCCTCGAGGCCGCCCGCAAGATCCGCGAGAAGTGGCCCAACGTCGGCGCGATCATGCTGACCGCCTACGACGACCGGCAGTTCGTCGTGGAGGCGGTGCGGGCGGGAGCCCGCGGGTACGTGCTGAAGGCTCGCGACGCCGAGCACCTCATCCAGACCGTCCGGCTGGTGGCCGGCGGCAACATGGTGATCGACCCCCAGCTGGTGGTGGCGCTGGCCGAGGAGCTCTCGCAGGCCAAGGAGCGCGACCGCAAGGCCGAGACCCTCACGGCCCGGGAGATCGAGGTCCTGCAGCTGCTGGCGTTCGGCCACACCAACCGCGACATCGCCGAGAAGCTGTTCATCTCGCCCGACACCGTGAAGACCCACCTCGAGCACATCTTCGAGAAGCTCGGGGCCTCGGATCGCACCGCCGCCGTGGCCGAGGCCCTCCGGCGACGCCTCATCGAGTAGCCGCAGGGGCAGCTCCTCGTCACCCCCCTCAGGGGTGACTAGTCATTCCGGACTATCGAAAATCACCCCTTCCCCCTCCCCGATCGAGCGATGCCGTTCCTCACCCGATCGGCCGATATTCCTCATGAGGGATGGAACGTTCCACAGCCGACGCCGGCGCCGTCAGGCGCTCTCTCGCCGTGCTCGCCTTCGCGGGTGCGGCGCTGGTCGTCGTGGCCCTGCTGGGCCTCCACGGGCCTCGCGCCAGGAGCGCGGTGTCCGACCTCGCGCTCACACTCGCGTTGGGGCTCTCGGGCGCGATGATCCTGCTCCGTCCGCGGATCGCCGTTGCCCAGCGCCGGCCGCTCGGAGTGCTGCTCCTGGCCGGTGCCGCCGTGCACGGCGCGTTCCTCGTCCACGACCTGGTCTCGTCCGGGGCCACGCCGTTCGGCGGGGCCAGCGCGGCCGACGTGCTGTTCCTGGTGCCGGGCGCCCTCGTGCTGGTCTCGATCCGCGACGAGTTCCTCACGCACTTCCGCCGGGAGGACCGGCGGGAGGCGGTCGCGGACGTCATGCTCGTCACCGCGGCGGTGGGCGGATTCGTCTTCCTGATGCTGCAGCCCTCGATGTCCGGAGCGGGCGACGTGTCGAGCGTGGTGTTCGCCGCCGCCGTGGCCGCACCCGTCGCGTGGGGCGCGCTGGCGGCGTGGGCGCCGTCGGCCAGGCACATCGCGCTGTTCGCTGCGTGGTCCTCGCTCGCTGCGGGAACGCTGGGATTCGGCTCGCAGTGGATCCGCCACGACTACATGGCCGGACAGGCCGCCATCGATCTGCCCATCGGTCTCGGCGCGCTGGCACTCGCCGCCGTCGCCATCTCGGCGTCCCCCCGACAGCCCGGCGATCGCTCGATCCCGGTCCCCAGACGGCTGCGGCCGATCCTCACGGTCACCGCGGTCAGCGCCGCCTGCACCTCGCTCGGCGTGGCGGCCGCGATGGAGACCACGGGCCGGGTTCGGCCGCTCGAGGCATCGGTCACGATCGGATTGCTGGCCGCGGCGATCGCGATCCGGATCCTGTTCAACCAGGTTCGAACGACCCGGGCGACGGGGGACGTCGCGCGGGCCCTGGCCGACAAGGACGAGACGCTCCGTGAGACGGACCAGACCCTGCACAGGCTCCAGGACATGCACGACTCGCTGGCGGCCTCCGAGGGACGGATGCGGCTCCTGTTCGACGTCGCCGTGGACGGCATCGTGGAGCTCGACGGCGAGGGCGTGATCCGCCGGGCCAACGAGGCGTTCTGCACGATGATGCTGCTGCCCCAGGAGGAGATCCTGGGCCGCACGTGGCAGGTGCTCGCTGCCGCGGTGCCGGACGGCGGACCCTCGCTCGCCGCGCTTCCGATCACGGGGCAGGCCGTCCTGGAGCGCGACGGCAATGAGATCCATCTCGCCGGGCGCGCCTCGGAGCTCCCGGGGCCGGAGTCCGGTCAGCTCCTCGTGATCCGCGACGTGTCCGCCGACAAGGTCGCCGAGATGACGATCCGCTCGCTGTTCAAGTTCCTGCAGGACCGGGACGAGGACCGCTCGCGGCTCCTGCGACGGACCAACTCCGCCATCGAGGCCGAGCGCAACCGGATCGCGCGAGATCTGCACGACGGCCCGGTCCAGGGGATCTCGGCCGCGTCGCTGTCGCTCGAGGCGGTCCTGCTGATGCTTCGCACGGGCGACGTCGAGGGCGGCATGGAGATGCTCGGGAAGATCCGCGAGGAGATCTCCATGGAGACCGACAACCTGCGGCGTCTCATGTCCGACCTGCGGCCGCCGGTGCTCGAGGAGCGCGGCCTCATCCCGGCGCTGCGGGACACCCTTGCCCGGTTCGGCCGTGACTTCGGCGTGACCACGCAGTTCCACTCCCGCGCGCTCGTGGACGTGCCGGCGGACCTCGAGACGCTCGCCTACCGCGTGGTGCAGGAGGCGCTGACGAACGCCGCGAAGCACGCCCGCGCATCGGAGGTCACGGTTTCCGTGGAGGCCGAGGCCGGACAGCTCAGGGTCGAGGTGACCGACAACGGCGACGGGTTCGAGCCCGGACGGGCCCGAGAGTTCCTGCGCAGCGGTCGGGTCGGGCTGGCATCGATGCGCGAACGCACCGAGCTGGCCTCCGGGACGTTCATGGTTCGTTCGACGCCCGGCATGGGCACGGCCGTGGTGGCCACACTCCCCCTCGACCCCGTGCCCTCGATGAGCACGGAGGCGGTGCTCCGCTAACGCGGCGGCGTCCGCCGGCCGTCATGCCGGGCGTCTCGGCCCCAACGACAGTGTGGGACTGGGAGCCGGCGACAGCGACGGCGTGGGTGTCGGCGACGGCGTTGGTTCCGGCGTCGGCGTGGGCTCCGGCGGCGTGCTCACCTCGGGCGTGGGCTTGGGGGACGGCGTCTTCGTCGGCTGGGGGGCCGGCGACGCCACCGTGTGCTCCGGATGCTCCGTGAACACGGAGAAGTCCGGTTCGACGAAGTCCCGGGCCGGCATCCCAACCGTCACCGCCGCCATGAAGTCGTGCCAGATCTCGGCGGGGATCGTCCCCCCGAACACGGCGGAGACGCCC
>JBHELK010000103.1:0-10653 GCA_046263085.1 Actinomycetota bacterium
CCTTCGTTTTGGGAAGAACCGGGTTTGACCCCGCTTCTGGAGATCATGCGTGGCAGACACCTTGGTACCCAGAATGGGGCGGCCAGACCACTCATCCGGAAACCAACATGCCAGGCACTCTCGCCGATCCAGTCTCGTTTATGAACCCGCAACAGCGTGGGCTGAACGCTAGCAGCTGGACTCGCAACAGCATCGATGCCTGGTACGTCAACGGGTCACCTCGGTATAAGCAGGGCCTCCCTCCTAGCTTCACCTCAGGGCAGGGGCTTATCTATGTCCGGATGTGGACAGATCCAGAATGAAGAGGGGTATCATGATTAGGTTTTGGCGAGGCGATGTAGCGAGTCGAATGCAAGCGGATTCAGTTGGGCAGGGCGCCTCCCTTTCGCACCAGCCGGAAAGACGGTGGCGTCTCTTTGGGCTTCTCCCGGTTCTTCTGGCCGCGGCGCTCGCCGTTGGGATCTTCGGCGATGTTGGCACACCGAATTTGAGCCAAACCGTAAATCGAGCCCAAGGGTATCGACTAACGGCCGACACAACGGACTGTCCATACATCCCGGAGACCGACCCAGCGTATTACAATCTCCCATTCTCGGGGGGCGGAGTGTCCCTTGAATGTCCGGATACACCTCCCACGATTCCTCGAGATGTCGCCATCCAACTTGTTATGGCGACCCCGAACCATGGGCCATACTTCGACAGTTCTGTTACTCCAGAGGCGACCTATGCAGCCTTTACCTATTACGATTATGGTCCCATGGTCAACGGTCAGGTCGTTCCATTCTTCAATCATGTGCCGGCTTGGATCATTAGTTTCCCAAACTCAAAGGTGCACTTGCTCGACACCTGCTGCACGAACACAGGCAACGCGATAACAACGCTGACGGTTGACGTCGTTCTCGACGCGAACACCGGGGCAGAGCTCATGGACCTGAACATTCAAAGCCCTTGATCATGCTCCCCTTACCCTTGAGTGCCTGACCGCAGACTCTGATCAAGGATCCCATGAGTGTCTCCGCACTTTCAGGGGGGTGTCGCCAGACCTCGACGAATGTCCTGCCTCTAGAGTCGCTCGACACTTCGCGACCTTCATGAGGATGTCGTTTGCCTTGGCGGCCCACACCAGCGGCTTCGGATCGGCGTTGGTCAGCGGACGTAGTCGTTGATCGCAGCGACGAGCTCGCTCACGTTGCGGAAGGTCCCCCGGCGGATGCGCTTGCGGGCGATCTCGGCGAAGTAGCGCTCCACGAGGTTGAGCCACGAGGAGCTCGTCGGGGTGAAGTGCAGGTGAAACTGGGGGTGGGCCTCGAGCCCCTCGTTCACCACGGGATGCTTGTGGGTGCGGTAGTTGTCCACGATCAGGCGCAGGTCCAGGAGCTCGGGGGTTCGGCGTCGAGCACCTCCAGGAACGCGAGGAACTCCTGGCGGTGCCGGGGCTTGCAACGGGCGATCACCGTACCCTCGGCCACGTTGAGCGCGGCGGACAGCGTGGCCAGGCTGTTGCGCTTGTAGTCGTGAGCGGCTGGGTGCGGTCCAGGGCCTGGATCTGGCTCTTCTCGTCGACCAGAACACGATGGCCCGCTTGGGTGATCGGTGTCACGCATATGGTCGCAGCCTTCCCGTGAGGACATTGAGCAGGTCGAAGAGGCTGGCAACGTTCCCACCTTTTTCCTCGCCGAGTGTGATTTCGGTCACAGACCTCTTGCTGGTGCGCAGCTAACGTTGCCGCTGCTCGGGCGCCCCTCTGGGCGGCGGGCGCTCCCTCTCGTTCGGCTCGTCCTCGTTCGGCGTGCGGTGGAGGTGGGAGATGAAGGAGTCGCTCAGGGATCGATTGGCCTCGCTGTCGCGGCGCGAGCTCGGCGGCCTGGTCGGCGTGGTGCTGATCGCGCTCGCAGCCGTGGGCCTCTGGTACGTGCGGTCGCTCCCACGGCCGGTGGAGGTCCGGACGGCGGCCGTGCGCCCGGTGGGCGCGGCGGTGGCCTCGCCCACGCCGAGCCCGGCGGAGCTCGTGGTGAACGTCGCGGGGTGGGTCGTGCACCCCGGCGTCTACGAGTTCCACGACGGGGACCGGGTCATCGACGCACTGCAGGCTGCGGGAGGCGCGAGGAAGGGCGCGGCGCTCGACGCGCTGAACCTGGCCGCGTTGCTGACGGACGCCGAGCAGATCCTGGTCCCGAAGCTCGGGCCGGGTGGAGCGGTGGCCGGCGTCGCGGTCGCGGGTGGCACGTCGGCGGCGTCTGGGTCGACGGCGCTGATCAACGTGAACACGGCCACCGAGATCGAGTTGGAGGATCTCCCCGGCATCGGCCCGGTGCTGGCCCAGCGGATCGTGGACTACCGCACGGAACACGGGCCGTTCCCCACGGTCGATGCGCTCGACGACGTCTCCGGCATCGGGCCGGCCACCCTCGATGACCTCCGCGACATGGTGACCGTGTGACGGCCTGGATCCTGCCGGTCCTCGCCGCGGCGTTCTGGGCCGGGATCCTGCTGCAGGCGCCACTCAGGGCGGTTCCGTCGATGGCGCTTGTCGCCGGCGGCCTCGGGCTCCTCGGGTTGGGCGTTGCGCTGGCGCCGGCCATGCGCGGTGCCCGGGATCCGCTCGCGGAGGCCGGCCTGGCGCCGGCCGAGCATCCCGCCCTGATGGCGCTGCATCAGGCGCGGCCCGCCGGGGAGCGCGCTCCGCCGGTCGCGGCCCTGGCCATGGTCCTGGCCTTCGCCGTGCTCGGCGCCGGATGGGCCGGGATGCGGGCGGAGCGACTGCAGCATTCGTATCTGGCCCATCTGAACGGCCGGCACGTCCTGGTCGAGGGAGACCTGCGGTCCGATCCCGAGCCCGGCGCGTACGGATGGTCCGCGCCGGCCGCTGTGACAGGCCTACGAACCGACGGGGAACGTGTTCGCCTCCACGAGCAGACGTGGCTGGAGGGCGCCGATGCCGTGCCGGATGTTCGCCGAGGCGACCGGTTCGTCGCCGAAGCCAGGGTGTCGATCCCGTACGACTCGGGCTTCGCGGAGTTCCTGGGACGCCGGGGCTCGTCGTCGGTCCTGAACGTCGAGCGGTTCCGGCGGACCGGTCCGTCCGCGGATCCGTTGATCCGCGCGGCGCAGGCCGTCCGCGCCACCCTGACCGACCGGCTGCGGGCGCTCATGCCGGCACGACAGGCCGGGCTGCTCATGGGGCTCGCCCTCGGGGACACGTCAATGCTCGACGCCGCCGACGAGGAGCACTTTCGCGCGACCGGGCTCGGCCATCTCCTCGCCGTGTCCGGCGAGAACGTGGCCATGCTGCTCGCGCCGATCCTCGGGCTCGCGGTGCTGCTCCGGTTGTCGGTCCGAGGGCGGTTCGTCATGGGCGTCGGCACGGTGGTCTTCTTCGTGGTGCTGACCGGAGCCGAGCCGTCGGTGCTGCGGGCGGGGGTCATGGCCGTGCTCGCACTGACCGGCGTGCTGCTCGGGCGACCGCGGAGCACCGGCTCGATCCTGGGCGGTGCGGTCCTGCTCCTGCTCGCGGCCGATCCGGCGCTCGTGCACGACATCGGGTTCCAGCTCTCCGTCGCCGCCACCGCCGGGATGATCGCCCTCGCCGGGCCGCTTTCGCTCAAGCTGCGGCGGCTGCCCGCGCCCATCGCCCTCGCCGCCGCCGCGACCCTCGCGGCGCAGATCGGCGTGTCCCCGCTGCTGCTGTACCACTTCCATCAGGTCCCGGAGGTCACGCTCATCGCGAACCTGCTCGCGTTCCCCGCCGTCGCGCCCGCCATGCTGCTGGGCCTCGCGGCAGCAGCGGCCTCGCTCGCCTTCGAGCCGCTCGGCGTGGTGCTGGCGAAGCTGGCCGAGGCGCCCATCCGCTACCTGCAGTGGCTGGCGGATCGTCTGGCGAGCGCGCCGTTCCCGACGATCACCTCTCCCGGCGGCGCCGGTGCGCTGGTCGCCGGCTTCGCCGTCGTCGCCCTGTGCGTGTGGTGGCTGCGGTCCGCCCGGCGCGTCCCCCGCAGCGCGCTGGTCGCCGGGGTGCTCGTCGTGCCGTTGTTCCTGTTGAGCACCGCGATCCGGGCCGGGCCGCCGAGCGGCCTCGTCGTCCGGTTCCTCGACGTGGGCCAAGGCGACGCCGCATTGGTCTCCTCGCCGGGGGGCGCCAATGTCCTGATCGACGGCGGGCCCGATCCGCAGCTCGTCGCAACGAAGCTCGCCGCGCTCGGCGTGAAGCGCCTCGACGCCGTCGTGGCGACCCATCCGCACCTCGACCACTTCGTGGGCCTGCCGGCCGTCCTGGCGCGGATCCCGGTGCGACTCGTCGTCGACTCCGGGTGCGCCCCGCCCGAGAGCCGGTCCGCGCCGTACCGGGCCTTCCTGCGTGCGGTGCGTGCGGAGGGGATCCCGGAGGAGCATCCACGACTGGGTGACGTCCTCATGATCGGGGATCTGCGCTTCGAGGTCGTGAGCCCCGACCGGTGCTGGAACGGGACGAACTCCGACCCCAACAACGACTCTCTCGTGCTCCTGCTGTCCTATCGGGAGGACACCGTGCTGTTCGCGAACGAGCCCGAGGCCGACGCGCAACAGGTGATGCTCGACGACGGCGAGCCGCTCACCGCGGCGGTGCTGAACGTGCCACACCACGGCGCCGGCACGTCGATCGAGCCGTTCCTCCAGGCTGTGCACGAGCTCGTCGCGGTCGTGAGCGTGGGTCCGAACACCTACGGCCACCCCGTCCCGCAGACGCTGGAGTGGCTGCGCGACTCGGGTGCGCGCGTGTTCCGCACCGATCGCTCGGGCGACGTCGTTATCACGTTCGAGCCTCCCGGCATCAGCGTCGACACCGCACGTGGCCGCGACCTCGTCATCGACACCCGCCATTGAAGGTAGGCCGGGCTTGTCCCCGCCCGTCACTACAATCGAGCTGTGACCACGAAGCGATCGCCGGCCGCAGTCCTCCTGTGGGGTGAGGATCCCTATCTCCTGCGCGACGCGGCCCTCGAGCTCCTCGGCGACGTCCGGGCCACGGAGGTGGACGCCCGCGAGTGGCAGGGCGGGGAGACCGCCGACCTCGCCACGCCGTCGCTCTTCGGCGACCGCCGGGCTCTGCTCGTCACCGAGTGCCGCCACCTTCCCGACCAGGCTGTGAAGGAGATCGCCGCCTATGTCGCATCTCCGGCGCCGGACGCCAGGCTCATCCTGCTGGCCCGGGTGGGAGACCGGGGCAAGGCTCCCGCGGCCCTGGCCAAGCTCCTGAAGGACGCAGGCGAAGTCCGAGAGGTGGCCGTCTCGCGCAAGGAGCTCCCGAAGTGGCTGGCCACCAGGGCCGCGTCGAAGGGCCTGGACGTTCGGGCCGACGCGTGCGCCGCTCTGGTCGAGCACCTCGGGGAGTCGCCGGCCACGCTCGACGCCGCCCTCGAGCAGCTCGGCCACGCGTTCGCCGGCCGGCAGATCACCCGGGACTTGGTCGACCAGCAGTTCCGGGGTCTCGGGGAGCAGCGACTGTGGGATCTCTGCGACCGCGCGTTCGGCAAGGACCTCGCGGGATCGGAGCGCTCGCTCGCGTCGCTGCTCGAGGCGGACGAGGAGCCCCTCGCCATCCTCGGGGGCATCGCCGCCCGCCTGCGCGACCTGCTTCGGGTGAAGTCGGTGCCGGACTCGGCGCCCGCAGCCGACGTGGCGCGCGCCGCCGGGCTCCGATTCGAGTGGCAGGGCCGGCGCTACCGCGAGCAGGCTCGCCGGTTCAGCGCCGAGGAGCTGTTCCGGCTGCACGCAGACGTCGCGGAGGCCGATCGCGTGATGAAGAGCGGCGCGCCGGGGGATGTGGTGCTGCCCGTGCTGGTGGCCAAGCTGGCCGGTCCGTCCTAGGGGCGGAAAGCGCCGGGGTCCCTAGGCCTGGGCCTGCGAGGACGCCCGCGCCACGTGCCGGGCCAGGCGAGACTTCTTTCGTGCGGCGGTCCGCTTGTGAAGGACCCCTCCGGAGACGGCCTTGTCGAGCGACCGCGACGCCTCGCGGGCCCGCTGCTGCGCCGTATCGGTGTCGCCCTCGGCCGAGGCGGTCCGGACCTTCTTCTGCGACGTCTTCAGCGCGGTGCGCACGGCCTTGTTCCGAGCGCGGGCGCGCTCGTTCTGCCGGTTGCGCTTGATCTGGGACTTGATGTTGGCCACGGCGGCACAGTCTACCAGCGGTCTTCCGCCCCGCTCGCCCCGTACGATGAGGGCGCCGTGAGCACCCCGTCGCTCGACACCAAGCTGATCCGGAACTTCTGCATCGTGGCGCACATCGACCACGGGAAGTCCACGTTGGCCGACCGTATCCTCGACCTCACGCACGCGGTCCCGGACCGAGAGATGCGCGAGCAATACCTCGACCGCATGGATCTGGAGCGCGAGCGTGGCATCACCATCAAGGCCCAGGCCGTCCGCCTCGCCTACGAGAGGGCCGGAACCCCGTACGTTCTGAACCTGATCGACACGCCCGGGCACGTGGATTTCACCTACGAGGTCTCCCGGTCCCTCGCCGCGTGCGAGGGGGCCGTCCTGCTCGTCGATGCGGCGCAGGGGATCGAGGCCCAGACCCTCGCGAACTACCACCTGGCCAAGGAGGCCGGCCTCACCATCGTCCCGGCCATCAACAAGATCGACCTGCCGGCCGCCGACCCCGAGGAGACCGCCCGGGAGCTCGCGGAGCTCGTCGGGGTCCAGCCCGGCGACGTCCTGCGGATCTCCGCGAAGAGCGGCTCGGGCGTGACCGAGCTCCTCGAGGCCATCATCGACCGGATCCCTCCGCCGGACGGGGACGCCGATGCGCCACTTCGCGCGATGATCTTCGACTCAGCGTTCGATCCGTATCGGGGCGTCATCGCGTACCTGCGGGTGAGCGACGGCATTCTCCCGTCCCGCTCGAGGATCCGGCTCATCGCGGCGCGCACCGAAACGGATGCGGAGGAGGTGGGGGTCATCGCGCCCACCGCGAAGCCCGTCCCCGAGCTCGGGCCCGGTGAGGTGGGCTACCTCGTGACCGGCGTGAAGGATCTGCGCCACGCGAAGGTCGGCGACACCATCACGCTCGCCGGCAAGCAGGCCGCCATCGAGCCCCTGCCCGGGTACCGCGAGCCGAAGCCGATGGTGTGGAGCGGTCTGTATCCGGCGGAGGGAGGCGACTATCCGGCGCTGCGCGAGGCCCTCGATCGCCTTCGCCTCTCCGACGCCGCGCTCGTCTACGAGCCGGAGTCCTCCCGCGCGCTCGGGTTTGGGTTCCGGTGTGGGTTCCTCGGCCTGCTGCACATGGACATCGTGAAGGAGCGGCTGGAGCGCGAGTTCTCGCTCCAGCTCATCGCCACCGCGCCGAACGTGGAGTTCCGCGTGATCAAGGGCGACGAGATCATCTCCGTGCACAACCCGAGCGAGATGCCCCTGCCCGGGACGTACGACCACGTCGAGGAGCCGTTCGTCCTGGCCACGGTGGTCACGCCGAGCGAGCACATGGGCGCGGTGCTCGAGATCTGCCAGGCCCGACGCGGCAACCTCGTCGACATGCGCTATCTGTCGCCGGAGCGCGCCGAGATCCACTACCTGCTCCCGCTCGCGGAGATCATCTTCGACTTCTTCGACCAGCTGAAGTCCCGCACGCGGGGCTACGCCAGCCTCGACTACGAGCACTGGGGCTACGAGCGGTCGAACCTCGTGCGCGTCGACATCCTGCTGCAAGGGGAGCCGGTCGACGCGTTCTCGAGCGTGGTGCACAAGGAACGCGCGTACCAGTACGGGAAGTCGCTCGTGGAGCGGCTGCGCGAGCTCATCCCCAGGCAGATGTTCGAGGTCGCCATCCAGGCGGCGATCGGCTCGAAGATCATCTCTCGCGAGACGGTGAAGGCGAAGCGCAAGGACGTGCTGGCGAAGTGCTACGGCGGCGACATCACCAGGAAGCGCAAGTTGCTCGAGCAGCAGAAGAAGGGCAAGGAGCGGATGCGCCGGGTCGGGCGGGTCGACGTGCCGCAGGAGGCGTTCATCGCCGCTCTCCGTATCGACCAGAAGGCGGGGGGGCGGACGTGAGCGCGGGCCTCTACGTGCACATCCCGTTCTGTCTCACCCGGTGCGGGTACTGCGATTTCAATGCGTACTCGGGCCTCGGACATCTCGCCGAGTCCTACGTCGAGGCGCTTCGGGGCGAGGCCGACGTCGTTGCCGCGGAGTGGGGCGACGTTTCGTTCGCTTCCGTGTTCGTCGGGGGCGGGACGCCGACGACGCTGGAGGCTGACCAGCTCTCCGAGCTGCTCGGTCGCCTCCGCCACACGTTCAAGATCGATCCCGATGCGGAGATCACCGTCGAGGCGAATCCGGACACCGTCGACGAGGCGAAGCTGGCGGCGCTTCGCGACGGGGGGTTCACTCGGTTGTCGATGGGGGCGCAGTCGTTCGACGAGGGGGTGTTGCTGAGTCTGGAGCGGGTGCACTCGGCGGGGTCGGTGCGGCGGGCGTTCGGGGCGGCGCGCCGTGCGGGGCACGAGGACGTGAACCTGGATCTGATCTATGGCGCGGAGGGGGAGTCGCTGGGCTCGTGGCGGCGCACGCTCGACGAGGCGCTGGCTCTCGGGCCCGAGCATGTCTCCGCGTATGCCCTCACCATCGAGGCGGCCACGCCGCTCGGGCGCGAGGTGGCCGATGGGTCCCGGCCCCCGCCGGACCCCGATCTCCAGGCCGACATGTTCGAGCTCGCCTGCGAACGGCTCGCCGCCGCCGGCTACCGGCACTACGAGATCTCGAACTGGGCGAGGCCCGGACACGAGTGCGTCCACAACCTCGGGTACTGGGAGCACCGCCCCTACCTCGGCCTCGGCGCCGGCGCGCACTCCAGCCGGGGCGACCGGCGGTGGTGGAACCTCCGGCCGCCGTTCGCCTACATCCAGGCCGTCGACCGGGGCGAGGCGACGCTCGGCGGCGAGGAGCGAACCACCCCGGAGCAGCGGCGGTTGGAGCGGATCTCCCTCGCCCTGCGGACCGACCGCGGCCTCCCGGCGGCCGAGCTCGATCCCGACCGAACCGCGCCGTTCCTTCAGGATCGCCTCCTGAAGCGGAGCAACGGCCACGTCGTCCTCACGGAGCGCGGCATGCTCCTGGCCAACGAGATCGTCCTGGCCCTGGCCTGACCGCCGGGCCCCCTGGCCAGGATGTCTTGGCACTCTCCTCCCCCGAGTGCTAAAACCATCCGACGTGGCAGAGCAACGATCCCTCAACCCCCGCAAGGCCGCGGTGCTTCGCGCCGTTGTGGAGGAGTACGTTCGGTCCGGCGAGCCGGTCGGCAGCGAGACCATCGCCGAGCGGCATCGTCTGGGCGTCTCGTCCGCGACCATCCGCAACGAGATGGCCGCGCTCGAGGAGATGGGATTCCTCATGCACCCCCACACCTCGGCGGGGCGCATCCCAACCGACCTCGGCTATCGGAGCTACGTCGACTCGCTTCCGGCCCGCGAGCGTCTCCGCGACACGCAGCGCCGGGCCATCGGGGACTTCTTCACCCAGGCCGTGGGCGATCTCGAGGGCGTGCTCCGCGGGGCCACGCAGCTCCTCAGCCGGCTGACCCAGTACGCGGGCCTCGCGGTGCCGCCCAGCCAGCCCGACGAGCGGCTCCTTCGCGTCGAGCTCGTGGAGATGGGGACGAAGATCCTCATCCTCGCCATCACGCAGCACGGACAGGTGGCGACCCGGATGATCGAGCGCCCCGAGGGGCTCGAACCGAACGCGGTCGAGGAGAACCAGCACAGGGTGAGCGACGTGGCCAACGAAGCGACCATCGGCGCCACGGCAACTCGCGTGAAGCAGATGGCGCGGGATGCATCGCCCGTGGAGGGCGGCCTTCTCTCGATGATCTCCGAAGCGCTCGTCGACATGGAGGCCAGGACGCCGGCCGAGCACGTCCTCGTCGGCGGCGTGGGGAACCTCGCCAGCGAGCTGGCGCTGTGGCGCGTGGAGACCATGCGCCGCCTGTTCGACGCTTTGGAGCAGGAGGCCGAGGTCCTGAGGCTCCTGCGCGACGCCTCGGGGCAGGAGGAGCTCTCGGTGACGATCGGCCACGAGGATCCCGCGACGCGGCAGTGGGAGGCCTCGGTGGTCGCGGCTCCGTTCCGCGCCGGCGAGACCACGCTCGGCACGATCGGCGTGGTCGGCCCAACCCGCATGGACTACCCCACGACGATCTCCGCGGTGCGTGCCGTGGCGCGGCGCCTGACCGAGCTCGCGGAGCAGCTCGACGAGTGAGCGTGATCGCATGGCGTCCGTGAAGGATCTCTACGAGGTGCTCGGCGTGACCTCGAACGCCACCGACGACGAGATCAGGAAGGCGTACCGCCGCCTCGCCCGCGAGCTGCATCCGGACGTCAACCGCCACGATCCGCAGGCGGAGGAGCGCTTCAAGGAGATCAGCGCGGCGTACGAGGTCCTCTCCGATCCCGCGAAGCGCCGGCAGTACGACATGTGGGGCCAGACGGGCGGCTCGCCGGACCTGTTCCCGTTCGGCGACCTCACCGACATCTTCGACGTGTTCTTCGGCGGCGGTCGGCGCCAGCGCGGCCGGCGGACCAGGGTGGTCCGCGGCGGCGACCTCCAGGCCGAGATCGCGCTCTCGCTCGAGGACGCCGCGTTCGGCGTGAACCGCGAGCTCCACGTGGAGTCGCTCGA
>JBHELK010000104.1:0-19200 GCA_046263085.1 Actinomycetota bacterium
GTCCCAGACCCTCACGAACGCCTCCTGCATGACATCCTCCGCTTCCTGCCCGCTCCCGGTCACGAGGAAGAGCGCGCGAAGCAGCCGCACGTGCTCGGCCCGGAAGAAGTCCTCGAAGCTCGATGGGGCCGGCTGCGTCTCCTGCTCCTCGGCGAGGGTGGGCTGGCTCACGTGCTCCATGAACGCCTTCGCCCTCCGGAGCGTGTAGGCGGCACGCCGATTCTGCGCCGCAGCCGGTCCGGTACGCTCGGCGGGTGTTCGGCAGGGAATGGCGGATCGGCTCCATCGGCGGGGTGGACATCCGGGTCGACTCGTCGTGGACGCTCATCGCGATCCTCGTCGTCTACAGCGAGTGGATCCGCTTCACCGACCCCGGCACCAACCTGTCGGAGTCGAGCGCGTGGGCCGTCGCCATCCTCGCGTCGTTCCTGCTCTTCAGCTCCGTCCTGATCCACGAGCTCGCCCACGCGGGCATGGCGCGCGCGCAGAACATCCCCGTCTCGGGCATCACGTTGTTCCTCTTCGGCGGCGCCACCAGCGCCCGCGTCGAGGACAAGGGCCCGGGGGCGGAGTTCCTGGTGACGGCCGTCGGCCCCGGGAGCAGCTTCGCGCTCGCCGCCATCTTCTGGGCGCTGTCGCACGCCCTCGGCAGACCCCTCGACGTCGCCTTCGCCGATCTCTCGCGCATCAACTTCCTCCTCGCCGTGTTCAACCTCATCCCGGGCTTCCCGCTGGACGGCGGGCGGATCCTGCGCTCCGCGATCTGGCGCGGAACGGGGAGCCTCGAACGGGCCACGCGCGTGGCGGCGGTGTCCGGCGTGATCGTGGGCGCCGCGTTCATCGTGTGGGGTGTCTCGCAGGCGATCATCACGCAGTACCCCGGAGCGCTCTGGCTGGCGATGATCGGCTGGTTCCTGTTCCGCGCTGCCCGGGGATCGGTGCAGCATCAGGGGGTGCGCCGCGCACTCGCCGGGGGCGTGGTGAGGGAGGCGATGCGGCCGCCGCCGGCCTCGATCCAGGCCTCGATCTCGTTGTCTGAGGCCCTCGACCGCTACCTGCGCGGGCACGAGGACGAGATCTTCCCCGTCGTGGACGGCGACCGGGTGGTAGGGCTGCTCACGTTCGAGTCGGCCCGGCGGATCGGGCGCGAGGATCCGCTCCGGCCCGTTCGCGACGCGGCGCTCCCGCTCGACGGCGGCGTTGCCGCGGTCGGGGTCGGCGACCGGCTTGACACGGTCCTCGATCAGGTCGGCGACCGCGAGGCCATGGTGCTCGACGAGGGACGCCTGGTCGGGACGATCGGCGCCGGCGACATCGACCGCTGGCTCCGGGACCCCCGCCACCGGTAGCCCCGCGATCCGTGTCGTACCCCTGATCTAGCATCGGGCCATGGTCATCGGACAGCGGGTGAGGGACCTCGACCGGGGGCGCGTGCTGGTCACGGGCGGCCCGGGGTCGGGGAAGACCACCCTGCTCAGGGAGCGGTTCGCCCGGCTGGTCGGCGGCGGCGCCGATCCGGAGCGCGTCGCGCTGTTCACGCTGTCGAGGCGGGCCGCCCGAGAGGCCCGCGACCGGCTCATCCGCGAGATCGGCCGCTCGCTCCCGGACCTGCCGGTGTTCACCGTCCATGGGTTCGCGTACCGCACGGTGATCGAGGCCGGGGCCCAGGCCCTCGAGTTCGACGAGGAGCCGCAGGTGCTTTCCGCGCCCGAGCAGTACGCGGCCGTCCGCGACATGCTGGGCGTGGAGCTCCGCGACGACTGGCCGCGCTTCGGCCATCTCCTCAGCGTCCGCGCGTTCGCCAGACAGATCGCCGACTTCGTGCTCCGGTGCCAGGAGCGCCTGCTGCGCCCCGACGACCTCGACGAGCTCGTGGAACAGAGCGGCCGCGACGACCACGCCGAGGTCGCGCGGTTCTACCGCCGGTACCTCGACTCGCGCGACGCCGCGAACCAGCTCGATTTCGCGGGCCTGCTCCTGCAGGCTGCCTCGCTGCTGTCGTCGCGGAACGGGCGCGGGCCATTCGATCACGTCCTGGTCGACGACTACCAGGACGTCACGCCCGCGGCGGAGGCCATCATCGCGGCGCTCGCGGGCAGCGCGCAGAGCACGGTCGTCGCTGCCGACCCGGGCGGCCACGTCTTCTCGTACCGGGGCGGGAGTCTCGAGCCGCTTCAGAGGATCGAGGAGTCCATCTCCGGCATCGAGCGTGTCGATCTCGAGGGGAGCCGCCGTCTCGGGCCGAGGGTGACCGCCCTGCACGCGCTCGCCGCTCCCGAAGCCGACGCCGCCGCGCCGGGCTCCGCTGGGATCGACGCAAGGGTCTTCGCGCATCCGGGCGAGGAGGCCGAGGCCGTGGCGCACGAGCTGCTCCGGCTCCGGGTCGACCACGACGTCCCGTGGGGGGACATGGCCGTCGTGCTGCGCCGCTACGGGCAGTACCTCACCGCGCTGCGCCATGCGCTCACGCGCCACGGCGTGCCGTTCGTTGTCGTGGCGGAACAGGCTGCGCTTGCGACGGAGCCCGTCATCAGACCCGTGATCGATCTCCTTCGTTACGCGTTCCGCCCGGAGCAGCGCGAGCAGCTCCTGGAGGCGCTGCTGGTGTCGCCGGCCGCAGGGCTCGACCCGCACGATCTCCGGCGGCTGCGCCGCGAGGCGCGGATCAGAGACCGCTCGTTGTTGCAGCTCGTGAGCGGAGACGATGCCGGGAAGCCCGTGGCGGGCGAGCTCGGTGAGCGGATGCGCGGCTTCGCCGCACTGGTCGGCGATGTCGAGGGCCGCGACCACACCGAGCCGCTCGACGCGCTCTTCTTCCGGCTCTGGAGCACGCTGCCGCACTTCCGCGAGCTCGTCGCATCAGAGGAGAGCAACCAGCGGGAGCTCGACGCACTCTCCGCCTTCGCCGCGACCCTCGGGCGGTTCGTGGAACGCCGCCCCGACGCCTCGGTCGAGGACTACCTGACCACGCTGGAGGCGGCGGAGTTCGGGCCGGATCCATGGGTCGCGCCCGAGGAGCGTCGCCCGGAGGCCGTGCGCATCATCTCCGCGCACCGAGCGCAGGGCCTCGAGTTCGACTCCGTCATCGTGGCCGGCTGTCTGGAGGGGGAGTTCCCGAGCCTTTCGCACGGATCGTCGCTGGTGTCGCTGAACACGCTGACCATGCCGCGATCGCCCGCCGAGCGGCTTCGCGAACGGCTGGCCGAGGAGCGGGCCCTGTTCCGGCTGGCCGTCTCCCGGGCGCGGCGCGGGACCCTGCTGTTTGCCAGCCGTTCCACGGGCTCGCGAACACCGAGGTCGCCCTCGCGCTTCGCGGCGCGACTGGGTTGCACCTGGGCAGCGTCGGAGGAGCCCTCGTCGCGGCCGGCCACCTCCCTCCGCGGGATGGAAGCGTCGCTGCGCGGCGTGGTGGCCGCAGGAGACCGCCCGCGCTCCGACCGCCTCGCGGCAGCGCTCGCCCTCTCCGCCACGGACGCCCATCCCACCGCGTGGTGGGGCCGGCGCGAGTGGACCGACCCGGGCGGCCCGTTGTTCGAGGGCGAGATGAAGACGAGCTACTCGCGCCTCTCGGTCATGGAGAACTGCTCCCTGCAGTACCTGTACAGCGTGGAGCTCGGGCTCGATCCAGACGAGACGTACCAGATGTGGGTGGGCACCATGGTGCACGGCATCGTCGATCGCGTCCAGCGCGGTGAGATCCCGCGCGAGCACGAGGAGATGTGCCGGGTGCTCGACGAGGAGTGGCGCTCCGACATCTTCCCGAACCGCGCGGTCGAGCACCGCCGGTACCTCGACTCCCGCGACATGCTGTGGCGCTGGCAGCACCACGAGCAGACCGACGGCGTGCGCTCGGAGGTCAGGTTCCGGTTCCCGATCGACGGCGCCCTCCTGCGAGGCCGCATCGACGCCATCTTCCGCATGAGCAACGGACACCTGCGGATCATCGACTACAAGACGGGGCGGTCCTATCCGACGAAGGAGGAGGCCAAGCGCGACCTGCAACTCGCCACCTACTACCTGGCGGCCAAGCGCACGCCGGAGCTGGCCGAGCTCGGCGAGGTGGGCTACCTCCAGCTCGCGTACATCGCCATCGAGCGACAGCGCGAGGGATTCCTTCGACGGGAGATCTCCCCGCGCACCATCGACGGCTACGAGCAGTGGGCGGAGACGAGCATCCGCGAGCTGCTCACGCGCATCCGCTCCGAGGAGTTCGCGCCGAACCCCGAGGCCGACTGCATGTTCTGCAGCTTCAAGACGATCTGTTCGCGGTGGCCGCAGGGCGGCGAGGTCGCGCTCCAGGAGGCGGTCCCGCGATGACCGCCGTGACCCGGCCCGACGAGCAGCCGTACGAGGGCGCGCCGCCCGAGATCGTGCATGGCCTCGGAGGGCGTGTGCCGACCGTGCAGCAGTGGCAGGCCATCAGCCATCCGATGACGCCGTGCTGCATCATCGCCGGCGCGGGCTCGGGCAAGACCGCCGTGATGGCGGCCCGAGTGGTGTACCTGGCGATGGTCGCGACGGGTCGGATCGCCGCGGTGGGGCACGCCGGCGCCATGCCGTCCTCGGTGCTCTGTCTCACGTTCACCAACAAGGCAGCGGAGGAGCTGTCGCGCCGTGTGCGCGACGCCACCGCGGCGCTCGGGCTGCCGGAGGGCGAGGAACCGACCGTTCTCACCTACCACGCGTTCGCCGCGCGGCTGCTCGACGAGTACGGGTTGCGCGCGGGCATCCAGCCCGGCGCGATGCTGCTGACCGAGGCCCAGAAGTGGCAGCTCGTTAGTTCCCTGCTCGCCGACCGGGAGTTCGAGTACCTCGAGGTGCGGACCGTCCCGTACACCGTTCGGCAGGTGCTCCTCCTCGCCGACGAGTGCCAGAACCACCTGGTCGACCCCGACGACCTCATCGCGGCGAGTCGCGCGCTCACCGAGCGGCAGGAGGTCCGCAACGCGGCCGACCGCGACATGCTCGTCACCGCGCAGCGGCGCATCGAGATGGCGGAGATGGTTCGGGAGTACCAGGCCCGCAAGCGGGAGATCGGGGCCATCGACTACGGGGACCAGATCCGGCTGGCGGTCGACCTCGCCACGGATCACCCGGAGGTCCGGGAGGAGTTCCGGGCCAGGTTCGGCGCCGTGCTCCTCGACGAATACCAGGACACGAACATCGCGCAGGCCCGGCTGCTGCACGAGCTGTGCGGCGACGGATATCCCGTCACGGCGGTGGGGGATCCGGACCAAAACATCTACGCATGGCGAGGGGCGAGCCTCCGCAACATCCTTCGGTTCGCCGGCGAGTTCGGCGGGCCGGACCGCGACGCCACGCAGCTGCCGCTGTTCGTCAACTTCCGGTCCGGGTCCCGGATCTTGGCGGTGGCCGACGCCGTGATCGGGGAGGTGCCGGAGGATCGCCGCGCCGGCGACAAGGAGCTTCGTCCCCATCCTTCGCGCGGCGAGGGGCGCGTGCTTTCGTTCGTCGCGGAGGACGAGCGCGATGAGGCCAGGCGGATCGCAGCGTTGATCCGCGACCACGTGGATACGACGGGTGGCTCGGAGCCCGCGTGGCGCGACGTCGCCGTTCTCTGCCGCAAGAAGCGGCTGTTCCCGGCGATCGCCGAGGTCCTGCGGGAGGAGGGGATCCCGGTCGAGATCGTCGACCTGGGCGGGCTCTTGAAGATGCCCGAGGTGGTCGACGTCGTGGCGTGGCTGCGGCTCATCGACGACCCCGCCCGCAACGTGGCGCTGGCCCGGCTGTTGCAGGGCCCGCGGTGGCGTATCGGGTACCGCGACATGGCGGCCATGGCGGCATGGTCGGCGCGGAACAACGCCCGGCTCCGCGGCGAGCTCCCGGGTGAGGTCGATCGCCCGGGCGACGTGGCCTTCGCCCTCGCCGAGGCTCTCGACCACCTGGACGACGAGGACATGACCGGCGTTTCCGATGAGGCCCGCGAGCGGTTGCGGGAGTTCCGGGCGGAGCTGGCAACCTTGCGCGAGGAGGCCCGGGGACCGCTGGGGGACCTCGTGGCGGCCGTCGTCGAGCGCTCGGGCGTGCTGCGCGAGATCGAGGCGTCTTCATCGCCCGCGTCGGAGGGGGTGCGGCTCAACCTGCTCAACCTCATCGATCACGTCGCGGCCTTCGCGCCCGTCGACGGCGAGGCGTCGCTCTCCACGCTGGTCGCCTACCTCGACGTCGCCGAGGAGACGGAGGACGAGCTGGAGCCGGCACAGCCGTCCGAGGCGAACACGGTGAAGCTCCTCACGATCCACAAGGCCAAGGGACTGGAGTGGCCCGTGGTCTTCGTGCCGGGCATGGCGGCCTGCGGCACGAAATCGATGATCTTCCCGGACACCTCGCGCCAGCCCAATCCGGTGAAGCAGCAGGCAACGCTTCCCTTCGAGCTGCGCGGCGACGCCGACGTGCTCCCGCGCTACGAGGGCAACATCAACGCGTTCAAGGCGGCGCTCACCGAGCGAGGGCTCGAGGAGGAGCGACGCCTCTGCTACGTCGCGCTCACTCGGGCCCGGGACACGTTGGTGGTGTCGTCGTCGTACTGGTACGAGGGCCCGAGCGACTCGTACGAGCCCTCGACGTTCTACCGGGAGGTCTCCGCGCACGAGGCGTGCGAGGTCGTGCACGGGGCGGCGTGCCCGGAGGTGAATCCCCTGGTCGAGGCCATCAGGGCGCGCACGCGCCGGTGGCCGCCTGCGGCGCGCGTGGAGGACGCCGATACCGTGTTCCCCGAGGGATGGCACGCCGCCGCGGAGGAGGCGGTCGCCGACCCGGAGGCCTTCCGGGGCCGGGCCACCGCCGCGCTCGACGCCGGCGAGCTCCAGGCCGTGCAGGGGGCGCTCGACGAGCACCTCGAGCGGGCGGAGCTCATCCGGGAGCGAACCCGGCCGTCCCGGCGGCTGCCGCTGCCGGCGCAGCTGTCGGTGTCGTCGGTGATCGACTACGTGCGCTGCCCGAAGCTCTTCTACTGGTCGCAGGTGCGTCCGCTGCCGCGCCGGTCGTCGCCTGCCGCCCGCCTCGGCACGGAGATCCATCGCTGGGTGGAGTTGCAGAGCCGGGGGCAGGCCACGCTCATCGACCTCGACGAGCTGCCCGACCTGTCGGTGGAGGAGCGCCTCGGCGAGGCCGCGTCGCCATCCGCGTTGAAGGACGCCTACCGCGCGAGCCGGTTCGCCGGCATGACGCCGCTGTACGCGGAGCGGCCTTTCCTGCTGTATCTCGACGGGATGGTCATCGGCGGCCGCATCGACGCGGTGTACGGCTCGCCGGACGGCCCGTGGGAGGTCGTCGACTACAAGACCGGACGCCGGCCGAGCGACGACGACCCCATCACCGGGCTCCAGCTCGACCTGTACGCCCTCGCGTGCGTCGAGGTCTGGCACAAGCGGCCCGAGGATCTGAAGCTCACGTATTTCTACCTGCGGTCCGGCGACGTGGTGACGCGGACGGCGTCCGGCGTGGACGAGACCCGCGAGCGCGTGCGGCAGGCGCTGCGCTCGATCGCCGCGGGCGAGTTCGATCCGGTGCCGGGGGAGCAGTGTGGCTGGTGCGACTTCCTGGCGTTCTGCGAGGCAGGGCAGAAGTTCGTGTCGGGCGGATAGCCCTGGAGTGCGGGCGCGCCCCGTGAGACAGGTTCGCTACTGCACCGTCGGCGGCGCGTCGGAGTCCCGGGGCTGATCGCCGGTCTCGGCGCGCTCCACCGGTCCCTCCTCGCCCGGCTGATGGTCGCCGTCTCGTCGCTCGGCGTCGCGCTCGATCAAGTCGGCCATCGACTGCCGGAAGGTGCGGTAGGCAGCCGCGGGATCCCAGCCGCCCTTCCCGACCACCTCCGGCACCACGCGCACCGACAGCCCGGCGGGCTCGGCACGCGAGAACGCCGCGGCCCGGAACCATTCCACGCTCCCGGGCTGGAGCACGGCCTCGGCCGAGGCGTGAGGTCCGGCGCCCTGGACGACGACGGGTGTCGGACGGAAGACCTGTTGCACCGTCTCCCGGAGGGATGGGTCATCGGACTTCACGACGGCGCGTCCGCCGTCCCACGTCGCCGTGGCGACCGAGCCGTTCCGCGAGAACTCCGCCTTCATCCGCTCTCCACGCCGGTCATGTTTCCCCGCTCGGCTCCGGGCCACCCAGCGAGGCGCACAGGAAGGCGGCGAGCAGCACGTTCACCGGCATGATGGCCGCCGCCTCGCGGAGTTGATCGGCGAGCGCCGCGCGTCGCTCCTCCGTGAGACCCCTCGCCGCGAGCGCGTCCCACTGCAGGTCCATGGGGTGCGGGAAGCTCTCGATCCCGGCCGTCACCTCACGCCGCAACGACACGAGTGCCGACGACCAGTCGTCGGTCGCCACGCGCTCGACCATGTCGCGCGAGACGCGGTCGAGGTAAACCGGCGCCGGCGACAACGCGAACAAGGTCGACGGGATGGAGGCCACGCCGAGGGCCGTCGTGAGCTGGTCGATCGCCGCCACGGCCTCCGGGGGCGCGGTGCCCGGCACGATGACGCCGTCTTGCCACGGCGCGATGCCGCGGCGAGCGGGGACCTCCTCGCGACCCGTCCCGGGGATCCGTTGCCGCCTTGCGAGCCGGGCCCACGACTGCACGACGAGGTACACCTTGGGGAGGCCGTGATGCACGGCACGCACGGTCCGGATCAACCGGTCGGAGTCCTCGGGACCGAGGTGCTCGAAGACGAAGGGCCGGTGGTCGGGTGGGTCGAGCGCTTTCTCGACGCATTGATACGCGAGCCGCCGCAGGCGCGACGCGCTCTCCGTGAAGCTCTTCGTCACGTTGGGCCTGGTGGCGGCCCAGGCCGCGATCACGAAGATCGGATCCGAGGCGATGGAGCGGAACACGGGGTCGAGCCACGCCACTCCCAGGGTGTTGCGGAGGTCGTCCAGAACCGCGTAGAGGACGGCTTCGGCGGGCTCGGCCTCCGTCGCTTGGCTCATCCCGTGAGTGATCGCTCGACGTTTCGCAGTCGGGCGGCCAATTCCTCCAGCATCTTGAGGACGACGGGCGGGTCACGCTCCAGGACGGCGTGGAACGGTTTCCTGCTGAGAACCATCACGTCGAGCGGCGTCTCGGCGATCACCGAGGCGGTGCGGGGCCCGCCGTCGAGGAGCGCGATCTCTCCGAAGAAGTCCCCCGGCATGAGACTCGCCACGGTCCGCCCGCGGCGCACGACCTTGGCCTGGCCGGCGACGATCACGTAGAACTCGTCGCCCCGTTCGCCCTCTTTCGCGATGCTCGCCTTCTCGTCGAAGTGTTCCTCGCTCGCGATGCCGGCGACGGCTTTCAGGTGTCGTTTCGACAATCCCTGGAACAGAGGAACCCGGGCCAGGAGATCCGTGCTTCGTCTCGCCATGTTGCCCTCCTCCCCGGTGGTGTTACCCCGAGGTGTTGACGACCAGCACACTGCTCGGGGCTCGGCGGAGCACGCGCAGGGGGATGTTGCCCAGAGCCCTGCGAACACCCGCCATGCCCCTGTTCCCCAGGACCAACAGATCGAACCGCTCGGATTGTGTCAGGTCGGCGAGCGCTTCGGAAGGCTCGCCGTCGAGGACGTGCACCGTGGAGCCCGGCCAGCGGGCCTGGATCGCCTCCAGGACATTTCGCCCGTCACGCTCGGACGAGGCAACGGTGGCGATGTCGACCTCGGACCCGAGCGCGGCGCCCAGGTCGCGAGCCGCGTCCACGGCGACCGCGGCCGTGGGCGAGCCGTCCGAGCCGACGAGCACGCGTCCGTACCCCGGTGGCTGTTTGCCCACGGTGTCGACCACGAGCACCGCCACAGGAGCACGCTTCGCCACCTTCCCCGGCACGCTCGAGGGCTGCAGCAGCGCCGACTTCGAGAGCCCGCGGTTGCCCACGACGACGAGATCGCAGCCCTCCTCCGCGGCGAGCGCCAGCAGCACGTCGTCGGCGGTCCCCGCCGCGGCCCTGGTGGTGACGGACAGCCGCCCGCCGTGGGTCGCCTCGACGTCTCGAAGGAGGGCGCCGGCGATCACGGCGTGAGGATCGAGCGACCCCCCCTTCCCGGATTCGGCGTGCGCGGTGGCCACGACGAGGTCGGCGCCCAGCTTCTCCGCGAGGTCCGCGGCGTGAGCGAGCGCGAGCGTTGCGCTGTCGGAGCCGTCCGTGCCGGCAAGGATCCTGCGGAACATGGCTGGCGGAGCCGGGGTCGATCAGTTGGTGGTCCGCCCCGGCCCGGTGGGCGAGCGTATCAAGCTCCGGTGGGGGGAGCGACGGGCCACTGGTGCCAGGGCCCGCCGGCCTCGCGCTCCAAAGCGGCTGTGTCCCGCACGACGTACCCACGGCGCCGCCGGCCCAGGGACCCGGCTGAGGAGAGCGCCGAGAGGTGTCTGTTCAGCGTCTCCCGTGACACGCCGACGAGGGCCGCGAGATCCTGCTGGACGATCCCAACATCGATGACCACGCCCTCGCGCGAGCCCACGCCGAATCGACCGGCGAGCCGTAGGACCACTTCGGCCAGCCGCCGGGAGACGGTACCGGCGGCGAGCTCGAGCGCGTGGCCGCGCGCCCGGCGGGCCTCGGCAGCGGCGAACCGGGCCAGGGCGAGCGCGAACGGCGCCCTGCGCTCGGTCTGGGCGGCCAGCGCGCGATACGGCACGGCGGCGACCATCCCGTCCTCGATGGCGACGGCCTCCTCCGCCCGCGGACCGTCGTCGAGGAAGGGCACCAGCCCGAAGGTCTCGGCCTCGCCGAGCAGATCGAAGCCGAGCGTCCGGCCGTCCTCGGTACCCGCGCAGAGCAGCACGGCCCCGCGCAGGACGACGAACGCGTGCTCGGCCCGGTCACCCTGGCCGTACAACCGCTCCCTGCGAGCGACGCTCCGGACCCGCGCGGCCGCGGCGATCCGCGCCGACTCCAGCGGCGACAGGACGTCGAACGGCGGAGCCCGAAGCGACGGCTCGCGCGCTTGGACACTCGCGGAGAACGAGCGCATCTCGTCCACGGCCGAACGTTAGCGGGGGGTAGTGACATCTTGGAATCCGGCGGCTAGTTCGAGGGCCCCTCCTGCAGGACGGCCATGCTGCACCGGCCGCAGTACCGAGACCTCGGCATGGCGGGTCGCCCGCATCGCTCGCACGCCTTCGGCTCCAGGAGCTCGTACTTCGCGTCGTCGCCGCGCCCCTTCCGGGCCACGCGCCCCTCGCGCTCGAGTTTCATGAGCTGCGCCAGCACCTGGCGCCCGGCGAGCTCGTGCAGCTCGGGGGGGTACACCGCGTAGATCAGCGGCACCATGTCCCGGATGGTCGGGTGCCCTTCCCGGATGGCATCGATCACCTGCTGCTCCCGCATCGCCCGATGCTCCACGTATTCGCGGAGCTTGCCGGGGGCGTCGAAGACGGTCGGACCGTGTCCCGGATAGATCGTGCGCGGCGAGACGTCGCGCATCCGGTCGAGCGATCGCAGGTATGCCGTGAGGTCGCCATCCGGGGGGTTGATGACGGTCGTGCCCCGCCCGAGAACGGCGTCGCCGGTGAACAGCGCGCCGCCGTCCTCGATGAGGAACGCCACGTGATCCGAGGCGTGCCCCGGCGTGCGCACGCTCCGGAGCCGCGCCCCACCCACCTCCACCACCTGGTCGTCGCGCAGCTGTTCCTGTCCCGGCTGCGGCGCCGCGGCGAGGACCGGCGCGTCCACGAGCTCGGCGAGCAGCGCGGCCCCCGGCGCGTGATCGGGGTGCCCGTGTGTCACGAGGATCGCCCCCACCGCGCCGGCCGCGCGGGCAACCACCCGCACGTGGTCCGGATCCTCGGGCCCCGGATCGATCACCGCCGACGGATTCCGCCCGATGACCCAGGTGTTCGTGCCCTCCAGCGTGAACGGGCCGGGGTTGGGCGCGAGGATGCGGAACACCTGCAGCATCTACGAGGGCCTCGGCATCGGCGGCGCCACCTGCTCGAGCTGCAAGGACAGCACGTCCTCGACCGTCGTGCATTCCGCCAATCCGCGAAGGGTGTGGAACGTCGGCCACATCAACGACGAGCCCAGCTGATGCTCCGCGAGCACGTCCGCCGGTTTCGCCCACCACGCCCGGTCGTTCTCCTCGCCGTCGACAACGGCGTCGATCCCGAACGGCGCGGCAACGGCGAAGAATCGCGCGTCGAAGCGGACCTCGAGGAACTCCGGGGCCACCCATCGGGCGATCTGCGGAAGGTCCTCCCGCCGCGGCGGATCGGCGGAGATGGCCGCGACGACATCCTCGCCCGGGCGCAGCCGTCTGGGGCCTTCCGACCCGACCACCATCTCGGTCTCCTCGGCCAGCTCCCGGACCGCCGCGGCCCGGGCAACGTCGCCGGCGTGGCCGAACCAGCGCTGCGCCAGATCCTGGTCCTCCTCGTCGATCGAGCCGCCGGGGAAGGTCACGAACCCGGGCCCGAAGGTCGTGCCCGGGCCGCGCCGGACCACGAGGATCTCGAGGCCCTCGGGGCCCTGCCTGGCCACGATGACCGTCGCTGCCGGCTTCGGAACGACCACGCTCACAGCCGGGGATTGTCCCCTACGCTCGGTGTCGTGAGCGAGGAGGTCGCCGAGGGCATCCGCCGCGCCATCGAGGAGCGTGGCCCCATCACGTTCGCCGAGTTCATGGAGATGGCCCTGTACGGCCCGGGCGGGTTCTACGTGGACCCGCCGGTCGGCGAGGGGGCGGGGGCACACTTCGTCACCAGCCCGCATGTGCACCCGGTCTTCGGTTCGCTCCTCGCGAGCGGACTGCGGTCGATGTGGACGGCGCTCGGCGAGCCGGATCCGCTGGCGCTCGTCGAGGTCGGCGCCGGCGACGGCACCCTCGCCCGACGTCTCCTCGAGTCCCTGCAGGACGTGCCGGTTGCCTACGACGGCGTCGAGCGCAGCGCCGGAGCCCGGGGGCGACTGGCGGAGCTGCCCGTGCGGGTTCATGCGAGCCTCGAGGTCGCCCCCCAGCACGTGACCGGGTGCGTGTTCGCCAACGAGCTCCTCGACAACCTGCCGTTCCACCGGGTGCGGGTCACGCGGACGGGGCCGGCCGAGATCAGGATCGGCGTGGGGCTGGGCCGGTTCGTCGAGGTCGAGACACCCTGCAGCGATGAGCTCGCGGGGGAGCTGCGAGCGCTCCCAGCGCTGCCGAAGCACAAGGAGTCGATCATCCCCGTGGCGGCCCTGCATCTCATCGATCGTGTCGCCCGCATGGTGCGCCGTGGCTATGTCCTGCTGATCGACTACGCGGCGACGGCAGCCTCCGGGGTCCACGGATACCGCGAGCAACGAGTCGTCGCCGACGTGCTGGACGACCCGGGCTCCTCCGACATCACCGCCGCCGTCGACTTCCGGGTCATCGCGTCGCGGGCCGCGGCGTTCGGGCTCGAGGCCGCGGGCCCCATCCCCCAACGCCTGGCGCTCGACGCACTGGGGTTCGGGTCGTGGACCCTCGCGGAGCGCGGACGCCAGACGGAGGGACTCGCCGGCGGGCGGGGACTGGAGGCGGTCCGGGCCTGGGCCGGCCGCAGCGAGGCGTCCCTCCTCGTCGACCCGAGCGGCCTCGGGGCGCTGCAATGGCTCCTGCTCAAGACGCAGAACTGCGCGTGGCCAGACTGGGTGGAGACGGCCGAGGCGATGAGCGAGTCCGACCGCTGAGTCGAGTTACTTGTCGACGTCGCCGACCACGAAGAAGATCGATCCGAGGATCGCGATCAGGTCCGGCAGCAGCGTGCCGGGAAGCATCGCCGGCAGCACCGAGACGTTCGAGAACGACGCCGTGCGCATCTTCAGCCGATACGGATACGTGGAGCCGTCACCGACCAGGTAGTAGCCCATGAGCCCGAGCGGGTTCTCGGTGCGGACGTAGATCTCGCCCTCCATCTTGATGGTCTTCGGCAGGCCGCTCGCGCGGTACTGGCCGGGCGGGAGCTTGTCCATGCACTGCTCGATGATCTTGCACGACTCCCACATCCGCTGAACGAGCACCCACAGCCGGTCGTAGCAGTCGCCGTTCTGGCCGACCGGGACGTCGAACTCCACCTCCTCGTACTTCTCGTACGGCTCGTCCTTGCGCGGATCCATGGCCACCCCGGAGGCCTGCAGCACCGGGCCGGAGCACCCGTAGGAGATCGCGACGTCCGGCGGGAGCACGCCGATGTTCTTCGTGCGGGCGAAGATGATCTCGTTGCCCATGACGAGGTTCTCGAAGTCGCGGAGCTTGGCCCGGATCCAGTGCAGGGTGTCCTTGCTGTGCTCGAGGAACCCGCGCGGGAGGTCGTCCTTCAGGCCGCCCACCCGGCAGTAGGAGTGGTGCATGCGGGCGCCGGTGGCCGACTCCATCAGCCCCTGGATCATCTCGCGCTCGCGGAACGCGTAGAACATCGGCGTCATCGCGCCGAGCTCGAGGGGATAGGAACCGCAGAACATCAGGTGGTTCAGGATGCGGTTCCACTCGGCCATCATCGTGCGGATCCACTGGGCCCTCTCCGGGACCTCGATGCCGGCCAGGCGCTCCACGGCGATGGTCCAGCCGAGCTCGTTGTTGAAGGCCGAGAGCCAGTCGTGGCGGTTCATGAGCACGAGGACCTGGCGGGGGTCGCGGACCTCAGCGAGCTTCTCGGCTCCGCGGTGCATGTAGCCGATGACCGGCTCCGCCCGGGTGATGACCTCGCCGTCGAGCTCGAGGATGACCCGCAGGACCCCATGCGTGGAGGGGTGCTGCGGCCCGATGTTGAGGGTCATCTCCTCGGTGTGGAGCCCGTCCCCGTCGCGCTGCTGGGTGACGATGTCCACCCCGCCCCCCCGAACCATCCAGGCCTCGCTGGCGGAGGTGAAAGTGGCCCGCTCCTCAGTCTCCATCCGAGGCATTCTGCCTGAAGGCGGGAGCCGCCGCCCACTCCGACCAGTCGGACCCAGGGGACTAGTCAAATCGGGCCATGTGGAAAATCACCCCCGACAAAACCGGCGGCCTATTGACCCGAGCAAGCGGCCGCCTGAACAATCGGCACTGAGACGGACTATGGCAGCTACAGCATCGACCTTGGCCAGGAAGCTCCCCCGAAACTCCGCCCTGCCCCCCTCGGACTCCTCGCGCTTTCAGCCGCTGGCCTACCTCACGATTGGTCTCGCTGCGATGGCGTTCGCCTTCGCTGTCACGCGAGACACTGCTGCATTGAGCGGGCCTGCCTGGAGGCTAACTCCTTGGATTCTGGCTGTCGCTATTGCCGATTTCGGTGCTATCCAGGTCACGAAGGGCCTCCAGTTGACCTTCGGATATCCTCTTCTGCTGGCTCTGGCCTTTCTGTTTGGACCGGCGGCTGCGGGCATCGTGGCATTGACTGGGTCTCTCGACAGGCGAGAGCTCAAGAGAGAGATCACCGTGCTGCACGCCTTGTTCAATCGCTCCCAGATTGCGCTCTCAGTGATGGCTGCGTCGACCATCTTCCACTTGGCTGGTGGCGATCGTTCATTGTGGCCAGCCGTTCTGGCACCGGCTGCGCTTGCATTGCTAACAGACGGGTGCGTAAATGCTCTCTTCGCTGGTCTTGGGGCTCGCTTCCAGCACAACGCGAGTTGGTCCGTCTTCCAAGGATGGGTGGCTTTGGGCCGCCCCATCTATTTCATCATGACGTACTCGCTGTACGGATTGTCGGCAGTCTTGTTCCGTGAGTTCTACGATCTCTACGGACTCTGGGCGTTCGTTGCCTTTGTCATCCCGTTGACGCTGGGGCATGAGGTGTTTCTTCACGCCCAGCGGCTGCGTCTGGCGAACTCAGAGCTCAAGAGCAAAGAGGTCGCCTTGGAAGCCGTTTCTCGGAGCATCGTTGATGAGCGGCGGGATGAGAGGAGTAGGGTCGCAGCTGATCTTCACGACGAAGTCCTTCAGCCCCTTCATCATGTGCATCTGATGGGAGAAGTCCTTCGACACGATCTCGCGACTGGGCGACTCTTCGACCTAGAAAACGATCTTCCCGATCTTCTCCGGGCTACCGAGGCAGCCGCCGATTCAATCAGAGGAATGATTAAGGATCTCCGGTCGTCATCTGTGGGTCGCGGTGGACTGACTCCCACGGTTGGCCTTCTGATTGAGGAGGTCTCCGTCAACAGCGCCATCAAGTTCGAGTCGACCCTAGGTGACGTCGGAGGATCAGCTCAGACTCAGTTACTCGTATACCAGGTAGCTAGGGAGGCAATCCTGAATTCGGTTAGACATTCCCGAGCTAAGAGTGTCGTCGTTGATCTTCGTCGAGTGGAGCATCGCATCCGGTTGACTATTACTGATGACGGCGTTGGCTTCGACTCGGACAACGTGGACAAGGCGCGGCACTTTGGCCTCCAGTTGATCCGAGAGCGAGTAGAGATGGCGGGCGGTAATGTTTCCATCAACTCCAAGATTGGTGGGGGAACTGAGGTGCTGGCTGAGTTTCCTCCGGAGGTTCCGTTCTGAAAAGAACAAGCCCCGGCGAAGCCGAGGCTTGTCTTTTTCTAGCCCAGCGGTCGTACTAGAGCTTCCAGTGAGCCCCGCCTGCGAGGACGAGGGCAAAGAGCGAGCTAGCCGCCAGAGCGATTCGGCGAATGTGCTGCATGTGACACACCTCCTTCGCCGCGGACGGGGAGGCTGGGGGGCTCCTCCGAGGTGGTTCAGACTTCCCGAACCACCTAGCGCGTCAGGAGTACTTTGAGGCGAAGGCCAAACGGGGGACAAGCGGGGATATCAGCCTACTGACGTTGCTGTACGCCGGTGACTAGGACGCATTCCCTATTGACCGAAACCTCCTCTCGTCCGAAGGTCTTACCCCTGAAGGCCTGCGCGCCAGGAGCCGATTAAGGTGTCAGTGGACCCAAGCAACCAGAATGTGATCAGCCGACAGCGTCGGCTTACCCTCTTTCAGCTCTTTGTGGCGGTGCCGGTGATCGGCGAGCTTCTCTTCGGGAGCGCTCGGGCATCCGGAAGCTTCGACAGCCGACTTCTTCTCTGGGCAGCGATCATCGCCGTGGTCGAGCTCCTTCCAGTGAGCGGGTGGGGAGGACTCCAAGTGTCGATGGGGTTTCCTCTGCTAATGGCTGTTGGATTCCTATATGACCCGGTCCTCGCAGCTTGCACTGCCTTTGTGGGTTCGTTCGATCCACGTGAGCTGAGAAGAGAAGTCGGTCTGATCAGGGCGCTCTTCAATCGGGCTCAGGTGGCCCTATCTGTTCTGGCAGCCAGCGCAGTCTTCCATTCCATAGCCCCGAGCTGGTCGTCGCTTGGCAGGGTCTTGGTGGGAGCCCTGATGGCTGCCATTGCCGACTACCTTGTGAACGTTTCACTCGTCGCATGTGGAGCCAGCCTCAGATTCGGAATGAGGCCGCTTGACGTGCTGCGAAAGATGCAGATCGGACGGCTAAGCGAGTTCGTCATCAGCTACCTCGGCTTGGGAGCTTTGGGAGTAGTACTCGCCGAGCTTTACTTGAAGGTCGGGTTCTGGTCCGTGGCGACATTTCTGGCCCCCGTTGTCTTCGCACGGCAGCTCTTCTTCCGAAGCAAAGCCCTAGAAGAGGCGCACAAGGAGTTGCAGGCTCGTGAGCAGGTTCTCGAGGCGCTTTCGAATCGGATGGCGGAGGAGCGGCAGGATGAGCGGGCGCAGATCGCTGCTTACCTCCACGACGATCTGGCTCAGATGCTGTTCCGGCTCTCGCTTCAGGTCGACATCGCCAAGCGGCACTTGAAGACCACACCGGGTGATGTCGAGAAGGACCTCGATCAGATCCGGGAGACGAAAAACCGGACCAACGAGCTCGTACGCGCGCTCATCCGCGACCTGCACCGTTCGCCGCTCGGTCGCGCCGGCCTCGCGGAAGCGCTCAAGAGTTTCACGTCCGACGTCGGCGGGCCCTCCGGCACGGAGTTCCACATCGACATCGCGGAGCTTCCGCTCCCGCCGCCGATCGCGCTGCTCGTGTACCACATCAGCCGCGAGGCGGTCATGAACGCTCTGAAGCACGCCGGCGCCGGCAACATCTGGATCACCCTCGGGCCCTTCGAGGACGCCGTCCAGCTCTCTATCAAGGACGACGGGGTCGGCTTCGATGCCGAGGGCCCCGGCCCCGAGGGCCACTTCGGCATGACGATGATGCGCGAGCGCGCTCAGGTCGCGGGCGGCACCTTCAGCGTCGAGAGCAGGCAGGGCGAGGGCACCACCATCCTCATCAAGTTCCCAACCTCCTGGCTCGACGAAGAGACCGAGACCGACGACGACGCGCCATCCGAGCCCCACGGCTCCCTCACCGAGCCTCCGCCCACCCGCGAGGTCAAGACCGATCTGCTTCGGCCCGCGACGGCCTCGGATCGCTCGGGATCCTCCGTCCCCGCATAGCGGCGACGATCAGCCAGAACATCCCCGCGTACACCACGCAGTCCCCCGCGCTCACCACGTCGTTCACCGGCGACCCGAGAGGGATCACGTCGGCCAGCGGCTTCAGCACGATGTCCTCGTCCCGGGCCAGGAAGTGCTTGGCCCCGTGATGCCGCGGCAGCTCGTCCAGGTACTTGCCCTGCCCCGAGGCCAGGACCGCGTGCCGCGTGATCGGCATGCCCCGGTTCGCTGCGATCACGGTCAGGTTCATGACCAGGCCCACCAGGATCAGGGCCATCCCCGGCACCCGGATGTTCCGCGCCACGAATGTGATCAGGATGGGGAACGACCCGATGAGCAGGCTGACGCCGAGCAGGCGGATGCCGTGTGAGTCCGTGGACAGCGGGATGGCCTGCATCGCAAGCCCCAGCGGCGCGAGCCCCCACCAGCGCAGCCGGAGCTTCTCGATGCGGTGGAGGCGTCCTCCGACGATGTAGCCCACCAAGATGGCGGCGACGAGCACGATGGCGACGAGCGGCATCCTCGAGTCCTAGGCAGAAGAGTTCGGCCATTGTGGCGGTCCCCGAAGGGCCGAGTCGAGGCACGCTCGGGACGCCGGAGCCCTAGCATGGCGCGACCCGAGCCAGGAGGCCAGCGATCGCACAGACCGAGCCTTCCCCGAGGACCCGCCACGCCCGGGGGCTGTTCGCAGGCATCGCCCCGCAGTACGAGCGGATGTCGGCGCTGTGGTCGTTCGGCCAGGATGCCCGGTGGCGCCGGTTCATGGTCTCCCAGGTCCCACCCGGCTCAGCGGTGCTCGATGTCGCAACGGGCACCGGCCTCGTCGCCCGGGAGCTGCAGAAACGTGGGTGCCGC
>JBHELK010000105.1:0-16608 GCA_046263085.1 Actinomycetota bacterium
CCGCAACCCGGAGCGCATCCGACGGTGGTTTGCCGCCGGTCCGACCAGCGCCTACGGTTGCCGGACCGAAATCAGGCGGGGACAAGCCCCGCCCCCGCGGATGTGGAGGACGACGTGACCGAGTGGGCCGACATGATCCGAGAACGAGCGGAGGCCGCGCTGCCGCCGGTCGAGGGCGAGCTGAAGGTGGAGGGGCTGGAGCGCCCGGTCGAGGTGATCCGCGACCGCTGGGGCGTGCCGCACGTCTTCGCGGAGAACCTTCACGACCTGTCGTTCGCGCAGGGGTTCGTCATCGCGTCCGAGCGACTGTTCCAGCTCGACTTCATGCTGCGCTTGTCGAACGGGCGGCTCTCGGAGCTCGTCGCCGACATGGGCCTGCACCTGGACCGCTTCTTCCGAACAGTCGGGTTCAACAGGGCCTCGACCCGCATCGCGGCGGCCTACGACGAGCGCGACCTCGAGCTCGTGCGCGCGAACACGGCCGGCCTGCGCGCCTGGCTCGACCACATGCCCGCGAAGCCGGTGGAGTACGAGATCCTCGGGGTCGAGCCGGCGTTCCCGGAGGGCGAGGACCTGGTCACGTACGGGGCCGCCGGCTCGGTCTTCATGGCATGGATCCTGTCCACGAACTGGGATGCGGAGCTGCTGCGCTTCGAGATCGCGCAGCGCCTGGGCCACGAGCTCATGCTCGAGCTCTTCCCCACCGTTGAGACCCCTCCCGCGGTCGTCGTGGCCGGCAAGCTGGGCGGCGACGCGAGCTCCCGACGCGCCCTGGAGATCCTGAAGACCGCGCCGCTCACGCCGAAAGGCGTGGGGTCGAACAACTGGGTGGTCGCCGGGTCGCGCACGGTCAGCGGCAAGCCGCTCCTCGCGAACGACCCGCACCTGTCGGTGGCGGTGCCGTCGATCTGGTTCGAGATCCACCTGTCCTGCCCCGAGTACGAGGCGTCGGGGGTTTCGCTGCCGTTCTCGCCCGGCGTGGTGATCGGGCACACGTCGCGCCATGCGTGGGGGTTCACGAATGTCGGCGGCGACACACAGGACCTGTACCTCGAGCGCCTGAACGAGGACCGCACGCAAGCTCTCTACAACGACGTGTGGGAACCGACCACGGTGCACCGCGAGGAGATCCATGTGCGCGGCCGGACCGAGCCGGAGGTGGTCGAGGTCGTCGAGACCCGCCACGGCCCGGTCATGGACTCCTACATGATCGGCGTGCTCTCCCCGCAGCTCATCCAGGGAGGCATCACCGAAACCTTCGCTCTTCGCTGGACAGGCGCGGAGCGCGCCATCAAGCCGGACACCCTCGTGCGCATGGGACAGGCCCGCAACTTCCGGGACTTCCGCGAGGCCCTGCGGACGTGGGAGTGCCCGGGCCAGAACATCGTGTACGCCGATGTGGACGGCCACATCGGCTACCAGTGCACCGGTCTGTATCCGATCCGGCGCAAGGGCGACGGCACGCTCCCGTCCCCGGGTTGGACCGACGACCACGAGTGGGACGGATGGGTTCCCTTCGAGGACCTGCCGTGGTCAGAGGATCCCGACGAGGGGTTCCTCGCCACCGCCAATCAGAAGATCCACGGTGACGAGTACCCGTACCTGATCGGCAAGGACTTCCTTCCACCGTACCGGGCGCGTCGCATCTCGGAGCTCATCACGGAGACCGCGAAGCATTCCCAGGAGACCTTCGGCCGTATCCACATGGACACGATGTCGATCCCGGCCCGCGAGATCGTCCCGCTGCTGTTGGAGGTGGCGCCGGCCGACGACCGCCAGAAGGAGGTGCTGCACCAGCTCGAGGGCTGGGACGGCGACCTCGCCCCCGACTCAACCGCCGCGTGCATCTACGAGGTGTGGTGCAAGCACATCGGGGCCGAGATCCTGCTGCCCAAGCTGGGCCAGGAGCTCTTCGATCACTTCCACGGACGCCGGCAGTGGACGAACGGGTTCCAGTACCAGGTCCTGCCATCGCTGCTGCGCTTCCCGACCGCGACGTGGTTCGGGGCCGAGGGCCGCGAGGGCCGCGACGAGCTCCTGCGCCGGGCGCTGAACCGAGCCATCGAGGAGCTCACCGGCTCGCTCGGCGAGGACGTCTCCGCCTGGCGGTGGGGCGCCTTGCACAAGGTGCGGTTCGTGCACCAGCTCGCGATGATCCCCGACCTCGCCGAGATGTTCACTCCGGGGATCGTCGACATCGGGGGCGACGAGCAGACCGTGCTCGCCTCGCTGTTCGAGCCCGGCTTCGGCTACGACGCGGAGGTGGTGCCGTCGTGGCGGCACATCATCGACCTCTCGGACATCGAGGCCTCCGTGGGCGTGCACACCGTGGGGCAGTCCGGGCACCCTGCCTCCCCCCATTTCCGGGACTTCGTGGAGCTGTGGTCCAAGGGCGAGTACCACCCCCTGCCGTACTCGCGCGCCAGGGTGGAGGAGGCCGCCGAGCACACGCTGCGCCTGGCCCCCTAGCCCGGGGCGAGTTCCGCCCGGCCGTTCGCTATCATCGGCGAGCCATGCCCAAGTCCAAGTCGAAGCGGCGGCGCTACCAGCCCCCGCCGAAGCCGAAGCCGAAGCCCAGCCCGAAGTGGTACGGGCCGGTGATCCTGTTCCTCATGGGCGCGGGCGTACTGGTGATCGTTCTGAACTACATGGACCTCATGCCCGGCCCCACCTCGAACACCTGGCTCTGGACCGGGCTCGGTGCCATCGCCGTGGGGTTCGTCGGCGCCACGCAGCTCCGCTGAGGCTTCGAAAACCACCGCCCTGTAATTCTCCCCATGTGGTTTCCCCAGTGTGGACAACCGTTGCCCCCTTGTGCGTTCCGCTGTGGATACCCTGTGGATATGCCGGTCTACGAGTACGTCTGCAGGGCCTGCGGACACCGGCTGGAGGAGATCCAGCCCATGGGCGCCGCCGCGCCGGGACCGTGCCCGGAGTGCGGGGGCGAGCTGCGAAGGGTCTACAGCCGGGTGGGCGTGCGCTTCTCCGGATGGGGATTCTCGAGCACGGACAAGCTCCTCCCCGAAAGGGGGGGCGGGCGAAAGGACTTCCGGGCGCTGCGGGAGAAGGCCGAGGAGATCCGGGAGAGCTAGTTGAGCTCGGGCCGGGGCGCCGGACGCTGGACGGCCTCCATCGGCTCGCCGCAGTGGCGCGGTACCTGGACCTCCCCGAGCCGTGTCACCAGGAACTCCGTTCCGCACTCACGGCACACGAAGGAGACGTCGAGGTCGGTGACGTCCTCGGGCTCGGCGGGGCGGTCGTCGTCGCCGATCCGCCGGGCCGACATCGCCCGGGTCAGGAGCACCCCCACGGCGAGGATGCCGAGAGCGATCAGCACGGCGACGAGGATGCGCACCACGCCGGCCAGTGAAGCACGCGCCCGGCTCCCGGGTCTCGGCGGGGGCGACCGGAGCTACGCCGCCCCGGCCCGTCAGTCCAGGCGTTCGATGATGGTGGCGTTGGCCATGCCGCCGCCCTCGCACATGGTCTGGAGGCCGTAGCGGCCGCCGGTGCGCTCGAGCGAGTGCAGCATCGTCGTCATCAACTTGGCTCCCGTGGCCCCCAGGGGGTGCCCGACGGCGATGGCGCCGCCGTTGGGGTTGACCCGCTGGTCGAACCACTCGTCGTCGATCCCGAGCTCCTTCTTCCACGCCAGCACGACCGTGGCGAAGGCCTCGTTGATCTCGACGTGGTCGATGTCCTCGAGCTTCAGCCCGGCCCTGTCGAGCGCCCGCCTCGTGGCCGGGATCGGCGCGGTCAGCATGAGGATCGGCGAATCCCCGGCCAGCGAGAACGACACGAACCGCGCACGCGGCCGCAGGCCAAGTTGCTCCGCCTTCTCCCGCGAAGCGATGAGAACGGCGGATGCGCCGTCGGAGATCTGCGATGAGTTGGCGGCCGTCACCGTCCAGTTCAGCTGACCGGGGAACATCTCCTCGAACATCGGGTTCTGGAAGGCGGGCGCGAGCGTGCCCATCTTCTCGCGGTCCAGCTCGAAACGGATCCCCTCGTCCTGCTCCAGGAGCTGCGTGGCGCCGTTCTCCCCCGCGACCTTGATGGGGAAGATCTCGTTCTGGAAGAACCCCTCACGGGTGGCGTGCGCCGCCTTCTCGTGCGAGCGCGCGGCGAAGTCGTCGGCCTCCTCACGGGTGAGCCCCCACTTCGAGGCGATGAGGTCCGCCGAGATGCCCTGCGGGACGAGCTTGCCCTCGTAGCGCGTCGGCATCATGGTGCCGAACGGGTTCTGGCCGGTGGTCGACGATCCCATCGGGACGCGGCTCATGTTCTCGATGCCGGAGGCGACGACGAGGTCGTAGGCCCCGGCGATGACACCCTGTGCGGCGAAGTGGACGGCCTGCTGCGACGAGCCGCACTGCCGGTCGACGGAGGTCGCGGGAACCTCCTCGGGGAACCCGGCGGCGAGCCACGCGTTGCGACCGATGTTGATCGACTGCTCCCCCACCTGCGACACGCACCCCGTGATGTTGTCCTCGATCAGGGCCGGGTCGACGCCGGCTCGCTCCACGACCGACTGCAGGATGGTGGCGAGCAGGTCCACCGGGTGGGTCCCGGACAGGCTGCCGCCCCGCTTCCCGATGGGGCTGCGGACGGCTTCGACGATCACGGCCTCGGTCACGATGGGCTCCTTCCGAGCGGGTTGCGGTACCTACCGAACGGTAACAAATAGCCGGCCGAGGATGTTCCCGCTGGTCAGCGGGCGAAACCGCCCCTACCGGTACGCGTCGGGGGGCGGCTTGGCGAACGGGTCGCCCTGACAGTCGGTCCGCTGTGGGAGTGGATCCGGCTCGCGCGGCGGCTGCTCGAAGTCGAACTCGCGGAACAGGTCGCCGGCGGCCAGGTCCCGTGGTGTGTCGAGGTGGCCGAGCCGCCAGTTGTCCTCGATGAGCCGGACAACGTCGGAGAACTCCGTGCGCTCGTGATCGATGAGCCCCTGCTTCGCGTACGCCGAGATCATCAGGAACGGCACCCGGATCCCGAGTCCGTACCGGTCGATCTGTGTCGGCGGCACGTGATCGTAGAACCCGCCCCAGTCGTCCCAGACGACGACGATGGCGGTGTCCTTCCAGTACCGGCTCCGCATCACCGCGTCGACGATGCGCGTCGTCCAGTTCTCCCCGTGGCAGAAGCTGTATTCGGGGTGCTCGGAGTACGCGAACTGCGGCGTGACCCATGTCACCGGTGCCAGGCGTCCGTCACCGACGTCGCGCACGAAGCTCTGCACGGGGAACACGTGCGACTCCCAGGACTGCGGGTGCTCCCGGTAGTGGCGAACGGCCGCGTACGCGTTCCAGATGTAGCCGGACTGGGGGGCCTGGTCCCAGGGCACGGGCGCCGCCGCGTAGTACGACCACGGGATCCCCTTCGCCGACAGCTCGTCGCCCACCGTCTCGAAGTCGAAACAGGGCGGCACGTGCAGGATGTGGCCCTCCGTGTCGTGCACCTCGACCGTCTCGCTCTCCGGCGCGTCGCAGCCCCACGTCTTGAAGTCACCGCGCTCCTTGCTCGGCGGGGCATCGGGGTTGTCGACCGTGCCGCCCGACTGCGCCGCGATCGTGAACAGATGGTTCGGGAAGGAAGGGCCGTTGGCCGACGCGAAGAACCGGTCGGCGAGGACGAACCGCTCGGCCCAGTGCCAGTAGTTCGGGAGCTGCTCCTGCTCGAGCTGGGTGTAGGCGTACCTGCGGCCGGTGGAATTGAAGCCGAACCCGTCCATCTTGCCGTGGTCGAAGTCCTTCAGCGCCGCGATCCGGTCGTGCGGCAGGTCGTGGCCCATCCGCTGCGAGAACGACGGGTCGTGCTTCAGGGGGATGTTCGCGCCGTACGAGGAGCCGACCGTCGCGCCGTCGGCACCGGGGAACGTGCCGAACAGGTTGTCGAAGCTCCGGTTCTCCTTGATCACGAACACGACGTGCTTGATCGGCGTCGCGGTGGCGAAACGCCCCGCGTTCACCTTCGATGGATGCGAGGGCGACGGCGTCGACGTGCACGCGCCCGCCAGAACGACGGCGAGCAGGATCGAGGACGTGCGGCGGCGACTGTCACGCATGGGGTGAGCGAGTGTACCCGCGGGTCACGCCGACGCGACGAAGCTTCCCGTGGCGTGGATCGTCTTGCCTTGCGACGTGAGCCCGGCGCAGGCGAACTTCGCCTCGAATCGTGAGGTTGTCGACCCGGTCACCGTGATCGTGCACTCCCCCCGGGCCGATGAGAAGGCCCGCGCCTGGTCTGCCTGGATCACGATCGACAGCGTGAGGTCCGGTGACGTCCGCGCCGTGGCCGATGGCGTGTCGCCGCCCAGGATCAACGCGTTGCCGTCTCGCCCCAGGAAGCTGAGACGGAACGTCCCCGGCGCGGGCTGGTACACCCCGTTCGGGCCGATCGGCAGCGTGAGCTTCGACTTCAGCTGGCCGGAGATGAGGACCGTGGCCGTCCCATGCGCGATCGTGACCGCGGGGGCGAGCGGAGCGCTGGTGGTGGCGATCTGGGACGGCGTCGGGGCGCTGGTGAACGTGGACGAGGGAGACGCGGTCGGCTCGGGCGCCGAGGTACACCCACCCAGCGCGAGGGCCGCCCCGACCACGGCGATCCCGGCCATCCTCGTCATGGGGGGCATCCTATTCGGCGGGCTTCGATATCGTGCCGGCCGTGACGACCGACGCGATCTGGCGGCGGCGGTTCCGGGCCGGGGTTGTCTCGTTCCCGTCGTGGGCCCGCGACCGTCCCGAGCGCCTCGTGTACTCCTCGAACGCCGGCGGCAAGTGGGAGCTCTACGCCTGGGACCGCGAGCGCGACACCCACCGGCAGGTCACGGACCGGCCGGAGGGCACGTCGCACGGGGGTCTCGATCCCACCGGCGGGTGGATCTGGTGGTTCGACGACGAGAAGGGCAACGAGTTCGGTCGATGGGTGGTCGAGCCCTTCGAGGGAGGCGAGGCCCCACGCCAGGCGGCCCCCTCCCTCCCCGCCGCCTACCCCGGCGGCCTGGCCCTCGCGCCGGGCGTCGCGGTGATCGGCTCCTCCACCGACGACGGAACGCGCGTGTACGTGATCCGCGGCGACGGCGAGCCGGAACTGCTCTACGAGCACCGCGAGCAGGCCTCGGTGGCGGGGCTGTCGCGCGACGGCGAGCTCCTCGCGCTCTCGCACTCCGAGCACGGCGACAGCCGCAACCCCGCCGCTCGGGTGGTGGACCTCTCGGGACGGACGCTCGGCGAGCTGTGGGACGGGCCCGAGCGCGGCGTGTGGCCGTCGGGATGGTCGAGACGGCCCGGCGACCGCAGGCTCCTGGTGGAGCACGAACGGGGCGACCTCCCCCGGCCCATGATCTGGGAACCGGAGGCCGACGCCGCCACGGAGCTCCCGCAGATCGACCTCGCCGGCGAGGTCGGCGCGTCGTGGTTCCCGGACGGCTCCGCGCTCCTCCTGCGGCACGACCATCGGGGGCGGGCCGAGCTCTTCCGCCTCGATCTCCCGGACGGCCCACCGGAGCGCGTCGAGCTCGAGCGGGGGACGGTGCAGGGAGCCGTGGTCCGTCCCAACGGCGAGATCTGGTACTCGTGGAGCAGCGGGTCCACGCCGTCCGAGGTCCGAGGGGCCGCCGGGGTCCTGCTGCGGGCTCCCGGCGAACGCCCGCCGGGTGGCGCGCCGTACTCCGACATCGAGGTCGACCGGATCCACTCGTTCCTGGTCGAGCCGGAGGGCCCGCGCCCGCACCCGCTCGTGATGAACGTGCACGGCGGTCCCGAGTATCACGAACGCGACGTGTTCTCACCGCGGGTCCAGGCCTGGGTGGACCACGGATTCGCCGTCGCACTCGTCAACTACCGGGGAAGCAGCGGGTACGGCAAGGCATGGCGCGACACGCTGCGGCACGATCCCGGGTTCCCCGAGGTGGAGGACGTGACGAAGGTCCGCGACCGGCTGGTTGCCGACGGCATCGTGGACGGCGATCGGGTGCTGCTGCACGGCGGTTCCTGGGGTGGCTACATCACGCTGTTGGGGCTCGGCATGCGGCCCGACAGATGGGCGGCGGGCGTCGCCGCGGTGCCCGTGGCCGATTACGTCGCCGCCTTCGAGGACGAGATGGAACCGCTGAAGGCGTTCGATCGAGCGCTCTTCGGGGGATCACCCGAGGAGCTTCCCGACCTGTATCGCGAGCGCTCGCCGATCACCTACGTCGAGCAGGTGAAGGCCCCGGTGATGATCCTGGCCGGGGAGAACGACCCGCGGTGCCCGATCCGGCAGATCGACAACTACATCGCCCGACTCCGTGAGCTCGGCGCGGAACACGAGGTCTACCGGTACGACGCGGGCCACGGTTCGCTGGTGATCGAGGAGTCGATCAAGCAAGCCGAGGCCATGCTGGCGTTCGCGGCGAAGCACCTCGGTACGCCTCCTCCCATGTGAGCCCCTCGGGGCCCGAGCCGATTTGCCTCGCGGCATGAGGACCTCTTTGCTGGGCTCGTTCCCGAGCAAGGAGGTCCTCATGCTGAGGAAGTTGACCGTCATCGCGGGCGTGGCGCTCGCGGTCGCCGCCGTTGCCGGGTGGGCGCTGTCCGCGTCGGCCGGACCGTCTGCATCCGCCGGTTCGTCGGCGGCGTCGAAGACCCTGAAGTTCCTCGATCACACCGCGAAGGGCTCGTACGTCGACCTCGCCGACGAGGGCTACAGTCCCGGAGACGAGTTCGTGTTCCACGACGTCCTTCGGCGGGGCGGGAAGGCCGTCGGAACCGTGGACGGCTTCTGCAAGATCACGGCGGCTCGCCCCGTTGGTTTCAGCGCGTGCGCCGGAACCATCAAGCTGCCCGGTGGGCAGATCGAGATCCAGCTCGGCGGGCGCAACATCGGAGGAGGTCGGAAACCGTTCAGCCTCGGCATCACCGGTGGGACCGGCAGCTATGAGTCCTCGCGGGGATCCGGCCTCGTCAAGCCTGTCAGCGAGCAGAACAGCTACGTCACGCTGAACCTCACGATCTAACCCGGCGCTCCGGCACTCGGGAGTTCGGTGTGGTCTGCTGGACCACGTGTTCGGGCTGATCGAGCGCCTCGTCGAGTGGATCGCGCCCGCGTACGTCCACGCGGGCTACGCGATCGTGGCCGGCGGGGTGCTCGCGGAGCGCTCCATCCTTATCGGCCTGTTCGTGCCGGGCGACGTGATCCTCGCGCTGGGAGGGATCTACGCCGCCCGTCACGACCTGTCGCTCACGCTCGTCATCGTGATCGGGACGTTCGCGGCGATCATCGGAGAGTCCACCGGGTACTGGCTCGGACGCCGCTACGGGCTCGCGCTCGTGAAGCGCCTGCCGCTCGTGCGGCGCCTCGAGGACCGCATCGAAGGGGCGCAGGAGTACTTCAAGCGTCACGGGGGCAAGACCGTCGCGCTCGGACGGTACGCCACGGCCGCGGGCGCGTTCATCCCGTTCGTGGCGGGCATCGGCCGCATGGGCTACCGGAGGTTCCTGCTCTTCGACGTGCCGGCCGTGGTGCTGTGGGCCGCGGGGATCACGCTGTTCGGCTACTACTTCGGCGAGCACATCGACTTCGTGGACACCGTGCTGTCGCGATTCGGGCTGATCATGCTCGGCCTGCTGGCCGTGGTCATCGGGGGCTCCGTGCTGATGCGGCGGCGGCGCGAGAGCTAGCGACCGACGACGACGCGGTCTCGTCCGCCGCGTTTGGCCTGATACAGCGCGGCGTCGGCCGCGGCGAGGAGCGAGTCGGCCGCGACGCCGTCATCGGGGCACGACGCGACCCCCACACTCACCGTCAGGTCGATGCCGTCCTCCGTCGGGGACACGGCCACGGCGTCGCGGATCTTCTCCGCCACGATGACGGCCCCCAGCGGATCGGTCTCGGGTAGCACCACGGTGAACTCCTCGCCCCCGTAGCGGGCGACGACGTCGAGATCGCTGCGCACGGCCTTGCGGATCCGGGCCGCGATCTCGACCAGCACGCGGTCTCCCACGGCGTGGCCGTACTCGTCGTTCACGCGCTTGAAGCGATCGACGTCGACCATGAGGACCGAGAACGGCCGGCCGAACCTCGTCGCCCGCTTCGTCTCCTCCGCCAGGGCCGCCTCGAGCGACCGCCGGTTCGGCGCCCCGGTGAGGGGGTCGGTCATGGACAGGCGTTCGCTCTCCGCCAGACGGCCGAGCGCGCGCTCGTGCGGCCTGCTCAACACCCGCGCCAGCTCGAACGCGAGCGCCGTCGCCAGCAGCACCCCGAGCGCGATCAGGATCAGGATCCCGGGAGAGAACCCGGGAACGAAGCCGACCGGCTCCACTCGGGTGAGGATGGCGATCCCCGAGGGCGCATCGGGGGTCCCGCCGGTGCAGATGCAGAACCCTCGGTATCCGCCGTCCATCGCGAACGACCCGCCGCTCGGGATCCTCGACGGCGGGCGAGCCGACGAGCTGAACAGCACCGAGTAGTGGCTCACGGTGAACGCGGGCATCGACAGGCGCTCCAGGAACCTGCGGTCGAGGAAGCGGCCTCCGGTCACGGAGCCGGGCGTCCGGCCCGTGATCTCGACGTCTCGGGCCACGAACGGTGCGGCGTCGCGCGCCGTCTCCAGGATCGTCCGAGGCGACCGCACCAAAGTGCCGGCGAAGCCGCCTTGGCGGATCGAGGAACCCGTCACGGTGCCCCGCTGCACGACGATGAGGAAATCGAGCCCCGCCGAGCGGCGGAGCTCCGCCAGCTCGAGTGACGACGCGCCGAAGGCCTCGCGGGCCAGCCTCGCGGTTACGGAGGTGGCGACGGCTTCCCGCTCGCCGGCCAGGGCGGCGCGAACGGACGGCGCCGCGCCCTCCAGGTGGGCCCCGGCGTCGCGGTCGGCCTGGCGCTGGGCGAGCAGGTGCGCGGCGAGGCCGCCGGCCACCAGCGGTGCCAGCACGAGCGCCGCCAGGAACAGCGTGAGCCGGCCCCGGAAGGTCACGCATCCGGTATCGGCCGGATCGGGGCCCGACCTTGAGCCCGGCCCAGGACTTTCGGCGGAGGCGTCCGCTCAAGTCGGGCGCGCCGATCGGCCGATATCTGGGGGATGAGCGAGGGAACCCGGGCGCGAGCTCTGACGGGGTCGATGAGCCTGCTCTCGGCGGGCCTCGTGGTCGCGTTGCTGCTCGGAGCCGCCGCGGTCACGGCGCGACTCATCTCGCCCCTGACCGGCGGCGTGAGTCACGGCGTGGTGCGGCTCAACGGCCCGAGCGAGACGGCCGGTGGGCAGGGCGGGCGAACTGCTGCCGCCGGGCGATCGCCCACGGCGTCAACGCGTGCCTTCCCGAAGTCCCATCCGGTGAAGCACCGGCAGCGGCACACCACCCACGAGAGCGTCCGGCACGAGTCCCCCGGCGGCTCGAGCGGATCCCATGACTCGTCGTCGAATGGATCGACGAACGTGCAGGTCCACGCCGGCCCCGTTCACGGATCCGCCACGGTCGGGTCATCGGGAGCGTCGGTCGACGTCGACGCGGGCCCGGTTCACGTCTCGGCCGACACCCATGATGGCGGCGACGTGGTCAGCGACACCGCCGACGCCGTCGACCAGACCCTCTGCAAGCTCGCCTGCTGAGCCCCTTCGTGTCACGACTCCAGAACCGAATCGGGTTCACGGGTGGTCTTGATTGATCGGTGCGCGAACCGCTTCGCGGCGGCGGTGGAGGCTGAGGCCGTCTCCCTGGGATAATCGGGCAGGAAGGAGTTGCCGGTGGCCTCCAGTACCGTTCGAAAGTTCAAGGTCCTGATCGAGTGGGATCCGAAGGATAACGTCTGGGTGACGTACGTCCCAGCTCTGGGGCATCTATCCACGTACGGAGACACTCGGGAGGAAGCCCTCGCCCAAACCCGGGACGCGATCCTCGGCTATCTGGAGGCGGCAGCCAAGGAAGGACTGTCCATCGCAACCGACTCCGAGGCCGACATCGTCGAGCTCGAGGTGGCGACGCCCTGACCCGTCTTCCGCGGGTCAGCGGGAAGCGGCTGCTGCGAGCGCTGGAGCGGGCGGGGTTCGATGAGACTCACGTTCGAGGAAGCCATCACTACCTTCGCCGCCCCGACGGCACGGGTCTCGTTGTCGTTCCGGTTCACGGCGATCGCGATCTGCCGACGGGGACGCTGCGGTCGATCCTCAGACAAGCCGACCTGAACACGGAGGATCTGGCCGAGCTGCTTTGACTTGGGGGACGGCCGTTCGCGCACCGGTCGCATGTCGATGCTGAGTATCAGCTCAGAGGCCGTGTGGGCCTGAGGGGACTGTCTTCGACCGACAATTCGGACAATCTGTCCGTTACCTGGGCGAGAGGCGGATGACAGGAGACGGAACGGGACCCAAGCATCGAAGGTGAACGGGAATCGAGCCCCTTCGTGCGATCGAAAGCTTGGGGCCCTATGGCTTAGCTCAGAGAGAGCTCGCTTCAATGCAAGCAGCGTCGCATTGGATTCCAGTATTCACCCAGAGACCCCATCCGGCATACGCCCCCCCATCATTGAGGGCCTCCTCCGTAGCCCTTTGCTCTCCCGCGAACCCGAGGTATTCAGGGCCGGACGCGGCGTCCCATCCGTCGATGTTCAACACACCTATGAGGAATCCGGCGGGTGCTGCCACAGCCCTCAGGACGAAGATCGTGTCGTTGTCATCGGATTCCCAGTCCGGGTCCGTCGGAAGGAGTGGACAGCCTCTCGGATGATCTGTCGGATCAGCGGATCCGCCGGGGGAGAACAAGGAAGGGTATGCGCAAGCCGCCGCCGAAACGGTCCCCGGTGGCTCAACACCGAGCAGTTGGCTGGGAATCCAGGCATAGGCAACCGAAGCGACCTCCGCGTACTGGCGGACGGCATGGGTCGCCCCGCCGTGCCCGAAGTGCCGACAGTCAGGGTCGACCCCTTGACTCTCCGGGCATGAGGCGCTGAGTTTCTGTAGCGTCGCGTCGATGCTGCCACTCGCTTGAAGGGATACAGCGCCATCGAGACCGGCGAAGTTGAGGGTCAGGGTTCCCCCACCATCGCTCACGAAATAGACGTCGTAAAGGCCGGGCGCGACAGTCGGTGGGTCCGTGCCGAAGAATGATGATGGCTTGTACGGGTAATCCGGCAAGTAGAACAGGCGCCAATACAGGCACGTTCCGAAGTCGGGCGGATCGGGCTCGCACTCGTGTGGCCCCAGCGCTGCCCACGCGAAATGACCGCTCGTCAGCTGGATGCTCATGCTCTGCTCTGTCAGCTCAGTCTGACGCGGGATGTCGATCTGAATACCTGAGAACCCCTGTGCCGTGATGACCGTGCTGCCCCGGGCGATTGGCGGGAAGGACGCGCTGGCACTCGCGTGTAGACCGTCTCCAGAGGGGATCAACAGGATCGTAGCGATGAGCAAGGAGGCAGCCCGTCCGCCTCCTATGTATCGGCGGTGAGTCTCCGCCGTCCTTTGGAGCCACGTAGGCATCAGATCAAGAACCGGCCGCGTGCATGCAGGCATCGTCGCAATCGATTCCGGTATTCACCCAGAGTCCCCAGGCCGCGTAAGAACCTCCCCCGTTTAGGGCCTCCTCGGTGCTTCGCTGCTCGTCGACGAAGCCAAGATATTCGGGCCCCGCTGCCGCGTCCCAGCCGGCGAGAGCCAATGTCCCTACATTACGAGTTGCCGGTGACGTCACGACGCTCCCCAAGAACGGAACAGCTTTCCTGCCCTGGTCCCAATCTCCATCGGTGGGGAGTAACGGGCAGCCCCTGGGGTGATCTTGCGGATCTGAGCTCTGATTCGGCTCGGCAGGCGATGGGTACACGCACGCTTCGACCGCGTCCGTGCCCGGCGGAGTAAGCCCATCCCCGAGAGGGACCCAAGAGTACGCCAGAATGCCTACGAAGCCATACTTCCGAACCGTGTGCGTTGCTCCCCCGTGGCCGAAGTGCGTGCAATTGGGATCGATTTCTTCGGTCTCCGGGCAGGACGCGCTGAGCTTTTGAAGTGTTGCGTCAATGGTTCCGGCCGCCCCAAGAGCGACAGAACCATCAATACCGGGAAACTTGAACGTGAGGGTTCCCCTTCCGTCACTCACGAAGTACACGTCGTACAGACCCGGCTCAACTGTCGGAGGGTCCGTCCCCCAGAACCACGTAGGCGAATAAGGGAAGTCCGGCTGGTAGAACAGCCGCCAGTACATGCACGTTCCTATGTCCGGCGGCTCTGGTGTGCAATCGTGCAGCGCCAACGCAGCATAGGCAAAGTGTCCTTCGGTCAGCTTGATGCTCATCCCTTCTTCAGTGAGCTGGGTCTCCTCAGGAATGCTCAAGGTGATCCCGGCAGAGCCTTGGGCAGAGATGACAGTGGTCCCTGCGGCCGACGGAGGGTATACCGTGGTGGCGCTGGCCACGGTTGTTGGGAGAGACGCGGCGATCATGGCAACCGTGCCGAGGCAGACGGAAATCCTGCGGACGGGGGTCATCTTCTGGGCCTATGCACGCAGACTCCCTTTTGGGTACCCAGAGACGTCCGCCCCGAGGGGGGGTCTCAGAGAGGAGAAGCTCGCTGGGGATGACTCCTTCGCTCCCGCGCGGAGGGAATCCTTTGTGCCTCTGCACAAATCGCGGGAGACGCTTGAGACACGGGAGACCTCAAGGATCCGGCTGCCTGGCGTCCGGTCTTTCTTCCGATCCAGGCCAGTGACCCTGGACAGGAACTTCGAGCAGTCCTTGCGCACCGACGTCTTGTGGTGGCGCGCCTGGCCGTTGCCATCCAGTCGCGGCTCGCGGCCCGTAGTCAGCGGAGCGGCGAGACGTCCACTCTCCGTCGCGTCTCCAGGGGAACCCCGAGCTTAGCTCCCAAGATTTTCCCCGTTCTCGGGTTTCGAAACCCGCGATTGGGGAATACATGTTGGCCGCCTCGGTCTCAAGACAAGGCGATTCCTCGCTGGAGTTCTCCGCTTCACACCCCCGCCACCAGCACCGAGCGCCTCCGAAGCGCGATCAACTGCGGCGCTCGGCCCTCCCCCGGGGTCCACAGGACGCACGCAAGCCGTCCCGGTCCGCGACCCCTCAACCCCCTTGGGGGATGCCATGCCCTCCGAACACGCCGTCCCCCAAGATCCCGCCCAGCCCAGCACCGTGGAGCTCCTGCCGCCGGTGACAGTGCCGCTGACCGCCGCCGACAGGGAGCACGTGGTTCGGCTTCTCGCGGTGCTGCTCCGCGAGCGATCCACCCCTCGCGCGCACGGGACGCGCACAGCGTGGGAGCGGACACCCGCAGCGTTGCCGATCGGTCCCGCCCCGAACGGCAACGGCTGGCCCGACAAACAGGGAGGCCAGACGCCATGAGCACCGGATATCCTCGCCCCCGAAGGTCCTCGGGAGGACCTTCGTCCTCCCTCGTCCCCCCCGGCGGCGCCCTCCGCCCCGGGGCGCGCACCCGCCGCCTGTCCCGCCAACACGCCATCTCGCTCCTCTCCCCCACCGATCAAGAGCTGCTCCAGCTCCTCACCGAGCATCGCGTGGCAACGACGCATCACGTCCAGACGTTCCTCGATCTGCCCGAGCGGACCGCCAGGTACCGGCTGCAGCGGCTGAAGTCGCTCGGGATGGCCGGGGCGGTCCGCCCGTACGCCGAGTCCGGATCGGAGCCGAACCACTGGTACCCCACGAAGACCTCCGACGCGTGGGCCCGAGGCGCACCGGTCCCAAAGGGCGGAGAGCGGGAGCGGCCCAACGAGTCCTTCGTCCGTCACGCCGCCGCGGTCACCGGGCTGTACGTGGCCCTGGTCAGGCTCGGGCCCGTGCTCGGTTTCTCCGTGGCATCCGCCGTCCGAGAGATCGAGGCGAAGGAGGAGTTCGAGACGGAGGGAAGGACCACATGCATCGTCCCGGATCTTTACGTCGAGCTGTCGTGGGACGACGCGAGCTACCGAGCGTTCGTGGAAGTGGACCTGGGGACCATGAGCCTTCCCCGTCTGTGGAGGAAGCTCGCCACCTACGCCGCCTACGTCCAGGAGGAAGCGTGGCAAGCCAGACATCCATTCCCGCCGGCACTGCTCGTGCTCACGACAACGGGGAGACGGGCCGAGGCGGCCGCGAGGATCTGGGAGCAGCGCATCTTGAGTTCGGGATCAAGGCGTCGGGCCCCGCGGTTCCCCAAGGCGCGATCACTCGCCCTCGGAACGAGCGATGCGGTCCGGGAGCCGGAGTCCGCGATCACCGAGGCCGTGTGGCTCGCCCCGGGAACCGTCGACGGCCTGTCGCTCCGCGACCTCCTCGATCCTCCGTGGCGGAGGTGGCGCGACGCCGTCGAACGTGAGCGAACCGAGCGTGAGCAGCGCGAGGCCATCGAGCGGGCGATCTGGGACGCGCCGGCCGAGCATCGCCGGCAGATGCTCAGGGATGAGGCGCGGAACTTCTTCCCGCACTCTGGCTACATGCGCAGCAGCCCCAGTGAGCACGAGAAGACCGTGGCTCACCTTCTCGCCAATGAAGGCGAGATGACCAAGGCGGAGCGAACGGCCTTCACCGCGTTCTGCGACCGTCGCACGGAGGTCTGCGGCGAGCACTTGCGCGTCGCGTACAACCTCATCCGCGTCGACATCAAGGGCCAGGAGGCAGTGGCGCTCG
>JBHELK010000106.1:0-17826 GCA_046263085.1 Actinomycetota bacterium
CCGGCGGATGTGCCGATCAAGCACGTCGTGTTCCTGATCAAGGAGAATCGGTCTTTCGACAACTACTTCGGCACCTACCCCGGCGCCGACGGCGCCACGGTGGGCCAGTCGCTCAAGCACGGGACCGTTCCCCTCAAGCCCTGCTACGACCAGCAGCCCCACGACATCACGCACGGGTTCTCGTCGGGCCTGTACTCGATCAACGGCGGGGCGATGAACGGCTACGACATCATCGGTGACGGCCAGGATCTGACCGGCTACACCACCTGCAGCCGCAGCCAGCTCCCGCACTACTGGGCCTACGCAGACCGGTTCGTTCTGGCCGACCACTTCTTCACGTCGATGTTCGGTCCCACGTACCCCGAGCACCTGTACACCGTTGCGGCGCAGTCGAATGGGATCATGGACAACAAGTCCACGACCGATCACCCCGGCAACTACTGCGACGACCCCACCGAGTACTCGCCGCACTTCCCCTTCAAGACCCTCTCCGCTGCCGACATCTCCGCCATCCTGGGCCTCGAGGACACGATCACGAAGGAGATCCCCGATCAACTGATCCGGATCCTCCAGTACACCGACCCCATCAGGAACTGCTTCGACGTGAAGGTCCTCCCCGACGAGCTCACGAAAGCCGGCATCACGTGGAAGTACTACAACGAGCCGGATCACTGGATGAACGCGCTCCAGGCCATCAAGCATGTGCGCTACGGCGAGGAGTGGAACAACGTGGTCTCGCCGGATGACTTCATCCCGGACGTGCAGAAAGGCAAGCTCCCGCAGGTGTCGTGGCTGATCCCGCCGGAGTCCTACAACGAGCACCCCGGCGAGCACACGATCTCGATCTGCGCGGGTGAGAACTGGACCGTGCAGCAGCTCAACGCGATCATGCAGAGCAAGTACTGGAAGGACACGGTCGTGGTGGTCGTGTGGGACGACTTCGGCGGGTTCTACGACCACGTGAAGCCGCCGCACTACGACATCATGGGCCTCGGGCCGCGCACACCGGCCCTGGTCATCTCGCCGTACACGAAGAAGGGCGACAACCCCAAGGGCGGCTCGATCGACTCCACGGTCTACGAGTTCTCGTCGGTGTTGCGCTTCATCGAGCTGCTGTTCGGCGTGCCCGCGATGACGGAGCGCGACAAGCAGGCCAACCCCCTGCTCGGCGCCCTCGACTTCGACAGCCCCCCGAACCTGAAGCCGATGGTGTTGCCCTACCGTCAGGACTGCCCGTATTCCCCGGCCGGCACCTAGGAAGCGGCATGAGTCGTTCAACCCCGAACGAGGAACAACCAGCGTCTGCGTTGATCGACGGAAGGATCGAGGAACTCGGTGACTGGCGCGGCAGGACACTTCAGAGAGTGCGAGAGCTCATCAAGCAAGCGGACCCCGAGATCGTCGAGGAGTGGAAATGGAAGAAGGCCTCGTCGCCGGGCACGCCCGTCTGGTCTCATGACGGCGGCATCTGCACCGGCGAGACCTACAAGAACGTGGTGAAGATGACGTTCTTCAAGGGAGCCTCCCTCGAGGATCCCTCCGGCCTGTTCAACTCGAGCCTCGAAGGAAGGGTCCGCCGGGCCATCGACCTCCGGGAAGGTGAACGGATCGACGAGGCCGGCTTGAAGGACCTCATCCGAGCAGCCGTGAAGCTCAATCTCACTGCCAAGAGCAAGGCATCCGGCTAGCTGCTAGTCGGTGTTGAGGCCGGGGCGCCAGCCGGGGAGCTTCTGCCACTCTTCGATGTCGTAGAGAGCTTCCAAGCGCGTTCCTCGGCAGTCCTTCTTCGGGGGGAGCACCACGGGATCGCGCTTCTTCTCGAAGTCGAAGACGTGGCTGTAGTTCGTGGTGTTGACGACCCGGTCGGTGAGGTGCTTCAGGCCCCAGTTGTCGGCGACGAAGCGGTTGACGGATGAGAACTCGCCCTGCTCGTGGTCCACGAGCCCGCGCTGCGCGTGGGACGAGATCGCGAGCAGCGGCACGCGGATGCCCGCGCCGAGGTCGTCGAACCTCGGGGGCGCAACGTGGTCGTAGAAGCCGCCCCACTCGTCCCAGGTCAGGAAGACCGCCACACCGCGCTTCCACATCGGGCTGCGCATCACCGCGTTCACCACCGATGTCACGAAGTTGTGCCCGTAGCACGTGGACCACGGCGGGTGATCCGACAGCTCGTACCGCGGCGTCACCCACGTCACGCTCGGCAGGCGATCCTCCCGGATGTCCTGTACCAGCCGGTCCACCGGCCGGATGCTCCTGCTCCACAGCCCCTCGTCGTGGAACACGTTGTCGATCGCGGCGTACGCGTTCCAGATGTAGCCCACCTGGTAGTCCTGGGCCCCGTAGAACGCCCAGTCCACACCCTCGGCGGTGAGCTGCTCGCCCTGGGTCTTGAACGCGAAGCACGGCGGCACACCGGTGTCCTCGCCGGGCTTCGGCACGCCCTCGGCCTTCGCCACCAGCACGCCGTCGGGCACGTCGCATCCCCAGGTCTTGGCCAGGCCTTTGTCCTTGCGGACCCGGAGCTGCTCCGGTGACTGGTTCGGGGCGTCGTACGTGCCGCCGGACTGCCCGGCGATCATGTACAGGTGGTTCGGGTAGGAGTTCCCGAGCGACGAGGCGAAGAAGTTGTCGCACAGCACGAACTCCCGGGCCCAGCGCCAGTAGTTCGGGAGATCCTCCTCCTGATATTGCGTGTAGCCGAACACGCGTTGCAGCGCCGTGAGATCGAAGGCGTCCATCTTGCCGCCGTTCACGTTGCGCCCCGACGCCGACCAGTCGTGCGGCAGGTCGTGGTTCGTCCACTGGCTGGCACGCAGCAGCGGCACCTCCTGCCCGTCGCGCAGGCCGACCGTGGTGCCGTTCGCGCCGGGAAACGCGCCGAACATGTGGTCGAAGCTGCGGTTCTCCATCATCAGGAAGACGACCTGCTCGATGGGCCACTGCGTGTCGAGGCGCCCCGTCTCGAGGTACGGCTTCGCGACCGGCGTCGAGGAGCCGTTGCACGAGGCCAGGTAGGCGCCCGCCGCGACCGCGGCCGTGCCCTGCATGAACTCGCGTCTCGAGATCGGCATGACGCCCGACCCTAACGGAGACGACGTGGAAACGAGCCGGCTGCCAACGATCCTCTCAGCGCACCGCCTTCTTCACGAGCGCTCCGATCTTTGCCTCTTCGATGGCGGTCAACTCCTTCAGCGCGAAGGCGACCGGCCACACGGCGCCCTTGTCGAGGTTCGCCGCGTCGCTGAAGCCGAATGTGGCGTATCTCGTCTTGAACTTCTGCGCGCTCTGGAAGAAGCAGACGACCTTGCCGTCCTTGGCATATGCGGGCATCCCGTACCAGAGTCTCGGCGAGAGGGCCGGCGCGCCAGCTTTGATGATCTCGTGGAGCCGTCTGGCCATGGTGCGATCGGGTTCCGGCATCTCGTTGATCTTCGCGAGCACCGCGCTCTCCCCGTCCGCCTTGTCGGCTCGCCGGCCGGGGCGCGCGGCCGCCTTCAGCTCCTGGGCGTGCTCCTTCATCGCCGCTCGTTCCTCGTCCGTGAATCCCTTCGACGCCATCGAGTTCCGATCTCTAGGCGGGGGTGAGGTCGCCGGCGAGCACGCGGGCCCGCCAGTAGTCCTGCCCGGCCTGCGGCAGCGTGCGGATGGGGTCGTAGTAGGGGTAGCGCTTGGTGAGCGCTTCCGGATCGTCGGCCTCGATGCCGGTGCGGTAGTTCTTCGTCCAGTAGCTGATGCCGAGCTCGCGGTCGTACTCGTCGATCTGATGCACCCAGCGCTTGCCGACGAACGGAACGTCGCACACGACGCGCGGTGTGGCGAAGCCGGGGAGATACCCCATGATCGCGTGCTGCAGCGCTTGCGCCTCGTGCACCGCGATCCGCCAGTGCTCGGAGTTCGGGATCATGTCGCACATGTAGAAGTAGTACGGCATCACCTTGGCGTGATCGAGCAGCGTGAAGCACAGCTCCAGCAGGTCGTTCGGCGTGGTGTTCACCCCACGCAGCAGCACTCCCTGGTTGCGGACGTCGCGCACGCCGAGCTCCAGCAGCGATCGAGTGGCTCGAGCCACGAGCGGCGTCACCTGCTGCGCCGAGTTCACGTGGGTGTGCACGGCGAGGTCGATGCCCCGCTCTCGGGCCTTCGTGGCCAGCCGGCCGATCCCCTCCTGCACGTCGGGCTGCAGGAAGTGCTGCGGCATGCCCATGAGCCCCTTCGTCGCCAGGCGGATGTCGCGGATGTTCTCGATGTCCATCAGCGCCGAAACGAACGACTCCAGGCGCTTGATGGGAAGATTGGCCACGTCGCCGCCCGACACGACCACGTCGCGCACGGACGGCGTCGAGCGGAGGTACTCGAGCATGAGATCCCAGCGCTCCTGCTGCTTGATCTCGAACTTGTACTTGAGCCACTGGGGCGTGTCGTTGCCGACGAGGTCCATCCGCGTGCAGTGGCCGCAGTACTGCGGGCATGTGGACAGCAGCTCGGCAAGCACCTTCGTCGGGTAGCGGTGGGTCAGGCCCTCCACCGCCCACATCTCTCCCTCGTGGAGCGAGTCGCGTTCCGACAGCGGATGCGACGGCCATTCCGCATCCCGGTCGGATGCTGCCGGCGCCATGTACCGGCGAACCGGATCGGCGCGCAGGTCGCGCTCGTCCATCGTGTTGAGCATCTGGGGCGGGATGAGCATCGACATCGTGGCCCGCTCACGCTGGTCCCGGGCGATGTCCTCCGCCAGGTCCTCGGTGAGGAAGGAACCGAGGGCCGATCGGAGCTCCCGGAGGTTCTTGACGGTGTGCGCGCGCTGCCACTGGGCCGACTCCCACTGCTCGGTGGTGACGTCGCGGAACCCCGGCAGCCGCCGCCAGTCCGGCTCGACGAACTCGCGCTGCAGCGGATACGCGAAGGGCTGGGGCCCCGCGTGGGCCCTGGTTTCACGGTGTGCCGGTCGGTAGCTCGCCACCCCACGTGCCCCTTCGTCGCGGACGGATACCGCTCTCAGGCCATTCTAGCAAGAGGGTGTTCGGCAGAAAAGGGTCGAAACCGAAGGATCTACGGGCCCGGCGTGGCGCAGCCGTGCTCGTCGGGCAGGAGAGGCCGGAGGAACAACCGGTAGTCCTTGCTTTCGCTGGTCCACGGCGTCAGCTCGTTGGATCGCTTCACTTCGGGCAGCAGCATCTGGAGGTCCCCGGATACCACCCCGCAGCGCATCCCGGCCTGGCCCTCGACGGGGTCGCCGAAGGTGGCGAGGGGCGCGTCGAGCGGCCAGTCCTGGGGGCTCTGCTTCGGGTCGGCCTCCTGGGGGTTGTAGTCGCGGACGGAGATGCGCAGGGCATCCATGCGGTACTCGCGCTGGTCGCCGAGCGAACCGGGGGGGAGCCAGGAGGCGAGGTCCCCGAGTCGTTCCTGGAGGTGTCGGAGGCGCTTGCGTGCCTCTTGCTCCGGGGCGGGGGAGCCCTTGTCGTCGGCCTCGTCGAGCGCGTAGACCCGGGTGACGTGCTGCGTCCCGTCCGCGTCCACCAGGGTGAAGATCGTGGTCGGCGCGTCGGAGATGGTGCGCTGCGCGATGTAGTCGTGGCTCTCGTCGAGCCCGGCCTTCTGCGCTTCCGCCAGGATGGCCCGGATGCCCTCGTCGGTGACCGGTTGCTCCTGGACGTTCGGCAGCGCGGGGCCGGGATAGATCTCGATCTGCGGGCCGAGGGTCATGATCCGCCCGTCGCCGGTCAGCGTGAAGGACGGCAGCTGGCGGAGCGTGTACTCGTAGGCCACGAACCCGCAGCAGGAGTCGACACGCAGGACGAGGTCGTTCGGCCCGGCCGGGTAGGGCGGGGTGGGGGAACCGTCGCCGGCGCCCCGGTCGGAGGCCTTGGCGCACGCTCCCAGGAGGAGCGCGACCAACACCACCAGCGCGCGGGCTCGCATGCAGGTCAGACGTGCCATGTGCTTGTTCTGGTTCCCGCGGCCGGTGACGAGCTCGCTCTGCAGTACCCTGGCCGTCCCATGCCGCTTCCTACCACGATGCGAGCCCTGCGCAAGGTGGGCCCGACACCCGGCGCGGAGCTCGTCGAGGTCCCGGTGCCGGAGCCGGGCCCCGGCGAGGTGCTCCTGAAGGTCGCCGCGGCGTCCATCTGCGGCACGGACATCCACATCTACGGCTGGGACGAGTGGGCCGCGAAGCGCATCAAGCCCCCGATGACCCCCGGCCACGAGGTCGCCGGGCACGTCGTGGCCACCGGTCCGGAGGTCCATCACGTCAAGGAGGGCGCGTTCGTCTCCGCGGAGGGGCACGTGTTCTGCGGCTTCTGCCCGCAGTGCCGCAAGGGCCGCATGCACATCTGCGAGCGCCTGCGCATCCTCGGGGTGGACTTCGACGGGGGCTTCGCCCAGTACGTCGTGATCCCCGAGCGCAACGCGTGGGAGGTCGATCCGCGCATCCCGCCCGACGTCGCCTCGATCCACGACCCGTTCGGCAACGCCGTCCATACCGTGTTCATCGACGGCGGCGCCGACGACGTGGTCACGGCCACCGTCGTGGTGCTCGGCTGCGGCCCCATCGGACTGTTCGCCGTCGGCGTGGCCAGGGCTGCCGGCGCGCGCCAGGTCGTGGCGGTGGAGCCGAACGAGTTCCGCCGCGGGCTGGCGAAACAGATGGGCGCCGATGTCCTGGTCGATCCTCTCGTCGAGGATCCCGTCGGCGCGGTCAACGAGGCCACCGACGGCCACGGCGCCGAGGTGGTGCTCGAGATGTCCGGCGTCGCGATGGTGATCGAGCAGGGGACGCGCATGCTGGCCGGGGGCGGCCGCATGGCGCTGCTGGGCCTGCCCACCGAGCCCGTGACGCTCGATCTGCAGGAGAACGTCATCTTCAAGGAGGCCCGGATCTACGGCGTCACCGGGCGGGAGCTGTTCCGGACGTGGGAGCAGACGTCCACGCTGCTGGCCACGGGCATCGTCGACGTCGCCCCGGTCATCACTCACCGGTTCCCGCTCGAGGAGCACGAGCAGGCTTTCGACGCGGTGACCTCGGGCCGGTCCGGCAAGGTCATCCTGCTGCCCTAGGGGTCGCCGATGCTCGAGCAGGGCGTGCAGATCGTCGGAGCGTTGTTGATCCTCGCGGCCTTCGGCTTCGCGCAGGCCGGGAGGCTGGACGTGACGTCACCCCTGTACCTGTGGCTCAACGTCGCAGGCGCCGCGACCCTCGCCGTGCTCGCGGTCGTCGAGGAGCAGTGGGGGTTCGTGCTCCTGGAGGTGGTGTGGACGATCGTGTCGGTCTGGGGGCTCATCAAGCGCTCCCGGGCCGTTGCCGCCGCCGCCGCCGCCCGGAAGTAGGCTTCGCCGGCACGCCCGACCCTGGAGGACCATCGTGGGAAGCCTCGACTACCTGAAGGACGAGCTGGGCCAGCTCGAGCAGAGCGGCCTGCTGCTGCGCATCCGGACACTCGAGAACACGCAGGCAGCGCGATGCCGCTACGACGACCGGGACGTCATCAACCTCGCGTCGAACAACTATCTCGGGCTGTGCGGCGACCCGCGTATGAAGCAGGCCGCCGCGGACGCCGCGCGAGATCTCGGTGCGGGATCGGGCGCCGTCCGATCCATCGCCGGCACGATGTCGCTGCACCGCGAGCTGGAGCGCCGGTTCGCCGCGTTCAAGGGAGCGGAGGACGCGCTGATGTTCCCCTCGGGGTTCGCGGCCAACGCGGGAACGGTCGCGGCCGTGCTCACCCGCGAGGACGTCATCGTCTCCGACGAGCTCAACCACGCGTCGATCATCGACGGCGCCCGGCTGTCACGGGCGGAGATCAAGGTGTTCCCGCACAAGGACGCAGCCGCGGCCGACAGGCTCCTGGAGGAGACGAAGCGGGACGGTCGCCGCCAGCTCCTGATCACCGACGGCGTGTTCTCGATGGACGGCGACATCGCGCCGCTCGCCGATCTCGTCGAGGTGGCGGAGAGGCACGGCGCGATCATGATGATCGACGACGCACACGCATCCGGGGTGCTCGGGGAGAACGGCAAGGGCACGGTCTCTCACTACGGCCTGGATCCGAAGCGGGTCGACATCCAGGTCGGCACGCTCTCGAAAGCGATCGGCGTGCTCGGCGGGTTCATCGCGGGACCGAAGCACCTCATCACGTGGCTGCAGAACCGGGGGCGGCCGTTCCTGTTCTCCACGTCGGCGCCGCCGGCTGTGGCCGCCTCCTGCATCAAGGCGCTCGACATCCTGGAGCAGGAGCCGGAGCGCGTGAAGCGCCTGTGGGACCGGACCAAGTTCTTCAAGGAGGGCCTCGAGCGCCTCGGCTTCGAGACGGGAGCCAGCGAGACGCCCATCACGCCGGTGATCGCGGGGGAGGAGACCAGGGCCCAGGAGCTCTCGTCGCTGCTGTGGGAGGAGGGCGTGTTCACGCCCGCGGTGGTCTACCCCACGGTGGCCAAGGGCCGGGCCCGGGTCCGAACGATCGTCACCGCCGACCACGGCGAGGAGGACCTCAAGGAGGCCCTCGAGGCCTTCGAGCGCGTGGGGCGCAAGCTCGAGCTGATCTGACTAGGCCCACGCCTTTTCTGGTCTTTATCCGTCCTGATTGGCTCATGCCGAGGAGCAAAAGACGCGAATCGGAAATGCAGGAATAAAATCACCAAAAATGTGCACGTGCACAAAAGGGATAAGCGAGTCCGTGGCGAAAGGAGCAAACGACATTCGGTCTGCGCTGTCAATGAACAGTGAGCCAGAGAATGGGAGAAGGAGGTGTGGGTGCCGCCCCTGCGCAGGCCGCGCCGGTTGAGGAATTGACGCACTAGGAGGTTCGACTTGAAGACAGGAAGAAGGGTTGGCTCCAAGGCCATGCGTCTTGCGTCCGCGCTCGTCGGGATGGCGCTGGTAGGTGGCTTGATGCTGGTTCCCGCTGTGCCCGCTTTGGCGACCGGGTGGCCAGACGTTTGCAACGCTGACGGAGTTGACCCGGTCGCGGGGATTGAGCCATACCGAGCCCACTGTGTGATTACGCCCCTGCCAGATCCCAACGGCCGGACCGGTGCCAGTTTCACTGTCACCGTATTCGTCGGACTGATCTGTCCGGAGGGTCAGCCGGACGAATTCTGTATCGTCCATGCTAGCCAGCCGCTCGGGAGAACGGGGGCATTCGTTAACCCCAATCTAGTAACCATCACCCCAGGCGAGACGTTCCATGTGGGACAATGCGTAGAATTCGTTGGTTGTTTCGGGTACGACGTCCCGCTCACGTTCAACCTCAGGGTTTTCGCGGGGGCTGGTCAGCCGGAAGAAGGTACCCTCTACATCCTGGGAGGTGACCACGGCGCAAATCCGGCGCAGAGTTGCACCGACTTCGGCACGAACGAGTGCGGTGGCAATCTCCTTGAGAACACCGACGTCCTGAATTGGGTCCGTTAGTCAGCTAGCTTTTATCGCTCCGAATGGCTCCGGCACCGTTTGGGATGAGCCCCGGCGGTGCCGGGGTCGCACTCCGCAGCGATGGGGAACGGAGGAAATAATGGGACCCTTTTTGAGAATGATCGGGGGGCTTTTGGCGCTCATCGTTCTGTCAACGGTTCCCGCGAGCGCGGGCACGAGGGATGATCCTGAAATCACCGATCCTTGCGGAGGTCTTCCACCCGTCTATCAAGACACCGATATCTGTGCCGCGTGGTTTCAAGGCGAGTGGGAAGTCGTGGCAGATCCAGACCATCCCGACAAGAAGAAGGCGGTTTTCGAGGGGATAGATGTAAGCCTCGACATGGCCGCGGACGTGTCCGACCCTTCAAAGTTTGTGGTCTATCTGGCGGGGTGGACAATCGGATCATGTTCGGTGTCGTGGTCAAATAGGTTCGTGGCTGACCTCGTCAAGCGCGAGACGGTGCTCTTCGTCCGCTGCGAAGGTGCTGAGGCAATAAGTATCCCGGTCAGTGATGCTCATGTGAGTTATGCCGGTAACACGATAACGGTTCATTTGAAGGTCGACGACGAGCTGAGCTCACTGAGAGGGCTGTTCTCGGAGGGGCAGCAACTGACGTCGCCTGAAGCGAAGACTTGGTTCGGAGCTCGTACGGCGACGGGACCCGGCGAGGGTCTGGGCGAGACCATAGAGGCCGACTGGACGGACCCAGGAAGAACATTCGTCATCGGGCAAGATCGACCGGAGACCGAGACCGGGCCGGGCTAACGGCGGAAACGAAGGCGACCCCTCGGGCAGACCTCGTTTTACCCGCAAGAAGCCTCGATGGTGGTGGAGGGTCCAGCTCCATTCGCCCCAGGTTCTGTGCATGTGCACAAAGGCGGGCGGGGGTTCCGAAGCGAACGACTCCCTTCTGGACCGGTCCAAGGACAGGAGGAGTCCAATGACACGCGTGCTCGTGCTCGCGTTCGCTCTCGTCACCGCCCTCGTCGCGGCCCCGAACATCGCGCAGGGCAGCCCCCAGGGCAGCGACACCAACCCGCTGGGAACCCTTCGGTGGCTCCCGGACAACGCCAACGAGAAGGCCGGCCTGGCCAGCGGCGTCGACCGCCTCGTTCTCGTCTACGACTTCTCTCGCGACGCAGCCACCGGTGCCGCCAAGCCGCTCATCGCTAACGGCGGGTTCGGTCTGAAGGTCTTCACGCCGAGCCTCGCCGACTTCCGGATGGTCGGTCACTCCGCGTCCGTGTCCACGGTCAAGGACCTGACCGGGCAGGACCAGTTCGACAGCCTGGACCAGGTCTTCGTGGGTGTCAGCGGCGACACGCGCGATGGCGCGTGCAGCAAGCTCGGCACGCCCGCGTTCTCGGCCGCCTACTCCACCACCCGGACGTTCTTCTTCTCCGGCACCACGCCCTATCAGGCGACGAACAGCGCCGGGGCGTGCGAGCGCGTCGACGGCTCGATCCCCACGACCGGCGGGTTCACCACCACGGTGACCACGTTCGCCCCCGGTTTCTGGATTGACGTGAACTGGCCGAAGCGTTCGGTGAGCGCTCCGGTCATCGGTTCTCTCTACGACGGACGCGTCGAGGCGGACGTGTTCTACGGCGCGCTGTACGACACCGGCGGTGAGAGCGGAGAGTTCCCGCAGACCGCCGACGCCAACGGCACATCCACCTCGGTCGGATCGCCCGGGGACTACACATCGACGTTCACGCTAAGCGCGCACCCCGGCGCCGGGAACGGTAGCGGCGATCCATGCTCGTCCCTGGGTGGATCGTCGGCGGATGGCTCCTGGCAGGATCTCAAGGTCTCTGTCCCGGCCGGCGCCACCAAGGTCACGTTCAAGCTCTTCCCCCACGGGGACTGGGACCTCGTGGTCGACAACCAGGATGGGCTGCGGGCGACGAGTGGGTACCTGCTCGGCGGCGAGGAGACCATCGTCCTCACGGCGAACGGGGCGGGCCAGGTCAACAAGGGAACCATTCCCCTGCTCGAGCCCGGCACCGACTACACCCTGCGCGGCTGCAACGCGACCGGTGAGACGTCGGTCATGGGTGCTCTGATCATCAAGTAGCACCGGAGCTTCCTCGAGCGGGCGGGCCGCGAGCAACCGGGCTCGCCCGTTCGCTATCTGACCGCCAGGATCCCGAGGTGCCGCTTGCGCAGGCCCCGGATGATCAGCGGCAGGGCCCGCACGGTGGCGGACTGGTCGCCGCCGCCGTCGTGCAGGATCACGATCGAGCCGCGGCGGGCGTTCGACAGCACGTTGGCGACGATCTGTGGAGCGGTGACGCCGGCCCGCCAGTCCTCGGGATCGATCGACCACAGGACCACGCGCATGCCCAGGCTCCGGGCGATCTGTACGACGTCGTCCGAGGAGCTCCCTCCCGGTGGACGGAAGAGGTGGGGCTCGACGTCGAGATCTCCGAGCGCGATGTTCGCGTCGAGCATCTCTCGCTCGATGCGGCGGGCGCCGAGCGTGCGGAAGGCCGGCGAGTTGGGGTGGTTCCACGTGTGGTTCGCGACGACCATGCCGGCGCGCTTCTCCCGCCGGACGACCTCCGGGTAGCGCTCCACGAGGTAGCCGATCGTGAAGAAGGTGGCGTGCACGTGCATGCGATGCAGGATGGAGAGGATCCGAGGGGTGTACACGCTGTTCGGGCCGTCGTCGAAGGTCAGCGCCACGGCCTTCGGTGTATGTGTCGGGCCGGTGGGCTCGAACACCGACGACACCAGCTTGCCCGAGATCTTCCCGGTCGTGACGACCTGCCGACCGGGGGCGGCGCCGAGGTAGAACTGCGGGTCGGTGGGTCGGCGGCCCCGCAGGTGGACCACCCGCCGCGTCACCATCTCGCGGCGGTCGGACTCGCTCACCACCCAGATCCGGTCCCGATCGACCAGGCGCTTCGAGTGGGGGACACGCCGGCCGTTCAGCAGGACCTGGCCGGGGAACGCGTGGGGCTGGAGCACCTTCCCCTCGACGTCGAGGAGGTCGCCGGAGCGGGCGTGCACGGCGAACGTGTCGACGACCTCGCCGAACGTGGTGCCCGGATCGACGAAGTGCGGATGCATCCGGATGAAGATCTCGATGGGCGGGGGGCTGTCGTGGAGCTCGGTCGCGACCACCAGCGGGAACGCGAACGCCACCAGTGCGACGAGCGCCTGGAGGCCGAACAGGGATCGGAATCTGCGGTTCATCGAGAGGCCTCAGTGAAGCAGACGCCGAGGGTGAGTCAAGGGTTCCGAGCACGCCCGAGCGGCGTTGACGGAACTCCGGCCACGGGTCGATAGTCGCGGTCCAGCATCCCGAGGGAGGAGCCGCCATGGCCGACCCAGTGCAGTTCAACCTCCGGCCCGAGGAGCTTCCGACGGCCTGGTACAACCTGCTCCCCGACATGGCGGCCGCCGGGATGCCGCCGCTCCCTCCGCTGCACCCGGGCACGAAGGAACCGGTCGGCCCGCCGGACCTGGCGCCGCTGTTCCCCGAGTCGCTGATCATGCAGGAGGTCTCGACCGAGCCCACGATCGACATCCCGGGCGAGGTGCTCGACGTCTACCGGCTGTGGCGTCCGACGCCCCTGTACCGGGCCCACCGGCTCGAGCAGGCCCTGCAGACGCCGGCGCACATCTACTTCAAGTACGAGGGCACGTCGCCGGCCGGCTCGCACAAGCCGAACACCGCCATCGCGCAGGCCTACTACAACAAGGAGGCCGGCATCCGGCGGATCTCGACGGAGACGGGCGCGGGGCAGTGGGGGTCCGCCCTGTCGATGGCGTGCCGGTTCTTCGGTCTCGAGTGCCTCGTGTTCATGGTCCGGGCATCCTTCGAGCAGAAGCCGTACCGGCGGGTGTTCATGGAGACGTTCGGGGCGGAGGTCCGCCCGTCGCCGACGTCGACCACGCAGGCCGGAAAAGCCGTGCTGGAGGAGCACCCGGACTCGCCGGGGTCGCTGGGCATCGCCATCAGCGAGGCCATCGAGGTCGCCGCCACCAACGAGGACACGAACTACTCGCTGGGGAGCGTGCTGAACCACGTGCTGCTGCACCAGACGGTGATCGGGCTCGAGGCCGAGCGGCAGATGGAGCTCGCCGGCGAGCGGCCCGACGTGGTGATCGGTTGCGTCGGCGGAGGTTCGAACTTCGCGGGCCTCGCGTACCCGTTCATGAAGCACCGGCTGGACGGCAGCGCGTCGACGCGGTTCGTCGCGGCCGAGCCGGCGGCGTGCCCCACGCTGAGCCGCGGCGAGTTCGCCTACGACTTCGGCGACACGGGCCAGATGACCCCGCTGCTCCCGATGTACACGCTGGGGCATACGTTCGTGCCGGCGCCCGTGCACGCGGGTGGGCTGCGGTACCACGGCGACGCTCCGTCGTTGTCGATGCTCGTGAAGCACGGGCACATGGACGCGCTGGCGTACACGCAGAACCCGGTGTTCGAGGCCGCGGTGCAGTTCGCCCAGACCCAGGGGATCATCCCGGGGCCGGAGCCCGCGCACGCGATCCGCGCCGTGATCGACGAGGCGGTGGAGGCGCGGGAGGCCGGTGAGGAGCGGGTGATCCTGTTCGGGCTCTCGGGCCACGGTCACTTCGACATGCAGGCCTACGACGACTACCTCGCGCAGCGCCTGCCGGAGGTGGAGTTCCGCGAGGCCGATGTGGAGCAGGGACTGGCGCACCTCCCCGGGGTCCCGATCCCGTAACCGGACAGCTCGTGGTCGACCCGCGATACCGCACCGCGTTCCTCGACTGGCTGGCGTGCGCCGTCGCGGGGTCGGGGGAACGCGCTGCGCTCGCGGCCGTCGCCGCGGATCCCGACGGACTCGGCAGGGTCGTGTCGCTCGGAACAGCGGGCCACGCACTCGACTTCGACGACACCTACGCCCCCGGACTCGTGCACTGCACGGCGCCGGTGGCTCCCGCCGCGCTCGTGCTTGCCGCCGATCTCGACGCGAGCGTGGGAGCCGTGATGGCCGCCCACGCCGCCGGGTTCGAGGCCATGGCGGCCCTGGCCCGGGCGAGCCACCCCGAGCTCTACCGGCGGGGGTGGCATCCCACGGCGGTGTGCGGGGTGGTCGGCGCTGCCTCCGCCGCGGCCTCGGTCCTCGGCCTCGACGAGGAGGGTCGAGATCGCGCGGTTCGTCTGGCGCTGCTGCAGTCGGCGGGCCTGCGGGGGGCGTTCGGATCGGACGGCAAGGCGCTCCAGGTGGGAATGGCGTCGGCGGCGGGCGCCAGGGCGGCGTTGCTCGCGCGAGCGGGGGCTTCCGCCACCGCGGATCTCCCGACAGGCGAGGGCGGCTTCGAGGCCGCGTACGGGGCGGCGTGGACGGCGCCGGATCCAGCCGAACCGCCGGCCATCGTCGAGAACTGGATCAAGGCGTACCCGTGCTGCCTCCAGACCCACGCGGCCATCGAGGCGGCCGACACGATCCGCCAGTCCGGTGCGACGGTCGACGGCGCGCAGGTCCGGGTCCATCCGATCTCCCTGCACGCCGCGCCCCACGGCGTGCCGGCAGACGCGCTCCAGGCAAAGTTCTCCATCCCCTACACCGTTGCGTTCACGGCGCTGCATGGCCCGCCGGGCGTCGAGGACTTCCGACGGCTCGACGACGATGCCGTGCGACTGGCGAGTCGCATCGAGGTGACGCCCGACTCGCATCTCGCCGAGTCGGAGGCCATCGTCGAGGGCAACGGCGTCGAGCCGATCCGTGTCCGTGCCGCGCTCGGGTCGCCGCAGCGTCCGATGAGCGAGGACGCGCTCAGGTCGAAGGTCATCTCCCTTGCCGGCGACGGGCTCGATGCACTTGTTGTCGACGACGTGCCCGCTCGGAAGGTCCTCGATGCGGTTATGGTCCGGCGGTGACCCCCCGCGACGCCCCGGACCGGTCCGATTTCCTCGGACTCGACTCGCTCCTCTCCGACGAGGAGCGGGAGCTGCGGGACACGGTGCGGCGGTTCGTGCGCGAGCGCGTCCTGCCGGGGATCGGTGACTGGTTCGAGCGCGGCGAGTTTCCGGTCGACATGGCCAAGGAGCTCGGCGGACTCGGCCTGTTCGGCATGCATCTCACCGGGTACGGATGCGCGGGCGCGTCCGCGGTGCAATACGGGCTGGCGTGCATGGAGCTCGAGGCCGGCGACAGCGGGTTCCGGTCGTTCGTGTCCGTCCAGGGATCCCTCGCCATGTTCCCGATCTGGAAGTACGGCAGCGAGGAGCAGAAGCAGGAGTGGCTCCCGAGGATGGCGGCGGGCGAGGCCATCGGCTGCTTCGGCCTCACCGAGCCGGACGTCGGCAGCGACCCGTCATCCATGCGCACCGCCGCGCGGCTCGACGGCGACGAGTGGGTCCTGAACGGCTCGAAGATGTGGATCACGAACGGAGGTATCGCCGACCTCGCCGTGGTCTGGGCGCGCACCGACGAGGGCGTGCGCGGGTTCATCGTGCCCAGGGAGTCGCCGGGATTCGCCGCGCGCGACATCGAGCGCAAGCTCTCGTTGCGCGCCTCGATCACGAGCGAGCTCGTGTTCGACGGCTGCCGCATCCCGTCCTCCAGTGTGCTCCCCGGCGTGACCGGGATGCGCGGGCCGCTGTCATGCCTCAACGAGGCCCGGTACGGGATCGTGTGGGGATCGATGGGCGCAGCGCGGGCCTGCTTCGAGGCCGCGGCCGACTACGCCGTGACCCGCGAGCAGTTCGGCAAGCCGATCGGGTCGTTCCAGCTCACGCAGCGGAAGCTGGCCGACATGCTGGTGGAGCTGTCGAAGGGGCAGCTGCTGGCGCTGCACCTGGGCCGTCTCAAGGACGAGGGCAACGTGCGTCCCGAGCAGGTGTCGCTCGGGAAGCTCAACAACGTGCGGGAGGCCCTGGCCATCGCGAGGGAGGCTCGGACGATCCTCGGTGCCAACGGCATCACGCTCGAGTATCCGATCATCCGGCACATGAACAACCTCGAGTCGGTGCTCACGTACGAGGGGACGAGCGAGGTCCACCAGCTCATCCTGGGGAAGGCCGTCACGGGACTGGACGCGTTCTCGTGAGCCCCTTCCGCGGCTCGGCCGGCTCCACCGGCGAGTGGGAGCACTTCCGCTTCGAGGTCGCGGACGGTGTGGCCACCGTGACCCTGGATCGTCCGGACCGGCTGAACGCGCTCACGTTCGAGGCCTACGCGGACCTCCGTGACCTGCTTGGCGAGCTGCCGCAGCGGGACGACGTTCGCGTGCTGGTCATCACGGGCGAGGGCCGGGGGTTCTGCTCCGGTGGGGACGTGGACGAGATCATCGGCGCGCTGCTGCGCGAGGGCGACGAGCAGCGAGTGCTCGAGTTCACACGCATGACCGGATCGGTGGTCCAGCGCATGCGCGAGCTGCCGAAGCCGATCATCGCGTCCATCAACGGGGTCGCCGCGGGGGCCGGAGCGGTGATCGCGCTGGCCGCCGACCTTCGGGTCATGGCTCGGTCGGCGACGTTCTCCTTCCTGTTCACGAAGGTCGGCCTGGCCGGCGCCGACATGGGCGCCGCGTACCTGTTGCCGAGAGTGATCGGACTCGGCAGAGCCACGGAGCTCCTCCTGCTCGCGGAGCCGGTGGATTCCGCTCGCGCGGGGGAGATCGGGCTCGCGACGAGGGTCGTCGACGACGACCGCGTGCAGGCAGAGACCGCAGTGCTGGCCCGGCAGCTCGCCGACGGGCCGGCGGCGGCCTTCGGCACCACGAAGGCCCTGCTGACGAGGGAGCTCGACGTCGATCTCGGTTCGGCTGTGGAGCTGGAGGCGCAGGCCCAGGCGCTCCTAATGCGCAGCGAGGACCACGCGGAGTTCTACCGGGCCTTCAAGGAGAAGCGGCCCCCGAAGTGGACCGGCCGGTGACACACGAGCTCGTCAACCCCGAAGAGCTCACCCCGCCGCGCGGCTACTCGCACGCCGTAGTGGCCGCGCCGGGCCGCCTCGTGTTCCTGGCGGGGCAGACGGCGCATCAGCGTGACGGGAAGCTCCCGGGCGACGACTTCGTGGAGCAGTTCGACGCCGCGTGCGCCAATGTCGCGACCGCGCTCTCCGCCGCCGGCGGGCGGCCGGAGGATCTCGTGTCGATGCAGATCTTCGTCACCGACGTCGACGAGTACAACGCGCGGCGCGGCGAGATCGGCGACGCCTGGCAGCGTCACCTCGGGAAGCACTACCCGGCGGCCGCCCTGATCGGCGTGGCGAGGCTCGTCTACCCGGACGTGAAGGTCGAGCTCATGGGCATCGCCGTCGTCCCCGACCGCTAGCCCTCCCCGTGCGGCGGGGCTTGTCCCCCCGTGGGGCGGGGCTCGTCCCCCGTGGGGTGGGGCTTGTCCCCGCCCGTCAGCGAAGGAGCGCGCGGGCGATGATCTCGCGCTGGATCTCGCTGGTCCCCTCGTAGATCCGGGGCCCGCGGACCT
>JBHELK010000107.1:0-9303 GCA_046263085.1 Actinomycetota bacterium
AAGTCGGACCCGCTGCTCGGGCTCAAGGAGAACGTGATCATCGGCAAGCTCATCCCGGCAGGCACCGGCATGAGCCGCTACCGGAACGTCCAGGTGCGGATCAAGCCCGAGGCCATCCCCGAGTACTGGCTGGCCCGTCAGCGCGAGCAGGCGCGCGAGGAGGGCGAGCCGGAGGCCATCCCCGTCGGCAGCATGACGAGGGAAGAGGCCGAGCGGGCTCTCGGCGGTCCTATCCGCTCCACGAGCTCCGAGGAATAGCCGCAACCGTGGGGCCGGGGCCTGGCCCCGCCCCACGGTTGGAGCGCCACGAGGATCACCCCTCACCGGCCTTGCGACTCCGGCAGATCTCGAGGAGCGCCTCGTGCACGGGCGGCGACCCGGCGAGGATGTTGCCGGTGTCGAGCCAGCGGGCGGGGTGGCCTTCCCAGTCGGTGACGATGCCGCCGGCGGCACGAACGAGGGCCGCGCCGGCCGCGACGTCCCAGGGCGAGAGGTTGAGCTCGAAGAAGCCGTCGAACACCCCGGCGGCCACCCAGGACAGGTCGAGGGCGGCGGCGCCGGGCCGTCGCAGGTCCTCGAAGCGGCCGAAGCATCGCGCGAACACCTCCAGGTACCGGGGGACGAGCGACTTGTCCCGGAACGGGAAGCCGGTGCCGACGATGGCGCGCTCGGGGGAGCGGTCCGAGACGCGGAGCGGCCGGGGGTCCGAGCCCGCCCGTCGGACCTCCGGCCGGCTTCCGGGTGCGGCGAGGTAGGTCTCTTCCAGGAACGGAGCGTGGACCACCCCGAGCTCGGGGCGCTCCCGCTCGACGAGCGCGATGGAGACCGCGACCGCCGGGAACCCGTGCAGGAAGTTCGTGGTCCCATCCAGGGGGTCGACGGCCCAGTACCGCTCCCCTCGAGAGCCGCCCTCCTCCTCCCCGAGGACGGGCAGCCCGGTGTCGGCCAGGACCCGCTTGATCTCCGTCTCGCTCCTGCGATCGATCTCGGTCACGTAGTCGCCGGTCCCCTTCGTCTCCGCCGCAGGTTCGGTGCCGAGCGCGTCGCGCACGATGGCGCCGCCCGCCGTCGCGGCCCGGAGCGCGGCTGCGAGGAGGTCGTCGGTGTCGGTGGTCACGGCGCCGCTCACGGTAACGCGCTCCGGTCCCTTGTCGGAGCGCCGACCGCTCCCGTATCGTGCTGTCGTGCGTCGCGGGGTGTTTCGACCGATCGTCGCCGTCACGGGGCTCGCCGTCGCCGCGGCCATGGTCTCCGTCCCGGCCTTCAGCGTCGAGAAGCCCAACCGTGCCGGGGCCGGCCTCCTCGCGCACCTGTCGCAATCCGTGCAGTTCCGCTACTACCTCGCGCATCCGGACGAGGCCCCCGAGGGATTCGCCCCCCGCCTCGGGGCCGTGCACCCGGTGAGCTCACGCGTGTCCGATGCCCGACCGGTCGCGCCGACCGGGGCCCGGTTCAACCTGGACACCACCGGACTCTCACAGAACGAGGAGTCCGTCACGGTGTGCGAGAACCGGCCGAGCTTCGTGCTGAGCGCGACGAACGACTACCGCGGGCTGCTCGACCCGGAGGGCAACTTCACCGGGTGGGCCATCTCCACCGACCGGGGGCGGTCCGTGGCGAAGGAGGGACTCATGCCCTCGGTGAACGTCGGTGGCGTGCAGACACCCTCCGGCGGCGATCCCGTGGTGGCCGCTGACGAGCACTGCACCCTGTACGGGGCGAGCCTCGCCTACAGCGCCACCGATCCGTCGGGGCCCACGCCGAACGGCATCGTGATGTACCGCTCGACGCCGGAGACCCTCGGCGCCGCCACCTGTGGCGACGCGACGTCCGGGTTCCACCAGCCGAGCATGTCCGATCCGGACTGCTGGAGCTCCGCGGTGGCCGCTCAGACCGTCGGCGGTCCGGCGGGGCACTTCCTCGACAAGGAGTGGCTCGCGGTGGGGGACACGGGCGACGGCGAGCACGTGTGGGTGACGTACTCGGACTTCACGAACGCCGACACCACGATCGGGTTCAGCAGGGCCCAGGTCTTCGCCGTGCGCTGCGACGAGAACCTCGCCGACTGCACCGCCCCCATCCTCATCAGCGAGACCGACAACGACGTCGCCTTCAGCTACGTGACCGTGGGGCCCGACGGGCGCACGTACGTCACGTGGGCCGGCGTCCAGGGCGAGCTCGAGGGCAGGCCGCAGACGTTCAGCCCCCGGATGCGCATCGCGCCGGCGGGGAGCACCACCTTCGGCCCCATCAGGACCGTCGACACGCTCGAGAACGCCATCGGGTTCGACACCGTGCTCCACGCCGACGATTTCCGGGTCGCGACCGGCCCGAAGAACGCCGTGCAGATGGTGGACGGCCACGCGCGCGAGCTGCTCGTGTACGAGGAGTGCAACTACCGGATCCAGGGCCTGATCTGCGAGGAGCCCCGCGTGACGCTCGCGTGGAGCGACGACGACGGGGCGACCTGGGCCCACAAGCGGATCTCCGTTCGCGGGGACAACTACTTTCCAACCCTGGCCGTGGACCCGGACACGGGGAAGCCCGTGGCCGCCTGGTTCACGAACCGGTACGACCCGTTCCATCATCGCCAGGACATCGAGATGGCGGTCCTCGATCGCAGGTCCCTGAAGGTGGTCGTGCGCAAGCGGGTCACCAGGGTCTCGAACGAGCCCAACGCCGACTACCTGCTGGGCGGGGTGTTCATCGGCGACTACATCCAGGTCGCGGCGGTGGGCGGCCGGGCCTTCATCGCCTACAACGCGAACTTCGTCCCGATGCCGTTCCTCGGGGGGGGAGCCCCGGAATACCAGCAGGACAATTACCTGTCCGTCCGCAAGCTCACCTAGAGAAAATCCTTGCCCGGCTTGACCGGAGCATGTAGCGTCTGCCCCAGCCTGAGCTCACCGTCACCAGGGGGGGACACATGAGGTCATCGCTGGGTTTCGTACGCCTGAGAGGAGTGCGCTCCACGGCGGCGCTCCTGTCCGTTCTGTGCCTGGTCGTTCTCTTCGGGCGGTTGGGTGGGATCGCCGCCGCGGCGACCAGCCCCGACGCCGTCCAGAGCGTGGACGCCACGCCGGAGTCCGACGTCGAGAACACCGGAACCGCCCATGCTTTCGTGGTCCTCCTGACCACGGGTTCCAACAACACCGGCAGCCCGGCGGACGGGGTCACCCCGAGCTTCCAGGTCCTGACCGGTCCGAATGCCGGCATCCACTTCAACGCCGGCGGCACGAGCGCCGGGGCCACCTGCACGGCTTCCAGCACGAGTGGGTTCTCCGACTGCTCGTACAACGGCGGGGCCACCGCGGGACTCGACACGATCCGGGTGTGGGTGAACAAGACCACCGGAGCGAGCGGGAGCTTCGACAGCGGGGAGGCCTTCGACGACATCCAGAACACCTGGGTGGCCGTGCCGGGTGGGGCCTGCCTCGATGCCGAGCCCGAGGACGCGCTGAAGGGGGTCTCCACCGAACAGGTCGTCTCGGCCGCGGTGACCGACTCCAAGGGCAGCGACACCGCGGACGACACGTGCGCCGGATCGGCCCTCGCGAACGTCACGGTGACGGCTTCGATCACCGATGACACCCCCGATGCCTACATCTCCTCGGTGAACGGGACCGCCACCTCGGGCCAGCCCGACACGGCGACGGGCAATACGAACGCCTCCGGACTGGTCACGTTCGGGATCAAGCTCGCGGCGCCCGGCGGCGCCCTCGGGGATGCCAAGAACGTCGTGAACCTGTGGGTGACCGGCAGTGACTCCGGTGCCGACGCCGCCGTCGGGACCCTGACCGACAACCAGAACGACAAGGTCCAGGCGCGGTGGGCGGTTCCCGGGCTGCCGACCTTCCTCGACGTCACGCCCGAGGTGGACACGAACCAGGTGGGCACCACCCACACGATGACCGCGACGGTCACCGACCAGCTGGGCGGGGGCGTGGGCGGGGTGCACGTCGGCTTCGTGGACTATGGCGGTGCCAACAACGGCGCCGTGCTCAGCTGCAACACGTCCTCGGCGGGAACCTGCTCCGTGGCCCAGGTGAGCCTGGTGGCCGGCGACGACTACTGGCGGGCCTGGATCGACGCCGACGGCGACGGAGCGCCGGACGAGGCGGACAGCGCGGAGGGATCGCCCACCTCGAGCCCCGCCCAGGTGGACGAGGCGGTGGACCCCGGAGCGACCGCGGAGCCGGACAACACGGACGCCGTGTTCAAGCGGTGGACCACGGCCGCACCGACCCCGGCGGACGTCCAGGTCGACCTGGTGCCGCAGGGTGGCGGGAACGACGCGACCGTGCCCGGCGCCACGAACACCGCCACCTGCAACGCCAACCTCTCGAGCTTCTCCGACACGACCGGTAACGACGCCTGGAACGCGGCCGACCACAACCCGGTGAACACCGTGAACCTGGTGTGCGTCTCGGTCATGGACTCGGCCGGTCACGTGCTCTACGGCCAATCGGTCACGCTCACGGCGGCGGGCGTCGGAACCATCACCGACGCCAACGGCCCGGCGCCGTCGGCGAGCACGCAGACCGCCACGGTCGGAGCGAGCGGCTACGCCGTCTTCTACGTCTCCTCGACGGTCTCCGGTGCCGAGAATCTCTCGGCCACGGCCGGCAGCGCCACGGACACGGCGACGCAGACCTGGGACAAGCCCGTCGCGGGCGAGGGCCGCGTCATGGCCTGCTCCCCGAAGACCATCTCCACGCCGGTGCGCACCGATCAGACGATCGTCTGCACGGTGACCGACGGCTTCGGCAACCCCGTCCAGGGGGTCGCGGTCACGTGGACGAAGGCCGATGCGGGCGGCGCCGTGTCAACGGTGACGTCGCAGACCACGCCCACCGACGCCTCGGGCCAGGCCAAGCTGGTCCTGGCGTCGACGGCGCCCGGCACCACGACCGTGACGGCCACGATGGCGGCCGGCGCCACCGAGTGTGAGGAGGCCGCCGGCAAACCCGACGCCACCGACGTCGGCAAGCCCGCCGGCAAGTGCGCGGACACGTCGGTCGTCACCTGGCAGGCGCGGGTGGGCACCACGCTCACGCTCTCGCCGGCCACGAGCACCGACCGGGTCAACGGCTCGATCACGGTCACGGCGCACCTCGTCGACCAGCGGGGCGACCCCGTGGCGGGGGTCACCGTCCGGTTCGCGACTGCCGGCGCCAACGTGGGAACCGGCTCCGCGGTCACGAGCGCGACCGGGGACGCCGCGTTCACGTACTCCGGGGCCGTGGCCGGCACGGACACGATCACGGCGTTCGCCGACCTGAACGGCAACACCACCCAGGACGCCGGCGAGCCCGCGGCGACGGCCTCGGCCACCTGGACGGCCGTCTGCCCGGGCCACGACACCGACCCCCGGAACCAGGTCGTGGGCACGTCCGCCGCGGAACGCCTGTTCGGGACGTCCGGTGACGACGTGGTCTGCGGCATGGGCGGCGACGACGAGCTCATCGGCTTCGCGGGGGACGACAAGCTCATCGGCGGAGCCGGCAACGACACGCTGAAGGGCGGGGACGGCGACGACGACCTCAGGGGCGGCGCCGGCAACGACCGCCTGGTCGGCGGGCTCGGCAACGACCTCCTCACCGGCGGCGCCGGGAACGACCTCCTGAAGGGCGGCCCCGGCAACGACACCCTGCGGGGCGGCGCCGGCAACGACAACTGCATCGACACCGTGGGCAGGAAGCGCTTCCGCTCCTGCTAGCCTGATCCGTGCCTGGGGGCGGGCTCGTCCCGCCCCCTTGGGCCGTGCGTGGGGCAGGGCTCGAACCCGCCCCGCAGGCTGGGCCTGCCCGTCTCGTTGACAGCCCTCGGCCCAGGCTTGTAGCTTTAGCGGTTGCGGTTCCTCGCGGGCCGCGCCGTGGTGGAAAGCAAGCCGACCAGGGGGACCCAAGGGAAGGCGCTGGCGTCGAGACGGCACCTGAGCCGGACCCTGCGGGTCCGGCTTTTTGACGGGTTCCCCCATCCTGATCGTCCGGAGATCGTCTCCGGCACAAGGACGAGAGTGCAGACGAGAGAGCTGACAAGGCCATGCCCACGATCCAGCAGTTGGTCAAGACCGGGCGCGAGCGCCCGCGCAAGAAGACGAAGAGCCCGGCCCTGCGCCGGTCTCCGCAGCGGCGTGGCGTCTGCACCCGTGTCTACACGGCCACCCCGAAGAAGCCGAACTCCGCTCTCCGCAAGGTCGCTCGAGTCCGTCTGACGACGGGCATCGAGGTCACCGCGTACATCCCCGGCGTCGGCCACAACCTGCAGGAGCACTCCATCGTGCTCGTGCGCGGGGGCAGGGTGAAGGACATGCCGGGCGTCCGCTACAAGATCGTCCGCGGCACGCTCGACACCGCAGGCGTCAGGGATCGCAGGCAGGCCCGCTCGCGCTACGGCGCGAAGAAGAGCCAGGGTTAGGGGGCCGCACGATGCCTCGCAAGGGACCGGCGGTCAAGCGTGAGACCCAGCCGGATCCGATCTACCAGAACCCACTGGTCACGCAGCTGATCAACAAGATCCTGCTGCACGGCAAGAAGAGCGGATCCGAGCGCATCGTCTACAAGGCGCTCGAGATCATCAGCGAGCGCACGTCGAACGACCCGGTGATCACGTTGAAGAAGGCGGTGGAGAACGCCCGGCCGCTCCTCGAGGTGAAGTCACGGCGCGTGGGAGGTGCCACCTACCAGGTGCCGGTGGAGGTCCGCCCGCAGCGGGGTACCACGCTCGCGCTGCGGTGGCTGGTGAGCTTCTCCCGTCAGCGCAGGGAGAACTCCATGGCCGAGCGGCTCACCGCCGAGATCATGGACGCGTCGACCGGGCAGGGCTCGTCGGTGAAGCGGCGAGAGGACATGCACAAGATGGCCGAGGCGAACAAGGCTTTCGCCCACTACCGATGGTGAGCGACGAGACAAGTACCGGAGCCGCCCCCGCGGGGGCGGCTCTTGATGAGAGCGGCGGCCGCTAGATGGCCGTCCGGATGAGGGAGCTGGAAGACGACGTGGCGGAAGCGGCACAGGTAACCAAGGAGCGGCAGACCGGCAGCTCGGGCAAGGGCGGCCTGGTCATCCGCGAGTACCCGTTGGTCAGGACCCGCAACATCGGGATCATGGCCCACATCGACGCGGGCAAGACCACCACGACCGAGCGCATCCTCTATTACACCGGCAAGGCCTACAAGATCGGCGAGGTCCACGAGGGCACTGCCCAGATGGACTGGATGATCCAGGAGCGCGAGCGCGGCATCACCATCACGTCCGCCGCCACCACCTGCATGTGGAAGGACCACTGGATCAACATCATCGACACGCCGGGCCACGTGGACTTCACCGTCGAGGTCGAGCGGTCGCTGCGCGTGCTCGACGGCGCGGTCGCCATCTTCGACGCCGTGGCCGGCGTCGAGCCCCAGACCGAGACCGTGTGGCGGCAGGCCAATCGATACGACGTCCCGCGCATGTGCTTCATCAACAAGATGGACCGCACCGGGGCGGACTTCGAGCGCACCGTCCACATGATCGAGGACCGCCTCCACGCCGTGCCCCTCGTCCTGCAGCTCCCGTGGGGCAACGAGCAGGCCTTCAAGGGGGTCATCGACCTCGTGGAGATGAAGGCGCTGCACTGGGCGGACGAGGAGGGCATGGGCGAGGAGTGGGAGACCCTTCCCATCCCCGAGGAGCTGCGCGAGAAGGCCGAGAAGGCCCGCCACGACCTGTTCGAGAAGCTCGCCGACCACGATCCCGAGGTCATGGAGAAGTACGTCCACGAGGAGGAGCCGTCGCCGGAGGAGCTTCGGCGGGCCGTCCGCCGCGCCACGCTCGCCACCGAGGGCACCCCGGTGCTCTGCGGCACCGCGTTCAAGAACAAGGCCGTGCAGCCGCTGCTCGACGCCATCGTGACGTACCTCCCAGCGCCGACCGACGTGAAGCCCGTCACCGGCCTGCTGCCGAGCGGCGGCGAGGAGGAGCGCAAGGCCGACGACCTCGAGCCCTTCTCGGCGCTGGCGTTCAAGATCATGTCCGACCCCTACGTCGCGCGGCCCACGTACATGCGCGTGTACTCCGGGTCGGTCCGCGCCGGGTCGCACATCTCGAACTCCTCGAAGGACCGTAAGGAGCGCATCGGACGCATCCTCCAGATGCACGCGAATCACCGCGAGGACATGGAGGCCGCGTTCACCGGCGACATCGTCGCGGTGGTGGGGCTGAAGCACACCACCACGGGCGACACGCTCTGCGATCCGTCGAAGCCGATCATCCTGGAGTCGATCACCTTCCCGGCCCCGGTCATCTCCGTGGCCGTCGAACCGAAGACGAAGGCCGACCAGGAGAAGCTCGCCACCGCGCTCGCGAAGCTCGCCGACGAGGACCCAACCTTCGAGGTGCGGTTCAACGAGGAGACGGGCCAGACCATCATCTCGGGGATGGGGGAGCTCCACCTCGAGATCCTGGTGGACCGCCTCATGCGCGAGTTCAACGTCGGCGCGAACGTGGGCAAGCCCCAGGTTGCGTACCGGGAGACCATCCGCAAGGACGTCCACAAGGTGGAGGCGCGCTTCGTGCGCCAGAGCGGCGGTCGCGGCCAGTACGGACATGCCGTCATCGACCTCGAGCCCACCGGCCCCGGCGGCGGGTACGAGTTCATCAACAAGATCGTCGGCGGCAAGGTCCCGCGGGAGTACATCCCGTCGGTGGACCAGGGCATCCAGGAGGCCTGTGAGACCGGTGTGCTCGCCGGCTACCCGCTCGTGGACGTGCGGGCGACGCTCATCGACGGGTCGTACCACGAGGTCGACTCCAGCGAGATCGCCTTCAAGATCGCCGGCTCCATGGCGCTGAAGGAGGCCGCGAAGCGGGCCGACCCCGTGCTGCTCGAGCCGGTGATGGAGTTCGAGATCGTCACCCCCGACGACTTCATGGGCGACGTGATGGGCGACGTCACGGCGCGCCGGGGCCGCATCGAGCGCATCGACGAGCGGACCGGGCAGAAGGCCATCCGGGTCCACGTGCCCCTGGCCGAGCTGTTCGGCTACGCCACCGAGCTCCGTTCCCGCACGCAGGGGCGTGCGGCGCACACCCCCATGCAGCTGCACGCGTACAACGAGGTACCGCAGGGTCTGGCGCGCGAGATCATCGCGCGCGTGAGAGGGGAGTAGAGGAGATGAGCAAGAAGAAGTTCGAGCGCAACAAGCCGCACGTCAACATCGGCACGATGGGTCACATCGACCACGGCAAGACCACCCTCACGGCGGCCATCACCAAGGTGCTGGCGGACAAGGGCCTGGCCGACTTCACGCCCTTCGACCAG
>JBHELK010000108.1:0-11194 GCA_046263085.1 Actinomycetota bacterium
GTTGGCGCGCAACGATCTGGAGATCGCGGGCGAGATCCACCGTGGCTGGTGGTCGGGACGAACCGACGGGACGTCGTTCCAGGACATCGTGGTCGTCCGAAAGACCTGACCACTTCGAACATGGCGGCCCGACTCGGCCTCAGGCCACCGCCCAGAGCTGCCATTCGCCGGGGATGCCCTTCAAGGCGTGGCCCCCGCGATCCGTGAACCCGATCTCCGAACCGGCCACGAGATCGCTCACCGTCCGGGAGACAAGGATCTCGCTCGGTCCGGCGAGGGCCGCGACGCGCGCCGCGATGTGCACTGCGATCCCACCGACGTCGTCGTCGCGAAGCTCGATCTCTCCCGTGTGAAGCCCCGCCCGCATCTCCAGGCCGATCTCGGAGAGGGCTTCGCGCAGGCTCATCGTGCAACGGATGGCTCGTCCCGGTGCATCGAACGTTGCGAGCACGCCGTCCCCAGTCGTCTTCATGAGGCGTCCGCGGTTTGCATCGATCTCCGCACGCGCCATCTCGTCGTGTCGATCCAGGAGCGCGCGCCACCGCCGATCTCCGAGCTCGGCCGCTCGGCCGGTGGAGTCCACGAGGTCAGTGAAGAGAACCGTGGCCAGAACGCGGTCCGGATCTCGCATGGGACGGGTGCCCGTGACGAATTCCTCGATCGCATCGAGAACCTGCTCCGCGCTCTCCACGATGAACGCGCTGTCCGATCCCGGAAGCTCGACGAGCCGCGCGTCGGGGATGTGCTCGGCAAGGTACCGGCCGTGCTCGATGCTCGCGATGGGCCAGTCTCGCCGGTGCAGCACGAGGGTGGGAACCCGGATGGTGGGAAGGATGTCGCGCAGGTCGAGAGGGAGGAGCGCGCGGAGCTGCGCTTCTACGACGCGCGGCGTCGCGCTCGCGCGCATGTATTTCGCGAACCATTTCCGAGCGCGAGGGTCCTCGCACATCTTCGGGTTGACCAGCCGCGCGTATTCCTCGGTGCCCCACTGCCGACCCGCCAATTCGGTGATCGCCGCGGCCGCCTCGTCCGAGAGCCCGGACGGATAGTCGTCGGCGATCATGAATCTCGCAGTGGTGTTGCCGAGGATGAGCCCGCGAACCCGGTCCGGATGCGTGGCCGCGAACAGCATCCCCATGGGCCCGGCATCGAGGATCGTGTACAGGACGGCTCGTTCCGATCCCACCGCGTCCAGGACGATCCGAAGGTCGTCGGCCCAGTCCTCCCACGTGGGGAGCTCGTCGAGGGGGATCGCGTCGGACATGCCGGTGCCCCGCCGGTCGAAGACGATGACGCGGCTGAACGAGGCCATCCGCTCGGTGAGCCGGACGATCGCCGGGGACTCCCACCGGACATCGACGTTGCCGGTCGACCCGGCCAGGCTCACCAGGTCGACGGGGCCGTCCCCGACCACCTGATACGCGATGAGGCCGCCGGGCGAGGCCGCGTACCGCGTTTCCGGTGGTTCCACGACCGCCGAAGTCTAGGCGTCCCCCGCAGTTCGGCGTGTTGCGGAACTGAAACACGTTCTACTACAGTCTGCGCGTGGAGTTCGGGATCTTCGTTCAGGGGCACGTGCCGCGTCGAAAAGTCGCTGAGGACCCGGGCTACGAGCACACCTCGTTCCTGCACGACGTGGAGCTCGTGAAGCAGGCCGACCGCTCCGGGTTCAAGTACGCGTGGCTCTCCGAGCACCACTTCCTCGAGGAGTACTCGCACCTCTCCGCGTCGGAGGTGTTCCTCGGCTATCTGGCCGGCGTGACCGAACGGATCCACCTCGGCTCGGCGATCTGGAACATCTCGCCGCCGGTGAACCACCCTGTCCGCGTGGCGGAGCGGGTGACGATGATGGATCACCTCTCCGGGGGGCGATTCGAGTTCGGGACGGGCCGTGGTGCGGGCGCGCTCGAGGTGACGGGCTTCGGCATCGAATCGACTGATGACACGAAGGCCATGTACGAGGAGGTCCTCCCGGAGTTTCCGAAGATGTGGCGCGAGGGCGAGTACTCCTACGAGGGCACGGCGTTCTCCGTCCCGCCCCGAAACGTCTTGCCGAAGCCGTACCGCAAGCCCCACCCGCCCATCTGGCAGGCGTGCGGGAATCCCCCCACGTACGAGCTGGCCGGCCGCAAGGGTGTGGGCGCCATCGGGTTCAACTTCAGCGCGGCGAAGGCCATGAAGCCCATGGTCGACGCGTACAAGAAGGGCGTGGCGGAGGCGGAACCCATCGGCGAGTACGTGAACGACAACGTGATGATCACGAACAGCGTGGTCTGCCTCGAGGACGGACGGCGGGCCCGCCAGGTAGCCGCGGACATGGGCTCCAATCTCCTGCAATCGCTCGTGTTCCGTTACCACACGACCTTCCCGAAGCCGAAGGGCGTCCCCGACTGGCCCGAGCTGCTGCCCCCGCCGACGATCGACGACATCGAGTGGCGCATCAACGAGGGGTTCCTGCTCTGCGGTGATCCCGACGAGGTGCTCGGCCAGGTGAAACGCTATGAGGAGGTCGGCGCCGATCAGATCGTCTTCGGCCTCCCGGTGGACATGCCATTCGAGGCGGCCATCGAGTCGTTGCAACTGTTCGGCGAGCACGTCCTGCCGAAGCTCGACCAGGACCCCGAGCACCGAACCTCGCGGTTCCGGGACCGAGCCGCAGCGGCCTCTCCGAGGTAGCCGGCCTCCTTGCGGCACCCGTGGAATGATCCGCGGCGATGGTTGAACGGGATCCACAGCAGGAACTGACCCGCCGTCTCGCCGAGCAACCCGACCTGTGGCCGGACGTGCGCGACGCGCAACGGGAGATGTTCGCCTCGATGGCGCCCGAATGGGAGGCGCGGATGCGGGGCGATCACCTCGCCCCGCTGGAGGCGGCCTGCAGCGGGTCCCCGCTGCGTCCCGGGCCCTCGATCTCGGGACCGGCACCGGGCTGGGGGCGAGGCTCGTGGCACGGACGTTCCCGGATGCTCGCGTGGTCGGCCTCGATCTCGCGGAGGCCATGGCGCGGGAGGCCGCGATCCGTGGCGGAACCATCAGCTATCTCGTTGGCGACGGCGCCGCGCTCCCCTTCCCCGACGCCGCCTTCGACCTCGTCACCGCCCTCAACGTGTTCGTGTTCTGGGACGAGGTCTCCCGGATCCTTGCTCCCGGCGGCGCCCTCTCGATCGCGTACTCCGCAGGGGAGTCGACTCCCATCTTCCTCTCGCCGGACGAACTCAGGCGCCATCTCTCGGCCGTTCGCTCGTTCCGATTCGAGGACGGGCGAGCGGGCCGCGGCATCTGGGTCCTGGCCCGGTCGTGAGCATCGCGAACTGGTACCTCGCGCTGTTCTCCGTGGGGGTGGGTGTGACCCTGCCCGGCTACTGGCTCGTTGGCATCGAGAAGACCGATCCGTTCCACTTCACCTCGGAGGTCATGACCGGACTCCTGCTCTTGGTGGCCGGCGTTGCGATGTTCGCGGCCCACGAACACGACGCCTGGGTCATCGTCCTGTCCTGCATCGGCATGGGGATGCTTGCGTACGCCATGATCGACGCGCCCGGGCGGTACCGAGGTGACCCGAAGAAGCAGCGGCTGTTCGCCGTCAGCTGGCTGTTCCTGCTCCCCGCACTCGTGCTTCGATTCACCACGCTGTGACGTTTCGTCGCCGGGCCGTTCGGTCTACGCAAGCGCGGCGATGAGGGCCTCGATCTGCGAGCTCACCGGATCGTGCGGACCCGTGACCCGAGAACTCTCGCCCATCAGCATTCTCGCCATTGACCACCAACTGACCACCAACGCGAGAAGGGCGCAGCCCCGGCCGCGCCCTTCCGGTGATCCCTTCCTCAGGCCGCGGTGGCCACGGACAGGATCTGCTCGCGCGTCACCTGCCCGACGAGGTCGGGGTGGTTTTCGGCGATGTGCCGCTCCACGTTGGCGACGAGCTCGTCATCGGTCTCGCCCCGAATGACCTTCCCGTCCCTCTCGCATGGGAATGCCTTGGCCATGACTCCTCCTCTCTCACTCTCGACTGGAGCGATGGTCCCAAGCAGCCGTTTCCGGGACCTTTCGCGAACCTTTCCACCCTGTCTAAGCTCTCGGATGGCCGACGATGGCGGATGAGGGCGGAACGAGAATCCAACTCTGCGGGCGCCTGTTGGTGAGGCTGGACGGCCGCCGGGTGGACAGCGAGCTGCCCGGGGCCAAGGGCCGAGCACTCTTCGGCTATCTGGTGTTGAACCGGGCTCGTCGCATCGGACGCGAGGAGCTCGTGACCGCGGTGTACGGCGACGACGCCCCGCCCGACCACGGTCCCCGGCTCAGCGTCCTGCTCTCGAAGGTTCGCTCTGGGCTCGGGCCGGGAGTGCTTGCGGGGCGATCCGAGGTCGAGCTCATCCTTCCGCCCGAGGCGTTCGTGGACGTCGAGGCGGCGCTGGAGGCCCTCCACCGAGCCGAGTCACACGTCGCCGCCCAGGAGTGGGCCGAGGCCTGGGGCCCCGCAGGGGTTGCCTATCACGTGGCCAGCAGGCCCCTGCTCCAGGGAAACGACCAGCCGTGGCTGGACGAATGGCGCCGTCGGCTCGACGACGTCCGCCTCCGGGGGCTGGAAGCCGTCGCTGCGGCGCGACTCGGCATGGGAGGGGCGACGCTGCCGCAGGCGGAGGAGTGCGGACGTCGCCTCATCGAGCTCGCCCCGTACCGCGAGACCGGCCATCGGATCCTGATGGAGGCACTGGCCCGGCGAGGGAACGTCGCCGAGGCCCTCCGGGCTTATGAGCGGCTGCGAGTCCTGCTCCGTGACGAGCTCGGGGTGGAGCCCAGCCCGGATCTGCAGAGCGTGTACCGGCGCCTTCTCGGCGATCCGTCCACAACGCCCGCCTGACTCAGAGCTCCTCCGCCTGGGCGAGGATGTCCGACCGGGTGACCTTGCCGACGAGGTCGGGGTGATCGCTTCGGATGTGCTGTTGGGCGTTCTCCCACAACTCGTCGTCGGTCCCGCCCTGGACGACGATGCCGCACACGCATGTGATCCGTTTCATGGCTTCTCCTTTCAGTCCCTTCAGCTGGCAGTGGCGTCCTGCCGTACGGTGATGTCGTGCTCGAAATGTGAGAGATACGTCACATTGCCCGGTCCGGACACGCTGCACGACGTGCCGCCCGGATCCACCTGGCACTGGTCGGAGAGCACCCACGCGAGCCGCGACCCCACCGGCGTGGTGAGGGTGAAGGACGCCTCTTGCCACCGCTCGTCGGTCTTCTGAAGGTGAGCCTCCAGCACGCCGCCGTGGACGTCCTGATAGAAGTGAGGCGTGTAGCCGATCCCGGGCGAGGACTGGTCCTGAACGGTCCCGTGGATCCGGAACGGGGAGTAGGGCCAGAAGACCGATCCGTCCAGCGTGAGCCCCCCGGCGGTCGGTGTCGTAGCGAGCGACATGTGCCGGTCGAAGCCCTGGAACATGCCGAGGCCTCTCAGGGACGCGTGCAGCTTGGCGTCGTCGCTGATGAACCAGGACCAGTAGCCGTCGGGGAAGTGATCGAGCCCGGGCGTGCCGCCGCCGGGCGGCGTGTCGATGAAGAAGAGCAGGTCGCTGTAGGTGGCGGGCCCGTGGGGAACGCCCCCCACCACCGTGTCCCGACAGGTGAGGAGGCTGACGACCATGAGGGCCTTCCCGGTGGCCCCCGCCCCCAGGAACGAGTAGCGGTCGGGAACGAAGGCCCGGGCCCGGTCGGCGTCGACCGGGATCGTGTAGATGACGTCGACGGGGCAGGAGCCCGTGACCACCAGCGACCTCGGTCGCCCTCCAGCCTGCGCGAAGTGTCCGGCAGCCAGGACCGTGGCGGCAGGGGCCGCCGTCGCGAGCAGGACAACTACGGTCGCAAGTGTGCTCATCCTTCTCAAAGTGGGTCCTATCGATCCTCCTTCGGTCGGTGAGCATCCTCGCAAGCGCACCTTTCCGGGACCTTTCGGGAACCTTTCAGAGCTCGGGATTCTTCAGCGCGGTGCGCCCAGCACCGTCGTCGCCACGCGGGCGCGGTGCCATGCCGCGTCCCCATAGGCGAGCGAGAGGGCCCATCCCGCCTTCAGCCACAGATGGAGGTCGTGTTCCTCGGTATAGCCGATGGCGCCGTGCACCTGCAGTGCGTTGCGGCAGGCGAGCGTCCCCGCTTCGGATGCGAGGGCTTTCGCCGTACTGACCGCCAGCTCGCGATCGGGCTGGTCCGTGGCGAGCGACCAGGCCGCCGCGTAGACCGCCGGGCGGGCGAACTCCAGGCGAATCAGCGCGTCGGCCAGCAAGTGTTTCACCGCCTGGAAACTCCCGATCGCCTTGCCGAACTGCTCGCGATCGGTGGCGTAGGTCGCGGCCATCTGGATGAGCCGGTCGGCCACCCCGAGCAGCTCCGCGGCCGCAGCGAAGGCTGCCCGGTCGAAGGCCAGATCCACCCGGCCACTCAAGCGGTCGGTCTCCTCCGGCTCCCAGTGCACGTGGAACGTGGGACGTGCCTTCGAGAAGGACGGAGCCGGCTCCAGGCGGACGCGTTCGCGGGACACGGCATGGAGGGCGCCGTCGGCCTCCAACACCAAGAGGTCGGCGACGTCGGCGAACGCCACGGGCCCACCACGGAGCCCGAGGGCTAGCACGGCGTCACCCGACGCCGCTCCCTCCACCCACTCCGTCCGACCGCCGTCCAGCAACGCGGGGATCCCGACGGCGGCCGTGGCCAGGAACGGTCCCGGCACCAGCGCCCGCCCCGCCTCCTCGAGGAGCAGCACGAGATCCACTTCGGTGAGCTCCCGCCGGATCCCGAGTACGCCCATCTCGCCGAGCCGCTTCCAGATCTCGGGATCGTGGGAGCGCTTCGCGACATCGGGCGAGCACTCCCTGGTCAGGAGGTCCCGGAAAGCGTCGCGAAGCTCGAGCTGCTCCGGTTCGAAGGCGAACGTCATCTGGGAAGCCCGAGCATGCGCTCGGCGATGATGTTGCGCTGGATCTCGTTCGTGCCGGCGTAGATCGGCCCCGACTGCGCGAACAGGAACCCGTCGATCCACCGCTCGTCCTGCGTACCGCCCAACGCGAGGGCCGCCTGGTGCATGCGGATGTCCATCTCCGACCAGAAGACCTTGTTCATGCTGGCCTCGAAGCCGATGGCCCCGCCCTCCGCGAGGTGCGACACGGTCCACAGCGTCGACAGCCGGTAGGCCTCGGCATCCATCCAGGCCCGGATCACCTCGTCGCGCAGCCCAGGCGGTGGATCCTCGACCCTGTCGTACAACGCGAGGAGCCTCGCGGCGGCCGCAACGAACCGCCCCGGGCTCCGCAGGAGCAGCCCGCGCTCGAAGCCGGCCGTCGACATTGCGACGCCCCATCCCCCGCCGTCGCCGCCGAGCGTGTGCTCCGACGCCGACACGCGCACGTCGTCGAGGAACACCTCGGCGAAACCGGTTTCGCCGTCGAGCTGCACGATGGGTCGCACCGTCACCCCCGGCGCGTCGAGCGGCAGGAGGATCATCGTGAGCCCGCGGTGCCGCTCCGAGAGGGCGTCGCTCCGGAAGAGCCCGAACATCCAGTCGGCGAAGGCTCCGCGGGAGCACCACGTCTTCTGCCCGGAGAGCACCCAGTCCTCGCCGTCGCGGATGGCGCGGCTCTGCAGCGACGCCAGGTCGGAGCCGCTGTCCGGTTCGGACCATCCCTGACACCAGATGTCATCGGCGGCCGCGATCCTCGGCAGGAACCGCGCCTTCTGCTCGTCGGTGCCCTGCTCCATCAGGGTCGGTGCCAGCAGGAACAGCCCGTTCTGGTTCACCCGGCCCGGCGCGCCCGCGGCGTAGTACTCCTCCTCGAAGAGGAGCCACTCGAACAGGTCGGCGCCGCGCCCGCCGTACTCGGCCGGCCACGACACGGCCGACCAGCCTCCCTCGTGGAGCGTCCGCTCCCACCCGCGGTGTTCCTCGAACCCCTCCGCGGTGTCCATCGATCGAAGGGGTTGCCCGGGCACATTCTCGCGGAGCCAGTCACGCGCTTCGAGGCGGAACTCGCGCTGCGCGGGTGTCTCCGTCAGATCCACGGGCGCGATTCTGACGGTGTGTCAGAATGTTGGCCAATGCCGAAGGCCCGCGTCCCCGCCGTCGACGGGTGGTTCACCACGGATGGAGAGCCGGCACTGCTCGGCACGCGGTGCGAGGCCTGCGGCACCTCCTTCTTCCCTCGCGAGGACTCCTTCTGCCGCAACCCTTCATGTAACAGCACCGACCTTCGCGAGGTCGAACTCTCGCGCCGCGGGCGTGTGTGGTCCTCGACCGTGAACCGCTACGCCCCCCCTCCGCCGTTCGAGGCGACCGCTCCGTTCGAGCCGTTCGCCGTGGCCGCGGTGGAGTTGGCCGACGAGCGCATGATCGTGTTGGGCCAGGTGGCCGGGCCGGCCGAGGTGCTGCCGGTGGGAACCGAGGTGGAGCTCGTGGTCGAGCCGCTTTCGGAGGACGCGGAGCGTGAGCTGCTGGTGTGGAAGTGGAAGGCGCTCGCGTGAGCCCCTCCGAGATCGCGGTCCTCGGCGTGGGGATGCACCCCTGGGGCAAGTGGGGGCGCAACTTCGTCGAATACGGCGTGGCCGCGGCGCGCGACGCGCTGGCCGACGCCGGTGTCGAGTGGCGCGACGTGCAGTCCGTCGCCGGCGGCGAGACCGTACGCAACGGCTACCCGGGCTACGTCGCCGGCTCGACCTTCGCGCAGGCGCTCGGATGGACCGGCGCCCGAGTGACGACGTGCTACGCGGCCTGCGCGTCGGGCGCGGCGGCCATCGACGTCGCCCGGGCCCGCATCCTGGCCGGGCTCTGCGACGTGGCGCTCGTGGTCGGCGCCGATACCACGCCGAAGGGCTTCCTCGCGCCGAACGCCGGCGGGCGGCAGCTCGACCCTGACTGGCTGCGCTTCCGGCTCCTCGGCGCCACGAACCCGACCTATTTCGGCCTCTACGCGCAGCGCCGGGTGGAGCTGTTCGGCGCGACCGAGCGCGACTTCGCCGCGGTGAAGGCCAAGAACTCGCGACACGGGCTGGCCAACCCCAACGCCAGGTACCGCAAGGAGGTCACGGAGGACGAGGTGCTGGCCTCGGCGATGGTGGCGGATCCACTGCATCTGCTCGACATCTGCGCGACCAGCGACGGCGGTGCCGCGGTGGTGCTGTCGAGCCTGGAGTTCGCCCGCGACCGTGGCATGCCGGACCCGGTCCGAGTCGCCGCCGTGTCGACCGTGACGCCTCGGTTCCCGAAGACCGTCGTCGACCTCCCCGACATCGCCACCGACTCCGCGGCCGCCGCTCCCCCGCCCGAGCTCCCGTTCCGCGATTCGATCGCTGCAGCCGCGTACGAGGAGGCCGGCATCGGCCCCGAGGACCTCGACCTCGCGGAGGTCTACGACCTGTCCACAGCGCTCGAGCTCGACTGGTACGAGAACATCGGACTCTGCAAGGAGGGCGAGGCCGAGAAGCTGATCCGCGACGGGGACACGGCGATCGGCGGCAGGATCCCCGTGAACCCCAGTGGCGGGCTGGCGTGCTTCGGCGAGGCCGTGCCGGCGCAGGCCATCGCGCAGGTTTGCGAGGTGGCGTGGCAGCTGCGCGGACAGGCCGAAGGACGGCAGGTGGAGGAAGCGCGGGTAGGCTTGACCATCAACCAGGGCCTCTTCGGCCACGGTTCCAGCGTCGTGCTGAAACGGTAGACCGGGGCTTGTCCCCGGGAAGGGGCGGGCACAAGGCCCGCCCTCCAGGTAGGGCGAGGTGACCCACATGGCAGAGGCGTACATCGTCGAGGCGGTCCGCACGCCGGTCGGGAGGAAGAACGGCGGCCTGGCGAAGGTGCACTCCGCGGATCTCGGGGCGCACATCCTCAAGTCGCTGATCGATCGATCGGACGTGGATGCGGGGGCCGTCGAGGACGTGATCTTCGGATGCACCGACACCCTCGGCACCCAGGCAGGCGACATCGCGCGGACGTGCTGGCTCGCTGCGGGCTTCCCGGAGGAGGTCCCGGGCGTCACGATCGACCGGCAGTGCGGATCCTCCCAGCAGGCCGTGCACTTCGCCGCGCAGGCCGTGATGAGCGGCACCATGGACCTCGTCGTCGCCGGCGGCGTGCAGAACATGAGCACGATCCCCATCGGGACCGCGCGGGTCGCGGGGCAGGCCCTCGGCATCGAGGACCCGTTCAGCGGCAGCGAAGGGTGGACCGCGCGCTACGGCGACCAGCCGGTGTCGCAGTTCTACGGGGCTGACAAGATCGCCGAGAAGTGGGCCATCAGCCGCGAGGACATGGAGGGGTTCGCCCTCGAGTCGCACCGGCGCGCCGCGGCGGCCTGGGACCAGGGCCGGTTCGACCGCGAGGTCGTGCCCCTGGCGGGCGTCGCTCGCGACGAGGGCGTCCGGCCCGACACCTCGATGGAGAAGATGGCGTCGCTGGCGACCGTGAAAGGCTGCGAGCGCATCACCGCCGCCGTGTCCAGCCAGATCTCGGACGCTTCGAGCGCCGTGCTGGTGGCGAGCGAACGGTCGGTGAAGGAGCACGGATTGAAGCCCCGTGCCCGCGTGCACTTCCTCGGGGTTCGCGGGGCCGATCCCATCTGGATGCTCACCGCGCCCATCACCGCCACGGCCTTCGCCCTCGACCGGACCGGGATGTCGCTCGACGACATCGACCTCGTCGAGATCAACGAGGCGTTCGCGTCGGTGGTGCTGGCGTGGCAGAAGGAGACGGGTGCCGACCTCGACAAGGTCAACGTGAACGGCGGGGCCATCGCGCTCGGCCATCCCATCGGGGCCACCGGGACGCGGCTCATGACCACGCTGCTGCACGAGCTCGAGCGCACCGGCGGCCGCTACGGCCTGCAGACGATGTGCGAGGGCGGGGGCCAGGCCAACGTCACGATCATCGAACGGCTCTGAGCTGAGCTCGACCGCGTCGTCGTCCGTGATGGTGCAGGGCCGAGAGCTCTCCTTCCCCGTCGAGGTCCGCGAGGCCAGGTCCTGGGCCGCGCACTTCCTGGTTGACCGGAAGGCGTCGCAGCGGCTCATCGATCACACCGGTCTTCGGATCGCGCCGGCCTTCGGGCGAGCGCTGCTCACGCTTGCGTTCGTGGACTACCTGGAGTCGGATCTCGACACCTACCACGAGCTCGCCGTGGCGTTCCTGGTGAAGGGCCCGCGAGGACGCGGGGTCTACATCCAC
>JBHELK010000109.1:0-8648 GCA_046263085.1 Actinomycetota bacterium
GTCCGGCGGGTGGGCACCGACATCCGTCCGGGCCAACTCGTACGCATCTCCTGTCCCTCGCCGATCGACGACGACGTGGTCGCGGGCTACGACGCCCCGCACCCCACGCCGGAGTCGAAGACCGGCGTGCTGATGTTCCCCGAGCTCGTGCCGACCGAGGAGTCACATCCCGCTGCGGAGAGGATGCGCTGGGTCCGCGACGAGCTGTCGAGATGGGAGAAGCCCGCGCTGGTCCTGTTCTCGGACTCCGACCCCATCTTCTCCGGGCGCCCCGCAGAGCGCCTCGCCGAGCTCATCCCCGGCGCCGGCCCCGCCGAGACCGTCGAGGGGGCCGGACACTTCCTGCAGGAGGACCGGGGCGAGGTGATCGCGGAGCGGATCGTTCGCTTCCTGGGGAGCCGATAGCTCAGGTGTCGAGGGCGATTCGGTAGCCGACCAGCAGCAGCGCATTGGCCAGGAACAACCACACCGCGAGCAGCACCAGCGCCCCGACACCGCTCGTGCCGTAGTGCTCCTGGAAGTTCGCGTTCGCGACGAAGACGGCGAAGACCATCGACAGCAGCGCGATCGTCGGCGCGGACCACAGCGTGCCCTTCAAAACCGATCGGATCGGTAGCCGCTCCGGAGGGAAGATCGCGTAGATCAATGCCACCCCCACGGCGGTCGCCGCGAACCCGATCATGAGCGCCAGAACGATCCCCAGGATGCGTTGCCACACGCCATCCGGGAAGAGCGCTGTGCCGGCGAACGCGCCGAGCAACGATCCCAGGATGAACACCGGCAGGAGCGCCACCAGCGCCAGCCCGCGCCCCTTCAGGCCCGGGAGCTCCTTCGACTTCTTCGGCCCCAGGCGGTCGAACGCCCGCCGAAGCCCGGCCCCGTATGACGACGCCGGCCACAGCGCCGTGACAAGCGCCGGGACGCCGAGCGACGTCCCGAGGTCGGACACCCGTTGCACGAACCCGCCCGCATCGAGGTTCTTCGGTGCCACGCGCTTCAGCTCCCCGGCGAATTGGTGGATCCGCTGGTCACCGAGGATCAGGCTCGAGATCCAGATCACGAAGATCGTCAGCGGCACGACCGAGACCAGGGCATAGAACGACAGCCCCGACGCGAAGAGCAGGATGTCCTGGCCGCGCGAACGCCGGACGACCCGTCGGGCCGGCCCCGGAAGCCGCCGCTCGAGCCCGTCGATCCAGTTCAGGCCAGGTCGACCTCGAACCAGACGACCGTGCCCTCCTCCTGCTTCACGCCCCAGCGGTTGGCGATCTGCTCCACCAGGTACAGGCCCCAGCCGGAATCCTGGTACATGGACGGCAGCGGCGTCCCCGCCTCGAACCCTGGGCCGCTGTCGGCGACCTCGACCCGCAGCATCCGATCTGAGCGATCGACCCGGAGCCCGATCCACTCGCGCTCCGCCATGCCGGCGTGGCGCACGCTGTTCGTGACGAGCTCGGAGACCAGCAGCCGTACCTCGTCGAGTTGCTCCTCGTCCACGTCGCCGGCCAGCCCGTCCAGCGCGTGGCGGGCCTCGCCGGGGGCCTGGGGTCCGGCGGGGAGCTTGAGGTCAAGCATGCGTCTCGCCGATGTCCTCCGGCGACTCCGCGAACTCGAGTCTTCGGTCGAGCAACGTGATGCGGAACACGCGGTGAACCTTCTCGGGTCCGGGGACGATCACGATACGCCGGCCGTCGCGGCGAGCCCGGGAGTCGGCCGAGAGCAGGAGCCGCAGCCCGGTGGAATCGAGGAAGTCGAGGCCCCGCAGGTCGAACACGACGACCGAGGGCCGGTCGGCTTCGACCCGTTCCAGCTCGCGCTCCACCTCCTCGGCCCGGGAGATGTCGAGCTCCCCTTCGAAGCTGATGACGACCCGGCCGTCGGACGTGGAGACCGTCGTGTTCAGAGCCATGATGTCCAGAGGTTAGGCCGCATGGATCACGGTTGCACGCGTACCACGAGGATCGCGATGTCGTCCCGTGCCTCGCCCGAGGACTCGTCCTTCACGGCCTCGAGGATCCGGTCGGCGATCGCGTCCGCCCCCATGCCCATCGATCCGGCGACGAGCTCGGCCAGATCCTCCTCGGTGAGCGCGCCGATCTCGTCGCGCTCCTGGCTCACGCCGTCGGTGTAGAGGACCACGGCGTCGCCGGGCTCGAGCTGGGCCCGGTCGTTCTCGAGGTCGGCGTCCTCGAAGATGCCGAGGAGCGTGCCGGGCCTGCCAACGGTCTCGACCCCCCCTTCCCGCCGGAGCACGAGCGGGAGCGGATGCCCGCCGCACGACCCCTCGACCTCCACGTTGCCGTTGTCCTTTCGCAGACGCAGGTACGCCACGGTGGCGAACCGCAGGTCGGACCGCTGCTGGCGGATCGCCTCGTTCAGCGTGGTGAGGATCGACGCCGGCGAGGTGTCGCGCATCGCCGCGGCGCGGATCGTGTACCGGGCGAGCCCAGTGACGGCCGCCGCTTCCGGTCCCTTGCCGCAGACGTCGCCCATCACGACGCCCCACTCGCCGCGCACGGTCTCGAAGACGTCGTAGAAGTCGCCGCCGACCTCGGTCCCCTCGCCGGCGGCCTCGTACCTCGCTGCGATCTCCACGCCGGGGATCACCGGCAGCGACGGCGGCAGCAGGCTCTCCTGGAGGGTCCGGGCGATGTGACGCTGGCGGGTGAACAGCCGGGCGTTGTCCACGGCCTGGGCCCCCCGCCGGGCGAGGTCCTCGGCGACGGCCAGGTCGCGCGGCCCGTAGTGGCGGCCCGACTCCGCCGTCACGAACGAGAGCGCCCCGAGCGTTCGCCCCCGGGCGATGAGTGGCACGACCATCATCGAGGCGAAGCCGATCTCGTCGACGATCCGCTGAAGTTCCCGATCGTCGCCGATGGCGGTCTCCATCAGTTCGGCCGGGATCTCCGGGTAGAGCTCCGACTTCCCGGTGCGGATGACGTTCGGCGCCCCTGTGGGCGCGTTCGGGTCCGGTGGGTACTTCTCCTGGAGCTCCCTGGCCCACTTGATCTTCTCCGGGTCGACGTGGGCCATGGCCACCTGGCGGATGGCGCCGTCCTCCTCCTTGATCTCGATCGTGCACCAGTCCGCGAGACGGGGGACGACGAGACGGGCCACCTCCTGCAGCGTGCGGGCGTAGTCGAGCGACGCCGACAGGATCCTGCTGGCCTCGGCCAGGAACTCCAGCCGCTCCTGCGCCTCGCGGGCGTCGCGGAACAACCGGGCGTTGTCGATGACGTCCGCGGCCTCGTAGGCGTACAGCTCGATCAGTCGCGCCTGGCGCTCGGTGGGCTTGCGGCGGCGGTGGAAGTGCGTGGCGATCGTGCCGATCAGGTCGCCGCGCCGCGTGATCAGCGGGCTCGTGTACACCGCCCGGAAGCCCTCCGCGAGCATCACCTCGCGGACCTCCTCGAAACCCTCGTCCTGCTCCACGTCCTCCGAGAACGCCGGACGCCGCTCGGCGAACGCGCGGCCCCACACGCCGTGGTCGGCCGCCACGCGACGCAGGCGCTCGAGATACGAGGGCGAGACCCCCTCGCTGGCCACCGCCTCCAGATCTCCCCGCTCGGGGTCGTACAGGCGAAGGACGCCGGCGTCGGCCTCCTGCAGGCCGATGACGGCCCGGAGCACCTCATCGAGCACCGGCTGGAGCTCCAGGCTCCCCGAGAGGTTGCCGGAGAGCTGGAGGAGCCGCGTGAGGTCCTCGAGCTGATTGGCGAGCTCGCGCCTGGTGCCGAGGAGCTCGACCTCGGCCACCTTGCGCTCGGTGATGTCGACGATGACGGCGCCGACGCCGATGACCTCGCCGCCCGGACCCCGGACCGGGTAGTAGCTCGCGAGCCAGTGCCCCCGGTCCCCTTCCGGGGAGGCCGCACCGGTGAGCTCGACGTCGAGCACCGGCTCCCCGTTCTCGATCACCCGCCGGTGCAGGGGTTCCACCACGTCGGCGAGGTCGGGGAGCATCTCCCGGATGGTTCTGCCGAGGTGCTGATCGGGGCCCGCCGCCGTCATGGCAGCCATGGAGTTGTTGATACGGACGTAGCGCAGGTCGCGGTCGACGAAGGCCAGCCCAACCGGCGCGGTCGCGAGCAGCGTGTCGAGGAGGGCGAGGGATTCCTCCTTCATCTGCACGGCCTGCTTCGTGGACTCCAGGAGCGATCGGAGCTCGGCTTCGGTATGCACGCGATCGCTGATATCCCGGATGTGCGCCGCGAACAGCAGCGGCTCGCCCTCGGGAGCGATCACGTTCACCGTGAGCTCCACCGGGAACTCCTGCCCGTCCTTCCGCTTCGCCGTCAGCTCCAGGCGCTTCCCGAGGATGGACGGGTGGCGCGTCTCCAGGTACCGGGCGAACGAGGTCCGATGCTGCTCGCGCAGGTGCTCGGGGATCAGCAGATCTGCCATCTGGGCTCCGACCACCTCGTTGCGGAGGTAGCCGAAGATGCGCTCCGCGGCGGGGTTGAAGTCGACGATCCCTCCGCCCTCGTCGATGGTCACGATGGCGTCGAGCGCCAGCTCGACGATCCGCGAGAAGAGGGGCTCGCTCACGGCTCGAGCTCGCCCCGGGTGATCACGACCGGCGCGGTCGGGTGCACGAGATGGCGAGTATCGAGATCGACGACCACGTCAGGGCTCCCCCTCACGATCGAGACAAATCACCGCTTCCCGCCCCGTGGAAGCCCGAGCCCACTGTGAAGCAGCGGAGCGGTTAATGTCAATGAAACTGCTGGGTGACCGGGGTGTGGTCCCGGCCGTCGCGGGGAGCGGAGACATGGAGCTGGCAAGCAGGATGGCCCGCCTGGGTACGGAGTCGGCCTTCGAGGTCCTCATCCGGGCCAATGCGCTCGAGGCCACCGGGCGCAAGGTGATCCATCTCGAGCTCGGCGAGCCGGACTTCGACACGCCGGGGCACATCACCGACGCCGCGGTCGAGGCGTTGCGCTCCGGGCAGACACACTACGTGCAGGCGCCCGGGATCATGCCGCTTCGCGAGGCGGTGGCCGCCTTCCTGTCCCGGACGGGGCGCATGGACACGAGCGCGGACCGGGTCATCATCACACCGGGCGCGAAGCCGGTCATGTTCTACGCGATCATGGCCCTCTGCGAGGAGGGCGACGAGGTCCTCTATCCGAACCCCGGCTTCCCGATGTACGAGTCGATCACCAACTTCGCGGGGGCCACGCCGGTCCCGGTGCCGCTGCGCGAGGAGAACGGTTTCCGGGTCGACCCCGACGAGCTCGCCTCGCTCGTGACCGAGCGCACGAAGCTCCTCATCCTGTCCTCGCCGCACAACCCGTGCGGTAGCGCCCTGTCCCCCGAGGAATGCGAGGCGATCGCCGACCTCGCGATCCGCGAAAACCTGGTGGTGCTGACGGACGAGGTGTACTGGGCGATCCGCTACGGCTCCCGGCACGCGAGCGTGCTCGACGTGGACGGCATGACGGAACGCACGATCCTCCTGGACGGGTGGTCGAAGACGTTCGCCATGACCGGGTGGCGCCTCGGGTTCGGGGTGTTCCCGCACGCGCTCACCGAGCCCGTCACGCGGGTGCTCATCAACTCCGTCTCCTGCACGTCGGCGTTCAGCCAGCACGCGGCCATCGCCGCGCTCGATGGCCCGTGGGAGCCGGTCGAGGAGATGGTCTCGGAGTTCCGTGTCCGGCGCGACGTGATCGTGGAAGGGCTCAACCGGATCCCCGGCGTCTCCTGCGTGGAGCCACCCGGCGCGTTCTATGCATTCCCAAACGTGCGAGACCTCGGCATGTCCTCGAAGCAGGTGCAGGAGGCGCTCCTCGAGCGGGCCGGCGTGGCCTGCCTGTCGGGGACGGCCTTCGGTCAGGAGGGCGAGGGGTACCTGCGCCTCTCCTACGCCAACTCGGTGGAGCGCCTCCGCGACGCACTGGAGGCGATGGAGGCGGTGCTCCCCGAGATCGTCTCGGCTCGATGAGGGGGCAATCGTGACGGGCCCGCCCGCGCTCGTGACCAGGCGCCTGCCGGCCGGGCCGATGGAAGCGATCCTCGCGAAGTGCGACGCCGACGTGTGGGAAGGACCGCCCGAGGCCATCCCGCGCGACGAGCTCCTGCGGCGCGTCGCGGGCAAGCACGGAGCGATCACGCTGCTCACGGAGCGCGTCGACGCCGAGCTCCTGGACGCCGCCGGACCGGACCTCAAGGTGGTGGCGAACTACGCCGTCGGCTTCGACAACATCGACGTGGAGGAGTGCACCCGCCGCGGTGTCGTCGCCACGAACACGCCGGACGTCCTCACCGAGACCACCGCCGATCTCGCGTGGTCCCTGCTGATGGCGGCGGCCCGGCGCATCGCGGAGGGCGACCGGTTCCTGCGCGGCGGCACGCCGTGGATCTGGGGACCCGAGATGATGCTCGGGCAGGACGTGCATGGGGCCACGCTCGGCATCGTGGGCTTCGGCCGTATCGGCCAGGCCGTCGCCCGCCGGGGCCTGGGCTTCGGCATGCGCCCCATCTACTTCGACCTCTTCCGGCCACCGGAGCAGGTCGAGCGCGAGCTCCGCGCGGAGTACCGCGAGTTCGACGACCTCCTGGCGGAAGCCGACTTCATCTCGATCCACGTGGCCCTCACGCCGGAGACGCACCATCTGTTCTCCACGGAGCAGTTCCGCCGCATGAAGCGCACGGCGGTGCTCGTGAACACCGCGCGCGGGCCCGTCATCGACGAGGCGGCACTGGCCGAGGCCCTCGAGGCGGGTGAGATCTTCGGTGCCGGGCTCGACGTGTTCGAGCGGGAGCCCGAGGTGCACGCCGGCCTGCTGCGCCAGGACGGCGCGGTGGTCGTCCCCCACCTGGGAAGCGCCACGGTGGCCACGAGGGACGCCATGGGGATGCTCGCGGCCGAGAACCTCATCGCGGTGCTCGAGGATCGACGGCCTCCCACGCCGCTCAATCCCGACGTCCTGTGACGGGAACCACCTCCGCGTGGGAGGTGTAGGGATGGCATGACCAGGAGGATCTTCGCCGCCGTCGCACTGATCGCCGCGTTCCTGACGATCGCCGGGCCCGCCGCGGCCAAGGGCCCCGGCTGGGACGAGAACATGCCCGTCGCCGGCTCGGCCACGATCACCGGCCCCGGGCTCGATCACCCCCTCGTGCTCCACTGGACGGGCGATTGCCTCATGTACTGCGAGGGCGTTCCCGCGACCAACCCTTTCGTGGACCTCGTGAGCGCCGTCGGCGTGACCGGCGCGATGAGGGGATCGGTCTTCGACCGGGCACCGACCGGGAGCCTCGGGCCGAAGTACGACGTGGCCGTGGCGATCGAGACGAAGACGGGCGGCACGGTCCGCGTCGCGTTCGACGTGTATCCCTACGGGCCGGGGGACTTCGCCCCCTACGTCAGCGTGCGTCCCTGGTTCCACATCCCCGCCGGGCAGCACGGGCTGTTCGACGCCGATGTCGATCCCGGGTGGCGAGCCGGATCGCCGCTTCTCCTCGGCGAGCTTCGCGGCGCCGGTCTTCCCTCCCGGCGGGAAGCGTTCGGAAACAGCTCGGGCGCCTCAGGTGCGGGGGTCGCCGCGGGCGTTGCGGGCTTCGCCCTGCTCATCCTGGCCGGCGCCGTCGCGGGCCGTCCGCGCCGCCGGAACGCCGTTCGGAGCAGCTGAGCCGACCTAGCGCCGTCGGGGCCTGGGACCCGGACGCCGCGGGGGACGCCGCTTCTTCCTCGGGGCACGGGGAGCCTGTGTGGGATCCGGGAGACCGACCCGCGCCTGCTGCACCGCCTGCACGATCTCCGCCGGCAATCCGGCCTGGTCCTTCGGCGCCGTCAGCATCAACTGGAACAGCACGGAGCGCTCGAACTCATCGATCGTGTTCACCACGACCCGGCGCTCGTTCCCCGACTTGCCCCGCCACTGCGCCGCGATGCGGCCCGACGGCTGGACCTGGACCACGAGCTGGGTATCGCCGACCCGGCCCTCCCAGACGGACCTCGCCTCTTCCATCATCGGCGCATCATCCGCCTCAGCCCGCCGTCGACGCGGGCCCGTGGGGCCCGGTCCGGTCTCGGAGGACACCGAGGATGGCGTCCATCTCGGCGTCACCCACCGATTCGGAGCGCCCGCCGCCGCGGGCGGCGGTGAGGATGGTGCGGAGGTTGGACTCCGCCATCTCCACCCGGCCCTCCAGCTCGCGGACGCGGGACTGCAACGTCTGGGCCCGGCGCTCGGCGTCGTCCTTCGCTTCGCGGGCCTCCCGGGACTCCTCTCTGGCCGTGCGGAGGTTCCCACGCAGCGTGCCCACCTCGCGCCCGAGCTCGATGAGCTTGTCGACGGTCTGCCGACCGAGCTCGGTGTAGGTGGGACGCGACGGATCGCCACTCCCACGGGGGCGCCCGGCACGAGCCGCGCGCTTCCGGCGGGGCGGGCGCGCGATCGACTCCGGCTCGCCCGCCTCGATGGGGCGGGCGTCGAGGAGCTTGTAGGACCCGTCGGTCATCTCCAGCCGCCGCCGCGCCAGCAGGGCCCGCACCGCCCGCGCCGCAGCCAATGGATCGGGCAGACCCACCTGCTTGCCGATGTCAGCTGGACTGGCAGCCAATGACTGCCCGGGCTGCACCTTGGCCGCGATCGCGGCAAGGAATGCATTGGCTCGACGGAGGCTTTCCTCGTTCACAC
>JBHELK010000110.1:0-14493 GCA_046263085.1 Actinomycetota bacterium
GCGTTGGGGTCGGCGTTGGGGTCGGCGTTGGGGTCGGCGTTGGGGTCGGCGTTGGCGTGGGGGTGTGCGTCGGCGTCGGTGTCGGCGTCGGCGTCGCGCTCACGGCTGGCGTGGGTGTCGGAGTCGGCGTGGGTGTCGGAGTCGGCGTGGGTGTCGGAGTCGGCGTGGGGGTGGGCGTCGCCGTCGGTGTGGCACTCGGAGTCGGCGTCGGCGTCGGCGTGGCACTCGGAGTCGGCGTGGGGGTGGGCGTCGCCGTCGGCTTCGGCGTGCCGGTGGGCGTCGGGGTCGGCGAGGACCACGACACCACGAGCTGCGGCGCGCGGTCCGGGTTGCCCTCCCGGGAGACGTACCGCGTCCCGTCCGGGTTCCTGCCGGCCAGCCCGAACGAGTACGTCCCCGCCCCGGTGACGACGCTCGAGACGTCGACCTCCACCCATGTCTGCGGCTTCACCGCGCCGAAGGAGTCGATCGCCTTGCCGAATCGCGGTCTCGTCGGCCACGTCACCGTGTGTTCGTCCCAGGTGTCGTCGGCCACCGGGTGCAGCGAGGGACCGACGCCCGACCCATCGACCGCGTACAGACGAAGCGTGGCCGCCGACACCGTGCCCTGCGTGGATGGCACGTCGAAGCGCAGCACCGCTCGCCGCTTCGGCAGACCGTCGACCGAGAGCCGGTGCCACGAGCCGAAGTTCCTCGTGCGGGCCTTGTCGGTGAGGGTGACGTAGGAGTCGGCGGTGGCCGAGACCGTGACCGCCGACGTCGCGGCCGGCGCCCGAGCGCTGATGCCCGCCACCGCCGTCCCCACGAGAGACGCGACGAACAGCATCGACGCGATCGCGGATCGGCGCATGGGCTGAGGATACTGAGGCGAACCGCGCCCAGGATCGTCCAAATTCACTATTTCGGGACCCGGCCGGCGGCCCTAGGCGGGATGGCTCAGTACAGGGCGTTCGCCAGGCGTGGACGGTACGTCCTGGTCACGGGGTCGTCGTCCCCCAGCACGGCGAACACGTCGAGGACGGCCCGCTTCGCCTCCTCCTGCTCCTTGACCAGCGGCAACAGCGCTTGGAGCGCGTCCTCCCACCGCCCTTCCGCGGCCGCCGCCTTCCCCCGGGCCACGGGGTCGGATCCATCGGCTTCGCTCCAACCCGCCACGCGGATCGCCGCCAGCACTCGCTCGGCCTCCGGATCCGGCAGGAGCGGCCCCACGAGCTCGCGGGCCTCCTCGAGCTCGCCGCGCTGGGCGAGCACGCGTCCCAGGCCGAGCCTCGCGACACGATTCCCCCCGTCGGCCTGCAGGGCATCCCGGTATCCGCGCTCGGCGTCCTCCAGCCTGCCCTCCCGCTCGGCCTCCACCGCTCGCTCCGCTCCGGCGTCGGCCTCCGTCGGCAGGAGCCGCCCGATCCACTCCCGAACGGCGGGCTCGGGAAGCGCGCCGATGAACTGATCCACGGGCCGGCCGTCGCGGAACGCCCACACGTTCGGGATGCTCTGCACGCCGAACTGCGACGCGCTGACCTGGTTGGCATCGACGTCGACCTTCACAAGGAGGAACGCGCCCGCGTGCTCATCCGCGATCCGCTCGAGCACGGGGCCGAGGACCAGGCACGGGCGACACCATCCGGCCCAGAAATCGACGACCACCGGGCGACGCTTCGACTCCTCCAGGACGACCTGGGCGAAGTCGGCGTCGGTGGCGTCGACGACGGGCGGGTCAGCGGCCTGCACCGGACGGCTCCCACATCGACTCGACCGCTTCCCGCAGCTCCTGGGTGAGGTCCTTCGCCCGCTTGCGGCGCTCGACGGGATCCTCGACGACCTCCACCTCGATCGGCGGGGCGAGCGAGATGCGGATCGAGACCCGCTTGAAGAACCTCGATCCGGTGGGCATGGCGCTCCCGGTGCCGACGAGGGCGGCCGGCACCAGGGGCGTGCCCGTCTTCAGGGCCAGCCAGGCGGCGCCCTCGCGGAACGGCAGCAATCGATCCGGCGTCCTGGTCCCCTCCGGGTACATCCCGAGCACCTCGCCCCGCCGGATGATCTCGAGCGCGATCTCGATGGCCCGGAGATCGAACTCGAGGCGATCGACGGAGAACCCGCCCAGCTCGTGGAAGAACCGTGCCATGCGGGGCTTCGCGAACAGCTCGCGCTTGGCCATGAACCGGGCGGGCCGTGGCAGCGCCACGACCACGAGGGGGATGTCCAGGAGGCTCTCGTGATTCATGCAGAGGATGGCCGGCCCCCGGCTCGGGATGTTCCCGGTTCCCGTGACCTCGAGTGAGAACCACCACCGGCAGAGCGGCCCGAGGATCGCGCTCGCCGGGCGCTGGAAGCGACCCATCCCGCGCGGATAGCGCTCGCGCGATCTGCGCTCCGCGCGAGCCGTCTCCTCCACGAGCACGGCCACGTCACCGGCAGTTCGGAGCCCGGCCAGCCTGCACTCGACGAGGTCGATCCCGAGATCGCGCTCGGCCGCCGCCGCGAACTCAGCTCCGGCCAGCGAGTCGAAGCCGATCGAATCCAGCTCGGTGTCCGCCATGATCGGTCCGGCGGCGTCGACGGTCCGCAGCCCACCGAGCAGAGCGAGGACCTGATCGGAGTGCGCCGGCTGTCGTTCGAGGGCCATGGGGCGGACAGCTTATCCACTGCGCGAGCGAGAGGGCCGCGGGGCCGCCGATGCTACACTCCGCCCGTGGCTACCCGGGTGAGGCAGACCACCGCCCGTCACGAAACCCTCGGACTTTCCGGCGACGAGCTGCTGTCGATGTACCGGACGATGGTGACGGCGCGGTTGTGCGACGAGGCCCAGTTCCGCCTGAACCGACAGGGCAAGGCGCCGTTCGTCGTGCCCGTCTCCGGCCACGAGGGCTGCCAGGTGGGCACGTCGTGGCCCCTGGCCAAGGGCAAGGACGTGTTCGTGCCGTACTACCGCGACCTCGCCATCTGCCTCGTGGCCGGGATGACGCCCTACGACATCTTCCTCGGCGTGTTCGGCAAGGCCGACGACCCGTCGAGCGGCGGCCGGCAGATGCCGGCGCACTGGGGTTCGCGGCGGCTCAACATCATCACCGGGTCCTCCCCCATCGCCACCCAGATCCCTCACGCTTCGGGCGTGGCCTATGCCATCAAGTACCGGCGCGAGGACGCCATCGTCGGCTGCTGGTTCGGCGACGGCGCCACGAGCGAGGGCGACTGGCACGAGGGACTGAACTTCGCGGGCATCCACAAGCTGCCCGTCGTGTGGGTCTGCGAGAACAACCTGTACGCGATCTCCGTCCCGCTGTCGAAGCAGATGGCGGTCAAGGAGGTCAGCGTGCGGGCGCAGGCGTACGGGTTCCCGGGCGTCACCGTCGACGGCAACGACGTGCTCGCCTGCTACGAGGCCATGACCGACGCCGTGGAGCGGGCGCGAGCAGGCGAGGGACCGTCGATGATCGAGGTCCGCACGTACCGGTTCCATCCGCACACCTCGGACGACGACGACCGCACGTACCGCACCCGCGAAGAGGTCGAGGAGGCCAAACGCAACGACCCCATCGTGCGTTTCGGGACGGAGCTGAAGGATCTCGGCCTGATGGACGACGAGGGCATCGAGGCGCTGCGTATCGAGCTCAAGGCCGAGGTCGACGAGGCCGTCGACAGGGCGTGGGACGCCGCCGACCCCGAGCCGGAATCGGCCATGAAGCACCTCTTCGCGGAGGGGGGTTCGGGGGGGTAGCTCGCCCCTCGGAGATCTATGGCCGGCGACTCGAAGCGAGCGGACCCCCCGATCGGGACAACCGAGAAGAACGTCGTCCAGACGATCCACGACACCCTCTGGGAGGAGATGCACGCGGACGATCGCGTGCTCGTGCTCGGCGAGGACGTCGGCGCTCGCGGCGGTGTATTCCGGGTGACGGCGGACTTCCTCGACGAGTTCGGCGAGGAGCGCGTGATCGACACGCCGCTCGCCGAGGCCGGCATCGTCGGGGTGGCCATCGGCATGGCCCTGCACGGCCTGCTCCCGGTGGCCGAGATCCAGTTCGCCGACTTCATCCATCCCGCCTTCGACCAGCTGGTGAGCGAGGCGGCCCGCATCCGGTACCGGTCGAACGGCGACTTCGGCGTGCCGATGGTGGTGCGGGCGCCGTACGGCGGGGGCGTGCACGGGGCGCTGTATCACTCGCAGTCCATCGAGGCGTTCTACGGGCACGTGCCGGGGTTGAAGGTCGTGCTCCCCTCCACTCCGTACGACGTGAAGGGCATGCTGCGGGCGGCGATCCGCGACCCCGATCCCGTGCTGTTCCTCGAGCACAAGAAGACCTATCGCCTGATCAAGGGCGACGTGCCGGACGAGGCGTACGAGGTCCCCATCGGCGTGGCCGACGTGAAGCGGGAGGGCGAGGACCTCACCGTCGTGGCCTACGGCCTGATGCTCCACCTGTGCCTCGAGGCCGCACAGCGGCTCGAGGAGGAGGATGGGTACTCCGCGGAGGTCGTGGACGTCCGCACGATCTCACCGCTCGACAAGGGCACCATCCTCGACTCGGTTCGCAAGACCTCGAAGGCCATGGTCGTGTACGAGGACAACCGCACGTACGGCGCCGGGGCGGAGATCGCCGCCACGATCGCCGAGGAGCTGCTGTTCGAGCTCGACGGACCGATCGTCCGCATCGGCGGTCCCGACATCCCCGCGATGCCGTTCAGCACCCCGCTCGAGCACTTCTACATGCCCGACGCGGACCGCATCCACGAACAGATGCGCGAGCTCGCGAAGTTTTAGTTTGTTTCTTATTGGGGAGGGGCTACCCCTCCCCAACCCCCACCCCATCGTCTGATCGTCACGGCGACCCCTTCAAGGGCACTCTGGAGCGGCCGTGGAATTCGACGGACCATTTCCATTCCTGGCCCACGTCGTCGTTCCACCATCGCTGGAGCACGCCGAACTCGCCGCCGGGGAGCATCACCGGCGTGCCGACGTCGCCCTCTTCGGGCCACACGTTCTCGCGAGTGACCTTGCCGTCGGCGATCGTCAGGCGGGACATCGGAGCGATCGCATCGTGCGTGAGATCGCGGCCCTTCGCCACGAGCACGCCGGCCTGGTTGCGGACCTCCACCGTAAGCCGGCTCGGCGCTGCGTGCACCAGGATCACGTCGACACGGGCCGAGCGCCCACGCGCGAACTCCAGGCCCATCGCTCCCCCGTCGGGGTTCCGCACGTCCCATACGTACGAGTCCGCCATCTCAAGACCTCCCGTCGATGAGGCGCGCTTCCAGTCTGCCGATGGGGCGGATGATCGCCGCCACGACGCCGCGTGCCGGCACCAGCACGAGGAACCCGACGGCTCCGGCCGCGAAGCCCGCGGCCACGTCGCTCGGGTAGTGGAGCCCGGCGCCGACCCTCCCGATCGCGACCGCGAGCGCGGCCAGCACCGCGATGGCCGCCAGGCGCCAGCGTCGCGTGGCGAACAGTCCGGCACAGAGGCCGCCGGCCACGGCCAGGTGATCCGAGTACATGCTCGTCTCCTTCGAGTGCGCGATCAGGAGCCGAACCTCGGGCATGGCGACGAAGGGCCGCGGCCGGTGGTAGACGTCCGCGAGGAAGTGATTGCCGAGGAGAGCGAGCGCGGCCCCGCCCACGCCCAACACGAGGAAGGCCCGGCGGTCGGCCCCGCCGCCCCAGTCGAACAGCCACGCGAGAACCACGATCGCGATCACGACGTACAGCGGGATCACGGTGAGGGCCTTGGCGAGGTCGGTGCGCCCGGAGGAAGCCGCGAACCAACGATTGAGCGACCGAACGATCGACTGGTCGGGTCCGGTGGCGACGAGTCCGCTCAGCACGACGCCACGATACGGGGCGGGCCCCACTCAGGACGAACGGGCGATCAGCGCGCGGCGGGGGTTCTGCGGCGGATGACGAACGCCGTGAGGATGGAGGAGGTGGCGGCGGCGCCCACGAGCATGCCGGCGTCGAGCATCTGGGCCGGCCACCGGAGCGCGGCGAGGACCATGGAGGCCGTGAGGCCCGCGAGGATCACGGTCCACAGCAGAGCGGCGAGGATGAGGAACCGCGGGGTGCGACCCTGGATCCAACCCTCCACCCGCCGGGCCTGCCGGTAGCGCCACGACCTGCGGTAGCGAACGGTGTGGCGGGCCTGGTCGCCGTACACGGCGACGAGTTCCTCCGGGATGCTGTCGGGAACAGGATGGCCCGGGCCACGGATCTCCTGCATCGTGGGCGGAGTTTCTCCGGATCGATCCGCCCCCAAACCCGGGCCGCCCGCCGGGCCGGCGCGGATACACTTGATGCCATGCCGACCCGCGAGCACAACCCCCACAAACGACGGCTGTACCTCCCGATCGTCACGGATCGTGCCGCCGACACCCATACCGCGCATTCCGTCGGCTGCGCCCAGACCCTCCGGCCGCGCGAGCGACGCCCCGACTGGCTGAAGGTGAAGGCTCGCACCGGCCCCAACTACCTGGAGCTGAAGGGCCTCATGCGGGGACAGGAGCTGCACACGGTCTGCGAGGAGGCGGGGTGCCCCAACATCTTCGAGTGCTGGGAGGAGCGCGAGGCCACGTTCCTCATCCTCGGCGACCGGTGCACGAGACGGTGCGGGTTCTGCGACGTGATGACGGCCAAGCCCCTCGCCGTGGACGAGAAGGAGCCCCAGCGCATCGCCGAAGCCGTCCAGGCGATGGGACTCCGGTACGTCGTGCTCACCGGGGTGGCGAGGGACGATCTCCCCGACGGGGGGGCTCGAATCTGGGCCGCATCGATCACGGCCGTTCGGGAGGCCGTGCCGGGATGTGCCGTGGAGGTGCTGCCCGCGGATTTCAAGGGTGGCGAGCGCGACATCGCGACCGTCGTCGAGGCGGAGCCCGACGTGTTCGCCCACAACCTCGAGACCGTCCGCAGGCTGCACTCCCGGATCCGCCCGGCGTTCGGTTACGAGCGCTCGCTGGAAGTCCTGCGCATCGCCAAACGGCTCCGGGCCGAGCAGGTGACGAAGTCCAACCTGATCCTCGGGATGGGCGAGCGTCCCGACGAGGTCCCGGAGGCCATGCGCGACCTCCGTGACGCCGGATGCGACCTGCTCACGATGGGCCAGTACCTGCAGCCGACCAAGTTCCATCTCCCGATCGACCGGTGGGTGACGCCCGGGGAGTTCGACTCCCACGCCGAGCTGGGACCGGAGATGGGGTTCGCGCACGTGGAGGCGGGACCCCTCGTGCGGTCCAGCTACCACGCGGGCAAACAGCTGCAGCGGGCCCGGCTCAACGCCGCTCGACCCGCCTGACCAGTCGTTCGAGCTGGCCCGGCTTCAGCGCGCCGAGGACCTCGTAGCGCAGACGACCTCGGGCGTCGGCGATCACGGTCACCGGGATCCCTCTGACGCCGAACCGGCCGGCGATGGCGTGCGAAGGGTCGTCGATCGTGGGATACGGCTCGGCGAGCTCCTCCGCGAAGCGCGCCGCGGAGGGGACGTCGTGAGGGAAGTTTGCGTTGGAGAACAGGACCCCGACCATGACCACCGCGTGATCGCCAAGGCGACCCGCGGCGAGGTCCAGGACCGTGGCCTCCTGCCGGCACGGGGTGCAGTACGGGTTCCAGAAGTTCACGACGAGCGTCTTGCCCCGGTAGGCCTTCGTTTCGAACGGGGTTCCTTGCAGGGTCGTTCCCGAGACCTCCGGGATCGTCCCCGAGATGCGCACCACCCCGGGTGCCGGCGCCCCGGAGTTGCCGCCCAGGAGCGCGAAACCGAGCAGGACGATCGCGACCACGGCCGCGGCGGCGAGACTGAAGAGCACCTGCCTGCGCACAGCGCGACGGTATCGCGCCGCGCGAGAGGAGAAGTCGAGGAGCCGGCCTGTAAGCCGGATTCTGTGGCGACCGAAGTCACCGGCGGCCATCTCTCTGGGGGTCTCCGCCAGCCCCCCGGGGCTCTCGCCCTCGTGCGGCCTACCCGGGGGATCGGACGGGCCGCCCTCCCCCTGCTTGGCCTTGCTCCGGATGGGGTTTGCCGAGCCGGGACGGTCACCCGCCCCGCTGGTGAGCTCTTACCTCACCGTTTCACCCTTTCCGCGGCCCTTCTGGTCAGGAGGTCCGCTCGCCTGTGGCGAGCTACCCTCCCGAACCCTCCGCGGCGGTCTGTTCTCTGTGGCACTTTCCACGGGTCGCCCCGCCTGGGAGTTACCCAGCATCCTGCCCTGTGGAGTCCGGACTTTCCTCGAGGGATGAGGCCGAAGCACCACCCCCCGCGGCCGCCCGGCCGGCTCCTCAGCTTCGCCGAAAGTATAGGACCTGGTTACTGGCCCTGATCGGGGAACAGGGGAACCGGTGGGGATGGGCGCTCGTACCCGGCGCCCTCCGTCGCCAGCCACTCGTCGACACCCAGATTCGCGAGCTTGTCGGCGTGCTTGTTGCGCTCGCGAGGGACGTGCTCGAGCTTGTATCGCTCGAAGGCGGCCAGCAGCCCTCGGGCCTCGGTGTGCAGACGCTGCAGGGTGGGGTGCTTCACACGGAACCGCCCGGCGAGCTGCTCGATCAGCAGGCGGCTGTCCGAGCGCAGCAGGACGTCGGTGGCGCCCAGCTCCCTGGCTGCGGCGAGCCCGGCGATGGCGGCTCGGTACTCGGCCACATTGTTCGACGCGACCCCGATGCCCTCCGCGACCTCGGCCAGCACCTCACCGTCGAGGGAGACGACGACCGCGCCGATGCCGGCCGGCCCCGGGTTGCCGCGAGCGGCGCCGTCGCACGCCACGATCACGGCGCGCTTCGGTGAGTCCTCCGCCGTCACTCCCCCGCGCCCGTCGCGGGCGGAGCCTGTGCCGGCGGAGGGGACACGAGGATCCGGCGGCAGTACTCGCACCGCTTCACGCCGTGCGTCTTCTTGAGGCGGGCCATCTCCATCGACGAGAGCTTCTGATGGCATCCCTGGCACACGCCGTCCTCGAGCGCCGCCGCGCCGACGCCGCGCTTCTGGCGCCGGAGGTCCTCGTACAGCTCGAGGAGCTCCTCGTCGAAGGCCGGGGCGAGCTGCGCCCGCTCGGCGGTGCGTGACATGAGTCCCTTCGAGATGTCCTCGAGCTCGTGGATGGACTCGCCGGACACCTCGCTGAGGCGGTCGCGAGCCTCCGTCGCCTCCGCCTCGGCCTGCTTGATCCGTGACTCGAGGTCCTCGCGGCGCTCCAGCTGTTCCAGGAGTTCGTCCTCGAGCCTCCCCCGCCGCTGCCCGAGGTTCTGCACCTCGTGCTGGATCGACTCGAGCTCCTTGGGATTGACCACCGAGCCGTCGTACATGCGCTTCTGCTCGGCGTCGGCCTTCCGGGTGAGCGAGTCGATCTCGTTCTCGAGGCGCCGCTGCTCCCGGTCGAGGGAGTCGAGGGCCAGCTTCAGCTCCCCGAGGACGTTCTCCGCCTTCTCCATGTTGAGCCTGGCAGTCCGGACGTCCTCGCCCGACTCGAGCTCCTCCTGCCGCGAGCGCAGGCGGTCGATGGAGAGATCCAGCTCCTGCAGCTCGAGGAGCCGGTCGATCCCGCGAGGTCCCACGCTGTCGGCCATGGACCGCAAGGGTAGCCACTCCGCGGCGAACAGGGGCGGACATGAAAGAGCTCGGCCTGCCGTGAAGGCCGAGCTCTTTCGTAGCCGGGGGGGCTAGAGGGGATGCCTTACCCGGAAGTCGCTCCGTCGTCGGTCCCGCCGCCACCGGAATCGTCGCCGGTGTCGTCGTCACCGCCGGTGTCGTCGGACGCCGTCGAGACCGAGAATCCCTGCGCCCGCTGGCGCTTTCGGTGGGAGTCGTCGCCCGCGTACACGACCTTCACCACGTGATCCCCCTCGGCGTCGGCCGTGAACGAGAACGTCGCGCTGCCGTCCTGGTCGGTCGTGGCGGTCGCCATCTCGGTTCCGTCCACCTGGACCGAGAGAGAGGCGCCCGCGAACGGAGCCCAGCGGTGCCCGTCGCGGGTCGCGAGGCGCACGCCGCCGTTCACCGTGTCTCCGGCCAGGTAATCGTGCTCGGCGAGTCGGAAACTCATCTTGGTGTTGGCCATGCCGGGATGAGCAGAGGCCCCACCGGCGACACCGGCGAAGAGCCCCGCAGCGACCAACACCGCGCCCATCCGCTTGATCAGACCTGCGTGCATCGACCCGTCCTTTCGCCCTCCGACTCCGTGGCCTGCACTCGATGTATCGGCAAATAGGCCGGATCCTTTGATTGGACCTTTGACCTCCCCTTGCTCCGGTCGTCCACCCAACGATACGGTCGAGGCCGGCGAACCACGAGGAGGATGGGATGGGATTCCTGGACAAGGTCAAGGAGACCGCCGAGAAGGCCGGCGAGGGCATCAAGAAGGGCACGGCCTCGGTCAAGGACAGGGTCGGCGACGCGCAGCTTCAGAAGAAGGCCGACGACAACGCGAAGCGGATCGGCTACCTGATCGCGAAGGAGAAGACCGAGGGAACAGCGCCCCCGGCGGGCGAGGTCGACCGGCTGGTGCAGGAGATCGCGGAGTACCAGCGGCAGATCGCCCAAGGCCCGGAGGTCGGGCAGCAGGGAGAGGCGGTGCAGGCGGAGAGCTCGCCGGCGACCCCGGCGGAGCAGTCGGCGACCGGGCCGGAGCAGGCCGGCGGCTGATCTCAGTCTGGGGCGACGCCTGGCTCAGTCGTCGTCGTGATCGTGGTGGTGACCCTCGGAGCCCGGACCGGGCTCCTCCCGTTCGACCTGTCAGCAGCCGGGTTCGCCAGGATGGCCGCAGCACCCCTTGAACGTCGCGATCGTCAGCCAGCGGTTCCTGAGGGTGAGGGCGATCTTCTTGCCGAAGGGGCCCTCGTACTCGCTCCAGTTCGTGAAGAACTCCCGCGCGTTTCCCCGTCTGCGCCGCGGTCGGTCGCTCATGACGGGGCAAGCATAGGCCTCACGAGGACCCGGGGGCCAGAGCCCGAACGGCGTCCGCCACCCGCTCGGATCGCTCCTCCGGCGTGCCGGCGAACGAGAGCGGCATGACGACCGGCGTCCGCACGCCGGCCGCGCGGTAGGCGTCGATCCGACTCCGGCAGCGGCCGGCCTCACCGATCACGAACATCTCGTCCAGGAGGCGGTCCGAGAAGAGCTCGGTGGCGCGATCGCGCTCCCCCGCCGCCCACGCCTTCGCGATCCCCGCTGCCTCCTCCTCGAACCCCTGCCGCGCGAGCGATGCGTTGTAGGCGGGCACGATCGCGTACCCCGTCAGGAGCCGGCGGGCCATGAAGCGGGCCGTCTCCTCGTCCTCGCCGGCGGCGACCGGCAACCTGATGAAGACGTCGAGCTCGCCGGGATCCCGGCCGGCCTCTCTCGCGCCGGCGGCGACGTCCTCGAGCGCCCGGCGGACGCCGTCGGGCGACATGAAGTAGAAGAGCACGCCGTCGGCGACCCGTCCGGCGAGACGGCACATCCTCGGACCGAGCGCGGCGATGAAGATGGGCACCGGCGGGCCCGGGTCCACCTGGAGCCGGAAGTTCTCGGAGCGAAGGGTCTCACCCCGATGTGTGACCTTCTTGCCGGCGAGCGCCTCGCGCAGCACCTCGACGTACTCCTCCACTCGCCGCACGCGAGGATCGAACTCGAGTCCCATCCACTGCCCGACGATCGCGGGCGAGGAGGTGCCGATCCCCAGGGCGAAGCGGCCACCGGACAGTTGCTGGATGCCGGCCGCGCTCATCGCGGTCAGCGCGGCGGGACGGGTGAAGATCGGGACGACGGCCGTGCCCAGGCGAACGCGCTCGGTACTCGTGGCGATGGCCGCGAGCGGGGAGAAGGCATCCGTCGCACCGACCTCGGCGGTCCAGACGTCCGTGTAGCCGAGGCCTTCCGCGGCCGCGCAGAGCTTCACGGCTTCCCGGAAACCCATGACCTCGATCGGCGGCGTCAGACCAAGTCGCATGTCCTCACATCTCCAGCTCGGGATAGTAGTTCTCGGCTCCGATCCGCTTGACCTCGCCGACCCAGTCCCCCTCGAACTCCGCCGACGGGGCCTGCAGGGGATTCACGAACGACCACGCCTGGCGCTTGTACGTCCAGTTGTCCGGTTGCAGCCGGTGGGCCTCGCGGAAGTGCCGGATGGCGTCGTCGCGACCCCCTTCCCGCCACAGGTGCTGTCCGAGCTCGAAGTGCGCGGCGGCCTCCCCGACCTCTCGGGGCCGGGGTCTCGATCGTTCGACCACGTCACCCGGTGAGAGCGCGTACCGGCTGGCCGAACCGTGCTCGACCCAGTCCCGCAGCGCCGGCTCGTAGCGATCGTCGCGCCGGATCTTTCTCGTCTCCTCGAGCATGTCCGCGATGTAGGGGTCCAGCTCACCGAGCTCGCCCTTCGGAATGCGGAAGCCGATCTTCGAGGGGAAGGCCGGCTCCGGCGGGCGAACGATCGTTCCCTCCTCGTCGATGCAGATCCCGGTGGGAACGTTCACCACGCCGAAGAGCTCGTCCATGAGATGGCCCTCGTCGACGAGCGATGGGTGGTCGGGCTCCGCGCGTTCGATCCAGTACCGGACCTCGGGCAGGCCGCCCACGTCGAGGGCGATCGTGACGACCTCGAATCCGTTGGGATGCAAGTCGTTCCGCACCTCCTGCCACCCGGGCAGGTCGAAGCGGCACCCTCACCACGAGGCCCAGCACAGCAGGAGGACCTTCTGCCCCCGGAGCGACGACAGACGGAACTCCTCGCCGCGCCAGTCCGGCAGCGAGAAGTCCGGCGCCTCAGCCGAGGTCAGCGTCCGGCCGCCCGATTCGGGGCCGAGCGCCCACAACCCCACCACCTCGTCGTGCACGAGGGGCATCCCGAGACGCTCGGCCAGGATCCGCGCGTCCAGCCGTCCGTCCGGAAGTCGGTCCGGGATCGGGACGCAGCGCACGTCCTTGCAGGCGCCCTCCGGCTTGATGGCCCAACCCGTGCGGCGCTCGAACGCCGCCGGATCGATCTCCAGGCTCGTGAGGATCAACGTGGGTGGAGGCTAGCCGAGGGCGTCGCCCCGTGTACGTATGGGTAAAGGGTGCGGAGCGATGGGCGACACCGTTCTCACCACCGGCGCGAACTCGGGGATCGGCCTGGCCACGGCCATCGAGCTGGCGCGCCGCGGCTTCCACTCGGTGGGCAGCGTGCGCTCGGAGGAGAAGGCCCGGCACGTCAAGGCAGAGGCCGAGAAGGCGGGCGTGCACGTGGACACCGTGTTGCTCGACGTCACCGACGTCGAGAGGTGTGAGCGGATCGTGGATCAGCTGCGCCCGTTCGGCCTGGTCAACAACGCGGGGGTCCAGGTGACCGGTGCGATCGAGGAGGTCACCGACGACGAGGCGCGTCACGCCGTCGAGACCATGGTCGTCGCCCCGATCCGCCTCGCTCGGCTCGCCATCCCGCACATGCGCGCGGGCGCAGGTGGGCGGATCGTCAACGTGTCGTCGATCTACGGCGTGGCCACCACGCCGCTCACCGGCTGGTATCAGGGTGCGAAGCATGCCCTCGAGGCGCTCTCCGACGCCCTTCGAGTGGAGATCGCCCGCGAGGGCATCCACGTGGCGCTGGTGGAGCCCGGCGGGTTCGACACCGACATCTGGGAGGACGCGACCGAGGATCTCGCGCGGCGCGACGAATCCCGATACCAGACGGCGTACCAGCGAACGCTCACGGGCATCCGCCTGACGCGACGGTTCATGGGTGATCCGGGGCGAGTGGCGAGGGTGATCGGACAGGCGGTGTCCAGCCGGATCCCTCGTCCCCGGTACCTCGTCGGCTACGACGCAAAGGCCATGGCGGCGATGGAGCGCGTGGTGCCGACGATGGTCCGCGACCGCATCACGCGGTTCGCGCTCGGCCTCTGAGCCCGGCGGGGCTGAGCCCGGCGGTCTGACTACCCGGCGCGGCGGTGCACTCGCTGCATGCGCTGGTGCAGCGCCTGCCGGGTGACGCCCAGGGTGGTGGCGATGTCCTCCCAGCTCGCCCCTCGGGCCCGGGCGCCTTCGATCGACGCTCGTTCGGCTTCACCGAGGCGAGTCCGGAGCTGGACGAGGGCCGCGAGCGCGCCCATGGGGAGATCGTCGTTCAGTGCCCGCCGAGCGAGCGTCGTCACTTCCTTCACCGCGGCCTGGCTCGTCATGTTCGCCTCCCTTCGCCCGGGTCGTGGACTCCTTCCCCATCTCTTTCGGCGCGAGGCAAGGAAACTTGACGCTCGCCGCAGGAAACATTGACGGGGCCCCGGGACCCGTCTCGACCCGGTTCAAGCGAGCGGCCGCTCCGCCGCAGGCTGGATCACCTCCAAACGGCCCCGAGATAGGGCCCTTTGGCTCCTAAAGTCGGGCCCCCTGCGTGACGAAACCCCGTCAAGAACGCAGTACGCGAAAGCAACTGAGAAGGAGGTGAGCAACATGCTGAAGCGTCTTATGGACCGCAGGAACGAGGAGCAGGGATTCACCCTGATCGAGCTCATGGTGGTCATTCTCATCATCGGCATCCTGATCGCCATCGCTCTTCCGA
>JBHELK010000111.1:0-6722 GCA_046263085.1 Actinomycetota bacterium
GTTCCGGCCAGCCCCTCGACGTGCTCGGTGGGGACCATCACGATCTGGAACGGCTCGGGTTACACCACGGAGACCGTGTCCTCGAGCGGGGACTGGTCGCCCACCCCGAGCGCCTCCTCCACCGTGACCTCGGGGGCCTACGCCATGACCTTCACGCCCTCCCTCACCTCTGTGCCCACCTACACCGCCCAGACCCCGGTGAACGCCTCCGGCACCGCCGACCGGACCTCTGCCATCGCCGTGCTCGGCTCCCCGGTGGTGGGGAACCTGCAGGTTCAACTGACCAGCGGGGGCACCACCCTCATGGACGTGACCCTCGCCATCGACCTCGGCACCCTCACCTCGAGCACGAAGTACACCCCGGCGTCATGAGTGGTCGCCGAACGATCCGCCGCCCGTTCAAGGACGAGGCCGGCATGACCCTGCCCGAGCTGCTGATCTCGATGGTGGTCGCATCGCTCATCCTGACCGCCTTCCTCACGATCATGGTGGGCGTCCAGAAGGACATCATCCATCAGCAGAACCGCACCCAGACGAACGACGAGGCGCGGCAGGCGATCGAGCAGATCGACCGGGAGCTGCGCTCGGGGACGGTCCTCTACGATCCCATCAACGAGCGGAACGCCTCGAACGTCCTGATCTCGTACTACGGGCTGCGGTTCGAGACCCAGGCCAACGCGCCAACCCGTGGCGGACGCACCTGCGTGCAGTACCGCATCGAGAACAACCGACTCCTGCGACGGTCGTGGCCGACCGGGAACGAGGTCGCCGCGACCGGTTGGTGGGTGGTGGCCGAGGGTCTCCAGAACGTCACCCAGTCGGTGCACGCCTTCGAGTTCACGACGGACACGAGCCAGGGATACAACTCCCCGCTCGGGCCGCGGGTCGTGAACATCGTCCTGCTCGTGAACGCGAAGACCACCGATTCGGCGACCTCGAGGATCACGAGCTCGATCGCCATCAGGAACCAGTCCGTCGGCGACCCCTGTACACCTGTCCCCTCCGGATGACGAGGAGCACTCCCATGAAGACGATGAAGCGCCTGATCCACAGCGAGGATGGATTCACCATGTTCACGGCAGTCATGCTCTCGGCGATCGTCTTCGTGCTGGCCGCGGCGTCGACCCAGATCTCGCAGCACAACCTGCAGTCGAGCGGCGAGGACCGCCGCCGGTTCGAGGCCATCACGGCAGCCGAGGCCGGGGTGGACTACTACTACTCGCAGCTCGCCGCGACCCCGCAGGCCAGCCTTCCGTGCAGCGACTCGGGCGTCGACGTGACGCAGACCCTTGCCGGTCCGCCGGCGACGACGTTCTCCGTCGACGTCACCTACTACGACACGGGCCAGAACGCCCTCACCTGCTCGCAGGTGACGACCGGGAGCGTCACGCCCGGGTACGTCCAGATCGTCTCCACCGGCAAGCCGTCCGGCCTGACCAGGCCGACCAGGAAGATGCAGGCGTACGTACGCCTCACCCCGAACGGCAGCGGTGCGTTCCCGGCGGCGGCGATCATGGGCCAGACGAGCCTCAACCTCGCCGCGAACGTCCAGGTCTTCGGCTCCAGCAGCAACAACGCCGATCTGTACACCAACGGAAACTTCAACCTCGCCAGCAACTCCACCAACTACGGCAACGTCTACGCGCAGGGCTCGGCCACGATGAGCGGGAACTCCGTCGTGAAGGGGAGCCTGTGGGCCAACACCGCCATCTCCATGTCCGGGAAGTCCTCGGTGGGCGGTTCCGCCACCTCGTCGACGTCGACCATCACGCTGACGGCGTCGTCGCACGTCTACGGCGACGCCAAGGCCGGCGGCACGATCACGGCCGGCGCGGGGGCCGTCAGCGGCTCGAAATACCCGAACACGTCCGGCATCGGGGTTCCTCCGCAGAGCGCGTACCCGACGTACACGCTGGACAGCTCGAAGTGGACGGGGGTTCCGTACAACTACGTGTTCCAGCAGGTCAACACGTGCGCCGCAGCCACCACGGCCCTCAACACCTGGGTCACCGGCAACCTCCTGCTGCAACTGACCGGCCTCGGCGGGACGCCCTGCACCTGGAACCCCCCGACGAAGATCCTTCCAGGGAGCCTCGCGATCTACGACGACGGGCCGATGACGTTCAACACCAGGACGTTCTGGACCGCGCTCGTGGGTCCGTACAACGTGCACCTCTTCGTGGGGATGGCCGCGATCTCCGGGTACTGCAACTTCCAGACCAACTCCAACAGCGGGATCGGCCCGAACCTGAACGCGCTGATCTACGTCCCCTCGAACTGCACGGCGACGCTCAACTCGAATAGCTCCCTGGCCTCCGGGCAGGTGTTCGGTGGGACCGTGAACTTCAACGCCAACACCTCGTTCAAGTACAACCAGGTGACGATCCCGGGCACGACCAATCCCGGGTTCCTCGAGGACGTCCTCTACAAGCGCGAGATCGTCTAGGTGTCGGTGCCGGAAGCTAGCCTGCAGGACGTGGAGGCGGTGCGCGTCGCCATCTTCGTGATGGCCGGGCTGGCCATCGGGTCGTTCCTGACCGTTGTCTCCTATCGCCTGCCCCGCCGGCAGTCCGTGGTCAAGCCTCGTTCGGCCTGTCCGGGGTGCGGTAAAACGATCCGCTCCCGCGACAACGTGCCGGTGGTGTCCTACCTGCTCCTGCGAGGCCGGTGCCGCGGGTGCGGCGTCCGGATCTCCCTCCTTTATCCGCTGACCGAGGCCCTCACCGGAGGGCTGTTCGCTGCGGCCGCGCTCACCTTCGACCGGACCCTGGTGGCCGCGATGGTGGCCGTCTTCCTGGGCGTCGTGCTGGCCGCGGCCGTCATCGACGCCAGGCACCGGATCATCCCGAACCGCCTGGTCTACGCGGGCCTGATCGGTTTCTCCGTGGTGCTCGTGGCCGGAAGGCTGGCCGGGCAGGGGACCGACCCTTTCGGGGCCGCGGCGGGCTTCCTGGCGTTCGGGGGAGGCCTCCTCGTGGTGGCCCTCATCTCCCCGAGAGGGATGGGGATGGGTGACGTGAAGCTGGCCGCCCTCATCGGCCTGGTCCTGGGTTCCCTCGGCATGCGATACGTGGCGGTAGCCGCGGGAGCCGCGATCCTGGCCGGTGGGCTGGGGGCCGTGGTCGTGCTGCTCGCCGGCCGCGGCGGGCGCAAGCAGGCCATCCCGTTCGGCCCCTATCTGGCCGCCGGCGCCGTGGTCTCGACCTTCGCCGCCCCCCAGATCGCCCAGGCCTACCTGCACCTCGTGGGCTGAGCCCGAAACGCCCCCTCTTTCTCCCGGATTTCTGTCCGCCGAGGCTACAGAACGCCCCTGAGGTGCCCGATGTACCGGGAGATGGTTGTTGGACCCCGTGGCCGCTGTTCCGTTCCGAGCCACTTGTGGCGGATGGGACAGGACCACACGACAGATGTAGGTGATGTGTGAACCCAGTGTCGACCGAACGACCGGACGCAACCGCCGCCAATGGCGCGCGCGCGTTCGACTCCGACCAGCTCCTCACGGTCGGGGAGGTGGCGGGCGCGATGCGCGTCTCCAACATGACGGTGTACCGGATGATCAAGGCGGGGCAGCTCGCCGCCATCCGGGTCGGAAAGAACTATCGGATCCCCGAGTCCGACGTGCGCAGGTATCTCGTCGAGCGCTCGGTGCGGGTCGAGAGCGAGGCGTAGAGATGTCCAAGATCAGGATCGGACTCGACATCGGTGCGACCGCCGTCCGGGCGGCAGAGCTGTCCGGATCGCGTGACGAGGGTGCGCTCTCCCGCGCCGCGCAGGTCGCGCTGGAGCCGGGCGCCGTGGCGCACGGGGAGATCCGCGACCCCGCCGCCGTCGTGGCCGCCCTCAAGGAGCTGTGGCGCCAGGGTGGCTTCCGTAGCCGCCAGGTGTACCTGGGCGTCGGCAACCAGCGGGTGCTCGTTCGCGAGATCGTGCTGCCCTGGCTGCCCACGAAGGAGCTCCGCGAGTCGCTCCGCTACCAGGTCCAGGACTTCATCCCGATCCCGGTGGACGAGGCCGTGCTCGACTTCGACGTGCTGGAGGAGTTCGAGCACGAGGGCGCGCAGATGATCCGCGTACTGCTCGTCGCCGCCCAGCGCTCCATGGTGGACACCCTTCTCGAGGTCGCCCGCGAGGCGAAGCTCGAGCCCCAGGGCCTCGATCTCGCCCCCTTCGCGCTTCTTCGCGCGGTCGGCGAGGGCGACGACCCCGTGTTCGGCAACGGCGGAGACGAGGCCATCGTCGACGTCGGGGCCGAGGTCACCAGCCTGTGTGTGCACGACAAGGGCGTTCCCCGGTTCGTGCGCATCCTGCCCACCGGCGGCTACGACATCACGCTCGCCGTGGCCAGGGCCCTCGACGTGCCGGAGGCCGATGCCGAGCTGCTGAAGCGCGGCGAGGAGGTCGCCGGTGCGGACCTCGAGGATGCCCGACAGGTCGCCGACGGACGGGCCTCGACGCTGATCGACGAGATCCGTTCTTCGCTCGAGTTCTACGCGGCCCAGACGCCCGGCGCCCACATCGCGCGGGTCGTCGTGACCGGCGGCGGTTCCAAGCTTCCCGGCTTCTGCGACCTCCTCCAGACGCGCCTCGGCGTGCTCGTGGAGCGGGGGCGCCTGTCGCGCGGGGCCGATTCCAGCTTCGACGTCGATGAGGAGATCGAGCCGCACCTCGCGGTCGCGGTCGGCCTCGCGATCCCCGGAGGAGCACGATGAGCCTGACCACCCGAACCCGTCCGATGCCGCAGGTCAACCTCCTGCCGCCGGAGACCCGTGAGCAGCAGGTCTCGCGCCGCAAGGTGGGCCTCGTGTCCCTCGTCGGCGCAGCGCTCGTCGGTCTCCTGGTGCTGTTCTCTCTGGTCCAGGGCGCGAAGGTCGCCGACCTGGACGACCAGCTCTCCAGCGCGCAGGCCACCAACTCGGCCCTGCAGACGGAGGCGAGCCGGCTGCAGCAGTACGAGACGCTCCGCCAGAGCCTGTCGTCGCGGCTGGCCCTGGTCCAGGGCGCGCTCGCCGGCGGTCTCCGCTGGTCGCATGTCATGCACGATCTCTCGAAGGCGCTTCCGGACGGCGTGTGGCTGACCGGTGTGACCGCCAACATGGGCGCGAGCGGCGCGATCCCGGGGACGGTCCCGGCGACGACGACGACGGCCCCTGCGGCCACGGTGCCGGCGACGACGACGGCCACCGGGACGACGCCAGCGGCGCCGGCAAGCGGCCAGATCGTCGCCTCGCTGACCTTCACAGGATTCGCGCTCGACATCCCGTCGGTGTCCGATTGGCTGCAGAGCCTCGAGACGGTCGACGGATGGGAGAACGCGTGGGCCTCGTCAACGGCCCAGGCCCAGGGCGGCAACACCGTCGTCTACTCCTTCAACAGCACCGTCGACATCACGAGCGAGTACCTCGCGCAGAACGGGAGCACGCCATGACCAACCGTCGTCCACTGTTCGTCGGCATCGGAGCCGTCGTCGTCGCGCTGCTCGTCTTCATGGTCCTCGTCAAGCCGAAGATGGCCCAGGTCGGCGACCTCAAGACCCAGGTGACGGAGGCAACCGCGCAGACGCAGCAGCTGCAGGCCCAGGTGGCCGAGCTTCGCGAGGCGAAGGATCAGGCTCCCACGACGGCGCGTCAGCTCGCCGAGCTGAACGATCAGGTCCCGGAGACGGCCGACGAGCCGGGCTTCCTTCGGAGGCTCAAGCGCGCGGCGGACCGTTCCGCGGTGGACCTCATCTCGATCGCGCCGAGTCAGCCTTCGGCGACCGGGCCCTACTCCACGATCCCCGTGGAGTTGCAGGTGAAGGGCTCGTACTTCGCCCTGGAGGAGTACCTCTTCCGCCTCGAGACGTTCGCGAGGGCGGCGAAGATGTCGAGCCTGATCGTGTCCACGGGATCGCTTCCGCAGCTCCAGGCCACGATCACCGCCAACTTCTTCACCATCGACACCAGCGCCGGCCCCGGATCCGAGCCCGGATCCCAGTCGGTCGCGGGTTAGGCAAGGAGACCTCTGATGGAGATGACGAGTCGCGACCGCAAGTCCCTGATCGTTCTGGGGTCCGTGGCCCTCGTGGCACTGGTGCTGTTCATGTTCGTGCTTCGCAAGGGAGGCGGGAGCACCGAGACCGCTGCCCCGGCCGACACGGGTGTGACCGCCGGCACCGGCACGGTTGTCCAGCCCACACCGACGCCGTCGCCCTCGGAGAGTCCGAAGGCCGAGCTGAACCACGTCGCGTTCAACGGCCGGGACCCCTTCGAGCCGCTGGTCGCCGTGGACGGCGAGGCCTCCACCGGCGGATCCACGACCGGGACGGGCACAACGACGACGACCACGACCGACACGACGGGCTCGACGGCTGCGACGGCTGCGACGCCGACACCGACGCCAGTCGAGTCGCCCGCGCCCGCGCCGTCGCCGTCGACCGCGGCGACCGACCAGGACCCTGCAACGATCCTGCACGCCGGCCACCGTGTGACCCTCGTCGGGTTCGCGACGGAGAACGGCAGCCAGGTCGTGAAGCTCACGGTGGACGACAAGGCATACACGGTGAAGATCGGCCAGGACGTGGTCGACGGCTTCAAGCTGCTGTCGGTGCGCGAGCCCTGCGCTGACTTCAGGCACGTGACGCACCCGTTCACCCTCTGCGTGACTTGATCTGTATTGGGGAGGGGCTACCCCTCCCCAACCCCCACCCCGGCCTTGTGCGCTGCGGCGGAACCCCTCCCCAACCC
>JBHELK010000112.1:0-6249 GCA_046263085.1 Actinomycetota bacterium
ACGAGACCGAGCACGTCCTCGCGTTCCGCGATACCAACCCGCAGGCCCCGACGCACATCCTCTTGATCCCGAAGGAGCACGTCGTGTCGGCTCGGGAGATCCGTGCGGAACACGCCGATCTCCTCGCGGAGCTCGTCCAGGCGGCGTCGCACCTGGCCAAAGCTGAGGGCATCGACGAGGACGGGTGGCGGCTGGTGACGAACGTGGGGCCGGCCGCCGGCCAGACCGTGTACCACCTGCACGTGCACCTCATCGGCGGCCGCCAGATGCGGTGGCCGCCGGGATGAGCGTCCGCCGGGGGTGTGGGCACAAACCGGACGCGTATACTCAGCTCACCGAGAACGGAGGAGGGGGGCGCACGTAACCGGGCCCCCGAGAGCGCACTTGGCGAGAGCCACCACGCAGGTCAAGATCCTCGTACCGGGCAGCCAGCCGATGGTTGCCCTTCTCGGTCAGCGAGACGAGCTCCTCAAGCTCGTGGAGGCCGCCTTCGAATCCGAGATCATCGTGCGCGGCAACGAGATCACGGTGAACGGACCGGACGAGGAAGCGGAGAAGGTCGGCAGGCTCTTCGAGGAGCTGATCACACTCTTGGACAAGGGACACGTGCTCACCGCGTCGTCGGTGGGCCAGACCATCGACATCGTGAAGGGCGGCGAGGCTCGCCCCTCCGAGGTGCTGGGCGACCGCGTGCTCACCGGCCGCGGACGCTCCATCGGACCGCGCACCCTCGGGCAGAAACGCTACGCCGACGCGCTGCGCAAGGCGACGGTGACGTTCGCCATCGGACCGGCCGGCACCGGCAAGACGTATCTCGCCGTCGCCACGGCAGTGAAGGCCCTGCAGGAGCAGGAGGTCCGCCGGATCATCCTGACCCGTCCAGCCGTGGAGGCCGGTGAGCGTCTGGGGTTCCTCCCCGGAACGCTGTACGAGAAGATCGATCCGTACATGAAGCCGTTGTACGACGCCCTCTACGAGATGATGGATGCCGAGACGCTCCCGAGGCTCATGGAACGCGGCACGATCGAGGTCGCGCCGATCGCATATCTCAGGGGCCGGACGTTGAATGACTCCTTCATCATCCTCGACGAGGCGCAGAACACGACCCCCGAGCAGATGAAGATGTTCCTGACCCGTCTCGGGTTCGGGTCGAAGGCCGCCGTGAACGGCGACATCACGCAGACCGATCTCCCATCCGGGCAGCGGTCCGGGCTCGCTGTGGTGGAGGGCATCCTGCAGGGGATCGAGGGCATCCAGTTCATCCACCTCGGAGGGCGCGACGTGGTTCGCCACAAGATCGTCCAGGACATCGTGGAGGCATACCGAGTGTTCGGCGAGGAGCGACGCGCGTCCGCCGATGAGTAGCGACGACCCCCACCATCCCGTCCCACTCGTGCTCTTCGACAACCGGCAGGAACGCCCGGTCGACGAGGACGCGCTGGCGGACCTGGCCCGCACCACCATGACCGGCGAGGGCGTCGCCGGCGGCGAGCTCTCCGTGTCGTTCGTCACCCCCGAGGAGATCGAGGAGCTGCACGTGCGGTACATGGGCGAGCCGGGGCCGACCGACGTGCTCTCGTTCCCTCAGGACGACGACATCGCAACGGTGGACCGGGGCTCCTCCCCGGCCCTTCTCGGCGACGTGGTGATCTGCCCCGCCGAGGCGGAGGACAACAATCCACACGACGTCGAGGGCGAGCTCCGACTGTTGCTCGTCCACGGCATCCTGCATCTCCTCGGCTACGACCACGAGGAGGACGCCGAGCGCGCCCAGATGTGGGCTCGCCAGGAACACTACGTCGGGAGGGCGAGTTGACGCCGACCGACTGGGTGGAGGCCATCGGGGTCCTGCTGCTCCTGGCGACCGTGGCACTCATGGCCGCATCCGAGACGGCCATCATCCGCACGAACCGCGTGCACGCGTACCACCTCGTCGAGGAGGGCAAGCGCGGCGCCACCTCGCTGCAGCGCATCACGGAGAGCCCGCCGCCGTACCTGAACGTCGTGCTCCTGCTGACGATGCTGGCGACGGTCGGCGGCACCACGCTCGCCGGTGATCTCGCGGCGCGCAACGTGCACCGGTTCGGCGAGGTCATCGCCACCGTCGTGATGACCCTCCTGCTCTTCGTCTTCGCCGAGGTCACGCCGAAGACCTTCGCCATCCAGCAGACCGATCGCGTGGCGCTGCGCATGGCGCCGGTGCTCGTGTGGCTGGCCCGGGTGTTCGGCCCGCTTGCGCGAGCCCTTCTGAAGATCGCCAACGTGATCATGCCCGGCCGCGGGCTCCCGCAAGGGCCCTACGTCACCGAGCAGGAGATCAAGACCCTGGCCGAGGTGGCCAGCGACGAGGAGCAGATCGAGGAGGAGGAGAAGGACCTCATCCACTCGATCTTCGAGTTCGGCGACACGATCGTGCGCGAGGTCATGGTGCCGCGCCCGGACATCGTGGCCATCGAGGACGAGAAGACCCTCGGCGATCTGATGGAGCTCGTGCTGCAGCACGGGTACTCCAGGGTCCCGGTGTTCCACGATGACCTCGACCACATCGTCGGCATCGTGTACGCGAAGGACGTCCTCAAGGCCATGCACCAGGGGAAGGGCGACGTCACGATCGCCGAGCTGGCCCGTCCGGCTCGCTTCGTGCCGGAGTCGAAGAAGTGCGCCGAGCTCCTGAGAGAGATGCAGCGCAAGAAGTTCCACATCTCGCTCGTGACCGACGAGTACGGCTCCATCTCCGGGCTGGTCACTCTGGAGGACCTGCTCGAGGAGCTCGTCGGCGAGATCACCGATGAGTACGACCGCGAGGAGGCCATGATGGTGCCGGTGGGGGAGGGCAGGTACCGCGTGGACGGACGCATCCCCATCGACGACCTCAACGACCTGCTCGACGTGGAGCTCCCGCAGGAGGAGTGGGACACGGTCGGGGGCCTGATGATGGGTCTGCTCGGCGCCATCCCCAGCGAGGGCCAGGAGGTCGCGTACGACAACCTGAAGTTCAAGGCCGAGCGGGTGCAGGGGCGTCGGATCGCGCGCGTGCTCGTGTCCAGGGTACCGGCGCCGAAGGAGCCGTCGGGGGCGGCGGCCGAGTAGGCCGGCCCCGGTGGCATTCCGCTCCGGCATCGTCGCGGTCGTGGGCCGCCCCAACACGGGCAAGTCGACCCTCGTGAACGCCCTCGTGGGGCGGAAGGTGTCGATCGTCTCCGACAAACCCCAGACGACGCGTCGCGGCGTGAGGGCGGTGTTGACAACCGAGGGCTACCAGGTCGTGTTCGCCGACACGCCGGGGTTCCACAAGCCGCGCACACTGCTCGGCGAGCGCCTGAACGACACGGTGGCGGCCGCCGTCGACGGCGTGGATGCGGTGGTCCTCGTCGTCGACGCCGAGGCCGGCGTCGGACGGGGTGACGCGTTCGTGTACGGATCCCGGGTGGCCGGCGTGCGCGGGCCCAAGATCTGCGCCGTCAACAAGGTCGACGTCGTGAAGCACCACGCCGTGGTTCCGCAGCTGACCGCGGCCCAGAGGCTCGGCGAGTTCGACGAGATCGTGCCGCTCTCGGCGAGATCGGGACGCGGCGTGAGCGAGCTGCTCGATCTCATCGTGTCGCGCCTGCCGGAGGGCGATGCTCTCTTCCCCGAGGACGAGGTCACCGATCAACCGCTCGAGGTGCGCGTCGCGGAGATCGTGCGGGAGAAGGCGCTCGAGCTCACCCGCCAGGAGCTCCCGCACTCCATCGAGGTGCAGGTGGAGGAGCTGGAACGCGACGAGGGCCTCGTGCGCATCGAAGCGCTGCTCCTCGTGGAGCGCGAGTCGCAGAAGGGCATCGTCATCGGGAAGGGTGGGGCGATGCTCAAGACGATCGGCTCGCGCGCCCGCCAGGAGCTCGAGTTCCTGTTCGGCACCAAGGTGTTCCTCGGGTTGCGGGTGAAGGTGCTGCGCGAGTGGCAGCGCGACCCCAAGGCCCTCCAGCGCCTGGGCTTCTGACCAGCTCGGGAACCCGATCCGGTCCGGCCGCCGTCCAAGCCGATGTCATCGGGCATGGAGGTGTCACATGCTGCGCCGGTTCTCGCTCGCTGCTCTCGGTTCGATCCTGCTGGTGCTGTTCGTCGCCGGTCCCGCGTTCGCATGTGGCGGCCTGGTGTCGCCGAACGGCACGGTCCAGCTGGGACGCACCACCACGCTCGCCGCGTATCACGACGGCGTCGAGCACTACGTGACGCAGTTCACCTTCGAGGGATCGGGCGCCGCCTTCGGCTCGATCGTTCCGCTTCCGGCCGCACCGACCAAGGTGATCAAGGCCGGGCGGTGGACCCTCCAACGCCTCGAGCTCGAGGTGAACCCGCCGACGTTCGACAGTGTCGCTCTGGCCGCCGCCCCCGTGCCCTCGCCGAAGGCCGCCGTGATCATGACGGCAAAGGTTGCCGCGCTCGACGTCACCGTCCTCAAGGGCGGCGGGACTGCCGTCGGCAACTGGGCCCGCGAGCACGGGTTCGTCCTCTCGCCGGACGCGCCGGCGGTCCTCGACTTCTACGGATCCCGGAGTCCGTACTTCATGGCCGTCGAGTTCAACGAGAAGCGAGCCGCCGCCCTCGGCCAGCAGCAGGGGCAGGGCACGCCCGTCCACGTCGTGATCCCGACGAGCCGGCCGTGGGTCCCGCTGCGCATCCTGACGCTTGGCGCCGGCAAGATCGCCCCCATCGACGCCGACGTGTTCCTCCTCAACGACCGCGAGCCGGCGCTGCTGCCGAGGCCGGTTTCCAGACTGTCGTCGAACGGCCTGATCATCGAGCGCAGCGAGCGGGCGTCAAGTGATCTGCTGAACGACCTCCGATCCGACCGCGGCATGTCGTGGCTTCCCGACTCCGGGATGTGGTTCACGTTCCTCCGGTTGAGCACCCAGGCGAAGGACCTCACCTACGACCTGGCCATCGACCCGAGCGGCGCGGGCCACCCGTCGCCCGTCGACGCCGGCCTCCGTCTGCCGGCGGCTCCCATCGACCCGTCGTCGCCGATCTGGCCGGTGACGGTGGGGCTCGTGGCGACGGCAGTCATGGTCGTCGTGGTGGCGGAGCGCCGGCGGATCCGCGTCCGGCCGTGAGAGCCGGGCTGCTCGCCGTCGCCCTCGGGGTCGCTTCGGTCGTGTTCCTGACCGGACAGGCCTCGCCGGGCCCGCGCGAGATCCACGTGACGATCCGCCACTCGCACTTCTCGCCGGGCAACCTGTCGCTCCCTGCGGGCGGGACGGTGCGGTTCGTGATCACGAACGAGGACCCGATCGACCACGAGTTCATCGTGGGATCGCCGGTGGTCCAGTACCACATGGAGCACACCGCGCACCCGTCGCACGACGGCTCGGTGTTGGGCCAGATCTCGGTCCCCGCCGGGACGACGGTGGAGACCACCTACACGGTCCGGCGCACCACACAGCCCCTGCTGTACGGATGCCACCTCCCGGGCCACTACCGCTACGGCATGCGCGGCATCGTCACGATCCTGTAGCCCGCGGCGGCCCGGGGTCGTCGCCGGCCGCTACCATCCTCCGGTGTCCGTTCCCGACATCGTCACGCGGTGTCTCGATCTCACCAGCCTGCGAGGCGACGAGACCGACGACGACATCGCGACGCTCTGTGAGCGAGCGGCCGAGCACGCCGTGGCCGCGGTCGTCGTGTACCCGGATCACGTGGCGGCGGCGAAGAAGCGGCTCGAAGGGACACGCGTGCGTGTCGCGACCGTCGGGGGCGACTTTCCCACAGGCACGGCGTCCCTCGACGAGCGGCTCTTCGACGTGCGTCGCGTCGTTGACGCCGGTCCCGAGGAGGTCGACGTGGTGCTCGATCGGAGGCTGGTGCTGGAGGGCAAGCTCGATCGGCGCGGGACCAGGTCGCCATGATGCGCGAGATCGTGGGATCGCTCCCGTTGAAGGTCATCCTGGAGACGGCCGAGCTCGGGACGGCGGAGCTCGTCGGGAGGGCGAGCCTCGCCGCGATGGCGGGAGGAGCCGACTTCGTGAAGACATCAACGGGCAAGTCGGCGGCCGGCGGTGCGACGCCGCTCGCCGTGCGAACGATCGCCAGGGCCACCCGTGCGTTCGAGGAACGAAGCGGCAATCGAGTGGGGATCAAGGTGGCCGGCGGGGTTCGAACGAGGGAACAGGCGGCCGTCTACGTCGAGCTGATCCGCGAGGGCCTCGGGGAAGACTGGCTCACACCCGGCCTGTTTCGCATCGGATCGTCCACGGCGCTCCAATAGCC
>JBHELK010000113.1:0-7153 GCA_046263085.1 Actinomycetota bacterium
CCCTTCCACCAGATCCACGTCGATCAGCACGCGCTGGCGATCCAGGGGACGACGCTCTGGGTCGGGAGCGACGGCGGCGTGTACAAGTCGGGGGATGGCGGCCTGACGTTCGCGAACCTGAACGCCGGCCTGTCACTCACCGAGTTCGAGCCCGGGGTCGCTGGCTCCCTGACGGGATCCGGTCCCTTCGTGGCGGGAACGCAGGACAACGGGACGGTCAAGTTCGCCGGCTCCCAGTCCTGGACCGAGGTCTCCTCCGGCGACGGAAGCGCGGCGGCCGTCGATCCCGGGAACCCCGGGGTCATCTACTCGTCGTACGTCTACCTCGTCGTCTCGAAGGCCACCGACGGGCTCACCTTCAACCGCGTCACGCCGGCGGACGCGAAGGGGATCCCGATCAACTGCCTCGGCGACACGTTCACGGACGGAAGTCCCGGCTGCTCGTTCTACGCGCCGATCGCCATGGACCCGTCCAACCCCTCGACGCTCTACGCCGGCACGTACCGGCTCTGGCGGACGACGAACGGGTGGGCAACGATGGCAGCCGTCAGCCCGGCGTTCAACGGCGTCATGAGCGCCATCGCTCCCGCTCCCAGCTCGTCACTGGTGGTGTACGCCGGAACCTCGCAGGGTGAGCTGCACGTGACCACCGACGGCGGCACGGCGTGGCCCAACACCGCGACAAACGGGCTGCCGAACCGCTTCGTCACGGACATCGCCGTGGATCCGACCGATGCCGCCCGCGCGTACGCCTCGGTGAGCGGCTTCGGGAGCGGGCACGTCTTCGTGACCACCACCTCGGGCGGGACGTGGACCGACGTCTCCGGGAACCTGCCGGACGCGCCGGTGAACGCCGTGGCCTTCGACGCCGCGAACGGCGTGCTGTACGCCGGAACCGACGTCGGCGTGTTCTCGTCCACGGACGGCGGGGCGACATGGTCCCAGTACGGGACGGGGATGCCGGCCGTCGTCATCATGGACCTCCTGCTGGACAACGGGCAGCTCATCGCCGCGACCCATGGACGCGGCGTCTACACCGCCCCGACCGCCACGAGCGGCGGGGGCACGCCGATCCTGTCGATCAGCCGGTCCGGGTCCGGGACAGGGACCGTGACCAGCTCGGACGGCCTGATCAATTGCCCGCCGACGTGCGCGGCGAGCTACCCGAGCCCCACCCAGGTCACCCTCTCCGCGACGCCCGACGCGAGCTCGACGTTCGGCGGCTGGAGCGGCGGCGGATGCACGGGGACCTCCCCGTGCACGCTCACGATCAGCAGCAGCGTGATCGTGGGCGCGACGTTCAACTCCTCCGGCGGCACGGGCTTCCGGCCGGACGCCCTGGTGGCGCTCGGCGGCGCCCCCTCCTGGAAGGGCGACGGGATCTACGACCCGAGCGGAGCCAGCCAGATCGCCGGCGCACGGGTGCGCCGTGGAGGGAGCCGCATCTACTACGTGCGCGTCGAGAACGACGGCGCCTCCGACGACGACATCTACGTCCGCGGCCCCGGCAGCACCAGGCGGTTCAGGATCAGCTACCTCGACGTGGGGAGCGGGTCCAATGTGGGAGTGGCGATCCGTGGCGGCACGCTCCACTACCTGCTCACGCCTGCGGGGGCGTACGGGCTGATCAGGATCGTGGTGAGGGTGAGCCGCTTCGCGAGGATCGGATCGCAGAAATCGTGGCGGATCATCGTGACGTCCGGCGGGGATCCCTCGATCACCGACGCGGTCGTGGTTCGAGCGAGGACGAGGCGATAGGGAGGAGCCTCCCTAGCAGGGCGCCGGCTTCGGCCCCTTCCCGCCGTGCGGCACGAGAACGAACGCGACCTCTCCCGGCTTCACCATACCGAGACACTCGCGCGCCAGCCGCTCGATGTAGTCGTCGGAGTGCAGCTGGTCGATGCGCCGGGCCAGCGTGTGGTTCCTCTGCTCGAGAACCTGGGCCTGTCGCGAGAGCTCCGCGATCCTGGCCCGCTCGGAGAGATACGTGCGGATGGGGAACACGCCGGCGATCAGGATGGCGGTGACGAGGGCGGCCAGCACGGCCGCCCGCAGCGACACCCGCGGCCTCGCGCGCGACACGGCCTGGGTCACGAGACGGCCCTCGTCCGGACCAAGCTGCCCCCCGCGTAGCGCGCGGCGTCGCCGAGCTCCTCCTCGATGCGAAGAAGCTGGTTGTACTTTGCGGTGCGCTCGCCACGGGACGGCGCCCCGGTCTTGATCTGGCCGGCGTTCGTGGCCACGACGAGGTCGGCGATCGTCGTGTCCTCGGTCTCGCCGGAGCGGTGGCTGATCACGACGCCGTAGCCGGCGCCGACCGCCGCCTGCACCACGTCGAGCGTCTCCGTCAGCGAGCCGATCTGGTTCGGTTTCACGAGGATGGCCGAACCGATGCCGTCCCGGATCCCCCGCTCGAGCCGCTCGGGATTCGTGACGAACAGGTCGTCGCCGACGATCTGGCACCGCTCGCCGAGCTCCGCGGTCAGGGCGGCCCAGCCCTCCCAGTCGTCCTCGGCCAGGGGATCCTCGAGGGACACGATCGGGAAGCGGTCCAGCAGCCCGCGGTAGAACGCGACCATGTCCGCGGAGCTGCGCCGTTCGCCCTCCAGCTGATACGCGCCGTCGTCGAAGAGCTCCGTGGAGGCCGGATCCATGGCCAGCGCCATCTCCGCGCCGGGCTCCAGGCCGGCGGTCTCGATGGCCTGCACCAGGAGCTCCAGGGCCTCCGCGCTCGTCGAGAGCTCGGGCGCGAACCCTCCCTCATCGCCGACGTTGGCCGACAGCCCCTTGTCGAGCAGCTCCTTGCGCAGCACGTGGAACACCTCGGCCCCCCACCGCAGGGCCTCCGAGAAGGACGCCGCGCCGACGGGCGCCAGCATGAACTCCTGGAGCTCGAGGGCGTTGGCGGCGTGGGCGCCGCCGTTGATGACGTTCAGCAGCGGGAGCGGCAGGAGGTGGGCGTTGGGGCCGCCGAGGTAGCGGTACAGCGGCAGCTCGAGGCTCGCGGCCGCGGCCTTGGCGGAGGCGAGCGAGACGGCGAGGATGGCGTTCGCCCCGAGCTTGGACTTCCCGGGCGTGCCGTCGAGATCCAGCAGGACGGCGTCGATGCCTCGCTGGTCGAGCCCGTCGTGGCCGATGAGGGCGGGGCCGATGACCTCGACGGCGTTGCCGACCGCCTGCAGGACGCCCTTCCCCCCGAACCGGTCGTCGTCGTCGTCGCGCAGCTCGACCGCCTCGTGCGCCCCGGTCGATGCCCCCGACGGAACGGCCGCCCGACCGAACGAGCCGTCGTCGAGCACGACGTCGGCCTCCACGGTGGGATTGCCGCGGGAGTCGAGGATCTCGCGGGCGAGAAGGGAAGTGATGAGTGCCACGGTGTGGCTTTCGATTCTAGTGCTGCGAACAGCGGTTTCGAAGGATGTTGGGCGCGCTCAGGCGCTCCCGCACCCCACCGTGGTCGCCGTGCCCCGCTTCTGCTGATGCATGAGGTGCTCGGCGTGGCCGAGCAGCTCACCCACACCCTCACCGGACGAGGGCACCCAACGTGCCACGCCACCGGAGAGCGAGAGGGGACATTCGTCCTTGCGGCGCTCGTTGAGCCGCTCGAGGTTCATCGTGAGACGGGAATCCAGGACCTCGCACGTGCCGTCGCCCGCTCCGTTCAGCAGGACGGCGAACTCGTCGCCGCCGACCCGGGCCTTGACGTCGGAGTCGCGGAAGCTCTCGCGCACGAGCTGCGCCACATCGGTCAGCGCGCGGTCGCCGGCGGAGCGGCCGAAGCGCTCGTTGATCGCGTCGAGCCCGTCGATGTCGAGGACCATGAGCAGCAGGCCAGCGTCCCACCGGCGCGCCAGGCGCATCTGCTGCTCGCAGAGCACCGTGAAGCCGCGCCGGTTGTAGAGCCCGGTCGGCTCGTCACGGAGCGACAGCAGGTTGAGCTGCTCCTTCGCGTCGGCCAGCTCGTGGGCGAGCGAGGTACGCTCGATCGCGTAGCGGATGGATCGCTGGATGGAGTCGGCGTCGATGCGCGCCTTGACCAGCCAGTCCTGGGCCCCTTCCTTCACGGCCAGCCGGCCGAGCTCGTCGTCGCCGGGGCGGACCAGCGCGACCACGGGCAGGTCGGGGAGGTTCTTGCGGAGCTGCAGGAGGGGTGCCAGCCCGTCCCCTTGGGGGCCGACGGCCAGCAGGAGCACCTCGGGACGCTCGTCCCGGGCTCGCTCCAGGGCTCGCGCGACGGTCTCGGCGTGCTCCAGCCGGTAGCCGTCCCGTCCGGATCCGGCCAGGGCCCGACGCACGACGAGGACGTCGTTCGTGTCCCCGCCGATCAGGAGGATCTTCATGGTCGCCGTGCCCCAAGCGCTCCCCATAGACGGTGTATCGGAGGCCGGGCCGACCGCCTGAAGGGCTTCCGGGGGACGGCCGCTCAGCCGGTCCGAGCCTCGCGGAACAGGGCCAGGAGCTCGGCTTCGGTGAGCGTGGAGAGGTCGAGGCCACGGCCGCGGGCCAGGGCCAGCATGGTTTCGTAGCGTTCGGCGAAGGTGCGCGTGCTGCGGCGGAGCGCGCTCTCGGCGTCGAGACCGAGGGTCCGGGCCACGGCGACCGCCGCGAACAGGACGTCCCCAAGCTCGGCCTGCGCCTCCTCCGGCGTCGCCCCCTCCAGCTCGTCGAGCTCCTCCCTGAGCTTCGACATGGCCCCCTCGGGGCTGCGCCACTCGAACCCGGAACCGGCCGCGCGCCGCTGCACCTTCGCGGCCCGAGCGAGCGCCGGCAGCGTCGCCGGGATGTCGTCCTCGACGTGCCGCTCCCCCTTCTCCTCGGTCTTGATCCGCTCCCAGTTCACGAGGACCTCGGCGGCGCCGGCCACCTCCACGTCGCCGAACACGTGCGGGTGACGGCGGATGAGCTTCGTCACGATCCCCTCCGCGACGTCGTCGACGTCCCACCGTCCCTCGTCTGCCGACATCTGCGCGTGGAAGACCACCTGCAGCAGCAGGTCCCCCAGCTCCTCGCGGAGTCGGTCGAGATCACCGGCGTCGATCGCGTCCAGCACCTCGTGCGCCTCCTCGAGCAGGTGGCGAGCCAGCGTGCGGTGATCCTGCTCGAGGTCCCAGGGGCAGCCTCCCGGCCCCCGGAGCCTCGCCATGACCCGGATCAGATCGAGCAGCCGCTCGCCACCCCGGCTCGCCGGGACCGGACCGCCGGGAACGTGTGAAAGGAGGTCGTCGCCGTCGGTCATCAGGAACACGCGGCGCGCGTGTCCGCGAGGCAGGTGATCCCCACGACCAGTCCGGAGCCCACGTCGAAGCGGCCGAACCGAGGGTTCACATCCACCGCATCGCCCTGCGCCTCACCGCGGAGCCACCGGACGAAGACGTCGTTCGCCATCTCCGACACCAGCTGATCGCGAGCCTGCTCGAACGGGATGCGCCGCACCGAGATCAACTCGATCACGTGCCACCCGAACTGCGTGTGGACGGGACCGCTGATCTCGCCCGGAGCGAGCTGCAGCGCGGCCTGCACGAAGCTGGAATCGAGCTGCGAGGCCGGCGTGGACCCGAGATCGCCTCCCTGGGCCGCGGAGCCCCGGTCGGTCGAGTACCGCTGGGCGAGGGCGGCGAAGTTCTGGGGCGTCGCCTCCGCGGCGATGCGCGCTGCGAGCGCCCTCGTGCGCACCAGGATGTGCGCGGCATGGACCACCGTGAACTGGATGCGCTCCCCTCGGTACCGGCGGCGAAGCTCGGCGTCGGTCACCGTTCGTTTCGCCACGTCGCCCGCGACCTTCTGCACGAGCAGCAACCTCCTCGCGAGCTCGCGGAGGTCGTCGAGGGTGAGCCCTCCTGACGTGAGCCGTTTCCGGAGCTCGGTGCGGCCACCGAGCTGCTGCTCGAGGGGATCGATGGCCGAGGAGATCTCGTCGCGACCGACGGAGAGATCGCGACCCTCCGCGTACGAGGCCACGATCTGCTCCTCGATGAGTTGCCCGAGCGTGAACCGGGAGCACGCGACGTCCGGCGACTCGCCCGCCTTCGGCTCGCCGCACGGAGCCTGCCGCAGCCCGGCCAGGAACCGGAACATCGGCACGGCCTGCTCCAGCTGCGCGTCCGTGATCTCCACCCCCTTCACCACGGCCGCCGGAGGACGGAACGCGTCGCCGCACGCGGTGGCGAGCAGCGCGCCGACGATCACGGCGACGACGCGGATGGCAGCGGGACGACGATCGCCGGATCGATTCACGGCGCGATTCTATCGAGCGGCCTCTCGCCCCCCCTTGTCACGCGCTGACCCGCTCCTCGAGCGCTTCCAGGAGCGTGTTCTCCACCCAGCCCGGCAGCTCCCGGCCGGGGAGCTGCTGATCCCAGGAGAGGTTCAGCGTGCGTGTCGTCCGGTGGTAGGCCGCGCCGGGGACCCGTTCGCCGAGGTCGAGCGCGAGACGGTCGGGCACGTCCACCGGCCGCAGCCGTACCTGGTCGCGGAACGTTCCCACCTCCGCGATGCCGAGCCGCTGGCACGCAACGCGAAGCGAGGCGAAGGAGAAGAGCGTCTCGACCTCCTCGGGGAACTGCCCGAAGCGGTCCTCGGCCTCCTCGCGCACGTGCGCCAGCTCCTCGTGGTCGGGCGCCGTGGCGATGCGGCGGTACAGATCGAGCCGGAGCGCCTCCTGCCCCACCCATCCGACGGGCAGGAACGCGCGCACCGGGAGCTCGATGCGCACCTCCTCGCGCTGCTCGAGCGGCTCGCCGCGCAAGTCGGCGACCGCCTCCTGCAGCAGCCGGCAGTACGTCTCGAAGCCGACCGCCGCGATGTGGCCGTGCTGCTCGGCCCCGATGAGGTTCCCCGCGCCGCGGATCTCGAGGTCGCGCAGGGCGATCTTGAACCCGCTGCCGAGCGCCGTGAACCGCCCGATCGTCGACAGTCGCTCGTGGGCCTCCTCCGTCAACGACGACTGCGGGGGGAAGAAGAAGTAGGCGAAGGCCCGCTCGCGCGAGCGCCCGACGCGGCCACGGAGCTGGTACATCTGCGCGAGTCCGAGCTTGTCGGCGCGGTCGACCACCAGGGTGTTCGCGGTCGGCACGTCGAGCCCGGACTCGATGATCGTCGTGCACACCAGGACGTCGGCGTCGCCCTCCCAGAACCGGAGCATGGCCTTCTCCAG
>JBHELK010000114.1:0-33349 GCA_046263085.1 Actinomycetota bacterium
ACTCCGGGGACGAACTGGATGACCGTGTGCGTCGACTGGGCGAGCTCCGACGCGTTGTCCGTGAAGCGTTTGCCGCTCGAGGAAGAGAACCCGTCCTCCGCGATGGCGAAGAGCCGGAGCGCCTGCTCGACGGCGAGGTCCTGGACCTGGTTCAGCGCCCATCCCTGGTCGAGCTTCCACCCGCCGCCGTCGCGCACGAACCGCATCTCCGCGCGGACCCGACCGTCGAGAAGGATCAGGTCGGCTCGCGACGGCGTCATGGTCTCGGTTCGCACATCCATGGTCTCGGATCGCGGATAGTGCTGGATCACGCCGAGGACGAAGCACACTCGCTCCATCGGGTCGTCCATCCCGTCCATCAGGGCATCCGGGATGCTGGTTCGGAAGAAGTCATATGCCCCCGACGGGAGATAGCCGGGCAGAAGCTCGCAGTTGTAGCCGCCGATCATCGCCACGACGTCGCGTGCGGTCTGCACGAGGGACCCGTCCTCGACCCTCTCGCCGGGTAGGCCCCGGCCGCCGCCGCACGCGGCGAGTGCCAACAGCAGTGCCGCGAGGATGCGGCGCGCGTTCCTCAACCGACGGCTTCGGCGCGCGCGCCGGCCGTCATCCGCGCGACGTCCTCCACCGACGGCCCGGCGACGCCGATACCGAAGCCCGCGGTCTCACCGTCGGACCACGCGCAGACGGCGGAGATCGACGCCAGACCGCCGGTTCCGATCGTCCCGGGGACCCCGGTGTGGCTGTATGGGCCACACAGGAGGTGCACGCCTTCCTCCGCGACGTCGTGAGGTGGCTCGGACAGGCCGAGGCCGCCGCCGAACAGGGGGAGGACCGCATCGATCACCGCCTGCATGTCCGCGCTCCCTCTCGCGACTCCCAGGAAGAATTGCGGCTTGTACGGGAGGAACTCGTACGCGCCCCCGACGGGATCCCGGAGACCGAGACCCTCGAGCGCCTCCGTGGCGCTCGCCATGAGCTCGTTCTCCACGGTTCGATCAACCTTCTCGTAGGTCCCGTCGTCCACGGTCGCCGGCGCGTGGAGGCCGGACGCGGTTGAGCACGCCCCCAGGGCCAGAACGAGGATGCAGGCAGCGATCCGTCGCATCATCTGCGAGGTATCGGCAGGCGTGGGACCGAGTTTTAGCCCAGGCGACCGGGCTACGATCGCACCTCGGTGTTCACCGTTGAGCAGCGGGATGCACTCCTCGAGCGCCTGCGACGGCTCGGGGAGGAGGATGAGCGCGTCGTGGCCGGAGCCGTGGTCGGCTCGCTCGCCGTCGATGCGGGGGATCGCTTCTCCGATGTGGACCTCACGTTCGGCATCGCCGGCCATGCCCGGGTCGCCGACGTCCTCGACGACTGGACGCGCACGCTCATCGACGCGCTCGACGCGGTGCGGCTCGTCGACCTCGAGCGCGGGCCGACCATCTATCGGGTATTCCTGCTGCCGGACGCGCTGCAACTCGATCTCTCGATGACGCCGGCAGCGCAGTTCCGTCCCGCGGGGCCGCGATTCCGGCTCCTGTTCGGTGAGACGGCCCCCGGCGAACCCGAAGTCGCTGCGCCGCCGCCTCCGGGGAGCCTCTTCATCTCCACGCCGGCTGTCGCGGGGGACATCTTCGGGTGGGGTGTCATCTACGCGCTCCACTCGCGCGCGTGCATCGAGCGGGGGCGGGTCTGGCAGGCGGAGCATTACGTCGGCGCCGTGTGCGACCACGCGCTCGCGCTGGCCTGCCTCCGCGAAGGGCTTCCTCCCGTGCAGGCGCGCACCTATGACGACCTTTCCGCTGAGACGCTCGCGCGATTCGAGGATGCCCACGTCGGGGCGGTCGAACCTGGCGCCTTGCGATCGGCTCTCGCCGCCTCCGTTCTCGCGCTCATGCACGAGGGCGCCGAAGCGCGTCTCCCGCACGCTCCTGTGGTTGCGGAGCGCCTTGATGAGCTTCACTGACGGCGGGGACGAGCCCCGCCCCACGTCCGAGAGCTGCTAGGCATGGACCGCGTGGCGCGGCTCCTGGCGGAGCGGCGGGCTACGGCGTAGGAGGCCCGGGCGGCTGGGGCGCGCATCGAGCGGCGCGACCCAGGAGGAGGGCGCGCTCCCGCTCGTTCCGCGTGAGCGACGCCGCGCGCTCGAACTCCGTCTGCGCCTCGTGCGTCCGCCCGAGCTTCTCGAGCAGGTCCCCGCGAACGCTCGGCAACAGGTGGTAGGTCCGCATGGAGGGCTCCGACACGAGCCGGTCGGCGATCTCCAGGCCAGCCCCCGGCCCGAACGCCATGCCCACGGCGACCGCTCGGTTGAGCTCCACGACGGGAGAGGGCGTGAGCTGCGCCAGCGCGTTGTACAGCGCGGCGATGCGCTGCCAGTCGGTCTCATCCGCCGTCCGGGCTCGCGCATGGCAGGCCGCGATCGCCGCCTGGAGCGCGTACGGACCCAACGCCCCACCGAGGTCCCCGGCTCGCGCCAGCGCCTTCAGTCCTCGGTGGATGAGCAGTTGGTCCCATCGCCCCCGATCCTGGTCGAGCAGCAGCACCGGCTCGCCGGTGGGTCCGATCCGGGCTCGCATCCGCGACGCCTGGATCTCCATCAGCGCGACGAGCCCGTGGACCTCCGGTTCGGCCGGTGCCAGCTCGGCAAGCACCCTTCCCAGGCGCAGCGCGTCCTCGGCGAGCGCCGGTCGGACCCAGTCCTCACCCGTCGTCGCGGCGTACCCCTCGTTGAAGATCAGATAGACGACCTCGAGCACCGAGGAGAGCCGGGCCGCGAGCTCGTCGCCCCTCGGCACCTCGAACGGGACGCGAGCATCGGCCAGCGTGCGCTTCGCTCTGACGATCCGTTGCGCGACGGGGGGCTCCGGAACGAGGAAGGCGCGCGCGATCTCCTCCGTGGTCAGGCCGCCGAGCATCCGGAGCGTGAGTGCCACGCGCGCCTCTCGTGACAGGACCGGATGGCACGCGGTGAACACGAGCCGCAGGAGGTCGTCGCCGATGTCGTCGATGGCCTCGTCCAGATCCACGTCCGTCTCCTGTTCCGCTCGCAGCTGGTGGCCGAGCTCCGCGTGCTTCTCCTCGAGCCGCTTCGCGCGGCGGAAGTGGTCGATGGCCCGGCGCTTCCCGACGGCCATGAGCCAGGCGCCTGGGTTCTCCGGGACGCCCGACTCCGGCCATCCTTCGAGCGCGGCGACCAATGCGTCCTGCGCGAGGTCCTCCGCGAGCCCCACGTCGCGCACCATGCGGGCCAGGCCCGCGATGAGCTTCGGCGCCTCGATCCTCCACACCGCAGCGATGACGCTGCGTGGATCGGAGGACCTCACTCCTGCTTCGCGTTCTCCGCGGCCTGCTTGCGCAGCCGCTCCTCCTTCTCCCGGAGCTCGGGGGTGAGGCTCCCGGCGAAGTCGTCGGCCTCGAACACCGGACGAACCTCGATCTCCGTCCCACCGCCGAACGGCGCCCGCTTCAGCCACTCGATGGCCTCCTCGAGGGACTTGACCTGCCACAGCCAGAACCCGGCGACGAGCTCCTTGGTCTCGGCGAAAGGTCCGTCGATCACGGTCCGCTCCTTGCCGTCGAACCGAACGCGGACCCCCTTCGAGCTCGGGTGCAGCCCCTCGCCCGCCAGCATCACGCCTGCCTTCACCAGCTCCTCGTTGAAGTTGCCCATCTCGGCGATGATCTCCTGGCTCGGCAGGACGCCCGCCTCAGACTCCTCGTTGGCCTTGACCAGCACCATCACTCGCATCTCGTCCTCCTTCTCTCGAGCCTGGGCCCCGCATCCGCTCGGACCGGGTCCGAACTCTGGCTCTCCATCCTCACGTCGAACGGGGGGCGGCGGATTCGACAGGCTGCAGTATCTTTTTTCCATCCCCCTGGAGGAGCGAAGCCGATGTGCCGCGACATCAAGACCCTCGCCAACTTCGAGCCGCCCGCGAGCGACGACGAGATCCGGGCGTCGGCCCTGCAGTTCGTCCGAAAGCTGAGCGGCACGCGGAGCCCGTCGCGGGTCAACGAGCCCGCGTTCGAGCAGGCCGTCGACGAGGTCGCCGATGCCGCAGGCAGGCTCGTCCGCTCCCTCTCCACGGCCGCCCCGCCGCGGAACCGGGAGGAGGAGGCCCGAAAGGCTCAGGAGCGATCGCGCCGACGCTTCGGATGAGGGGCCCGATCGCCGTGGCGGCCGCAGCGGCGCTGGCCACGTTGTGGCTCGCTCCGGTCCCGGCGCACGCCGCCGTCCCCGCGGGGTGCACGATCACCGGCACCGCGGGTGACGACGCCCTGATGGGGGCGGACGGGGACGACGTGATCTGCGGTCTCGGCGGCGACGATTCGCTCACGGGGGGTGGCGGCAACGACGTCGTCTTCGGCGGCGACGGCGACGACATCATGCGCGGCGGCGACGGCGACGACCGGCTCCAGGGAGGCCCCGGGGACGACACCGTCTCCTTCGAGTTCTCCGCTGCCCCGATCACGGCGAGCCTCCGGCTCGGGACGGCGAGCGGCAACGGCGAGGACACGCTCTCGTTCGTCGAAGCGCTCGTCGGATCCCCGCTGGACGATTCCCTCGAGGGGTCCTCCGGCGAGGACGAGCTGCACGGTGGCGCGGGAGGCGATGTCGTGAGCGGCCTCGGAGCAGCGGACCTGCTGTTCGGCGAGGCGGGCGACGACCGGATCTCGGGCGGTCTCGACGACGACGTCGTCGACGCCGGGTGGGGCGCCGACCGGATCGACGGCGGTTACGGGCGCGACCGTCTCCTGGGCGGCGAGGGGAGCGACACGCTCGACGGGGGGACCGGTCCCGACGTGGTCGAGGGCCAGGACGGCGCCGACCGTCTCCTCGGCGGAACCGGGACCGACGGCTGTGTCCAGGGGCTCGATCACGGCACCAAGCGGGGCTGCGAGATCGTGAGCTACGCCGACGCCTCCGGTGTGGCGCTCTTCGTCCCCTCGCGCTCACCCGTGGGTTTCGGTTACCACGAGTCGCTGTTCGGCTCCGCGATCGATCTGCGCCCCTACGGTCATCTGGTGGAGAACGGCAACAGCGGAAAGTTCTCGCCACCGCCGGAGACGGAGGACGGCCCCGACTACGTCGTGATGGGATCGCGCGGCCGCGGACCCGGCGCGACCACGGCCACCGACATCGTCGTCCCCTCGGGCTCCCAGGTCTTCGGTCCGCTCGACGCCACGGTGGTTTCCGTGGACCGCTACCTCCTGTACTGCCAGACCCGCGACTGGAAGGTCGTGCTGCGGCCGGACGAGGCGCCGACGGACCGCGTGTTGGTCCTGCACATGGCCACGCCGCTCGTGCAGCCCGGCGACGACGTCATCGCCGGCGTCACAGTGCTGGGCATCGCGGCGTCCAACGACGGTTCCAACGCGCAGGAGAACCGGTACTTCCCCGACCAGTACCCCCACGTCCACATCGAGGTGGAGCGGGCCGGGGCGTCGCCCACCCCGGGCTGCGAGCTCCCCTGACCTGCAAGAGGGGAGCTGCGGGAGCGCGGCTGCACAAGTCGACGATGTCCCGATCGCCCGATTTTCCGAAACGGACCAAGCAAAGTAGGCTTTCACCCCACATCGGCACGACCCGTGGCGAACCGGGCATCCCTTTCAGATCCGACGGGAACGTGGCTGCGCCCGGCGTGAAGCAGGGGGGCGAGAGGAGGACATGATGTTCATCCGTCGAATGGCGGTCGTCCTGGCCGCCGGCCTGGTGGCGGCGCTCTGCGCCGGAACCACCGGCGCATCGGCTGCGCCCGCGGGCGGGGTCTGCCAGCTGCACGGGGTGGCGAACCTGACCCCGGGCCTCGGTGCCCCCCCGGGCGGCGCGTTCACGTATACGTTCTCGGGGTCGCTCGGCAAGAGCCAGACCGGCGGCTGCCAGTCGAACGTGACGGGAGCCCCCACGGCCGGCGACATCGAGGCGGGCCTGACGAAGCAGTTCACCGTGCAGCTCACGAAGACCAGCGACGGCTCGAAGGCGAATCTCCCCGTGTCCTACGCGGAGCCGAAGCCGTCGGGCTCCGGGTCCTGCGCGCAGAGCACCACGAGCGGCGTGGCCGTCGTGACGTGGGCCAGCGGGAAGCACACCGTCGTGAGCTACGACACGAACGGGGCCGCCGCGGGCGTCGGGCTCACCGGTGACGTGGTGCAGAAGGTGGACCTCGCGCTCGTCGCGAGCAGCGTCCCGGCGGGCTACACCGGCGCGCCGGCCACCCAGTCCATCAGCACGGACGAGCCGTCCTTCCCCGTGGGGAACCAGGCGGCCGGGCCCCTCGCGTTCACGCCCACCACCCAGTCGCAGAACTGCGCGACCGTGCCGGTGACGAGCGCGAACATCGACGGCCTCGTGGCGATCGGCACGCCCAGCTAGCGCGCGTCGGCACGGCATTCGGGCACCGAAGGGCCCGGTCGCGCAGGGGACCGGGCCCTTCGACGTTTGCCGGTGTCAGCCGCCGATACCGAAGAAGTTGTGCAGGATCCGGATGGCACCCGGGCCCAGCACCACGACGAACAGCGACGGCAGCACACAGAAGATCAGCGGGAACAGCAGCTTCAACGGCGACGTCATGGCCTTCTTCTCCGCCCGCTGTCGCCGCTTGATCCGAAGGTCCTTGGCCTGCGCCCGCAACACACCCGCGATCGACACGCCGAAGATGTCCGCCTGGATCATGGCCAGCGTGAACCCGCGCAGCTCCTCGATGTTGGTGCGGTCGGCCAGGTGCCGGAAGGCGTCGACCCGGCTCATCCCGAGCTGCATCTCCTGCAGCAGCCGGGAGATCTCCTCCGACAGCGGCCCGGGGACGTTACGCACGACCTGCGCCAGGGCCGCGTCGAACCCCAGCCCCGCCTCCACGCTGATCGTGAGGAGGTCCATGGTGTCGGGCAGGGCCCGCCGGATCGCTTCCTGCCGGTTGCCGGCCCGCTGCCCCAGCCACGCGCCGGGCATGGCGTAGCCGACCAGGGTCATGATCAGCGGCACGCCGGGGCCGAGGAGGCCGTGCAGATGGGCCGCCTTCGCCAGCATGCCGCCGACCAGCAGCATCGTGCCGGTCCCGACCACCTTGAAGGCCACGACCTTGTCGGCGTCCCAGCCCGCCGGGCTGCCGGCGAGCACGAGCTTCCGCGTGATCCGCGTGCGGGTGTCGGCGGGCGTGATCCGTTTGCCGATCGCGCCCATCGCTCCGATGAGGGGAAGCGCGATCCGCTCCGCGAGCGGTCGCTGCAGCGTCTCCTGCCGCTGATCCGGGATGGCGACGTCGCCGACCTGGGCCTGCAGGAGCGAGTCCGCGTGTCGACGAACCCGTCTCGCCGATTCGACCGACAGCGTGACCACGAGGACCGTGCCGAACGTCGCGGCTAGGGCGATGGGGAGCAGCAGCGCGCTAGACATCGATCTTCACGATCTTCTTCATCCAGAGGATCCCCACGCAGAGCAGGCTGATCGCGGTGACCACCATGATCAGGCCGACGCGGGTCGAGAACAGCAGGTTGAGGTAGCCCGGGTTGACCTTCGCGATGTAGAGCGACACGAGGAAGGGCAGCGCCGCGAGGATGCCGATCGAGAGGCGCCCCTCACTCGACAGCACGTGCACCTGACGGCGCACCGCGTCTCGCTCCCTGACGGTGTCGGCGATGGTGTCCAGGATCTCGGCCAGGTTGCCGCCCACCTCCCGCTGGATGTTCACGCCGAGGACCGCCCACTTGAAGTCGTCGGAGCCGACGCGCTCGGCCATGTGGTTCAGGGCCTCGTCGACCGGCCGGCCCAGGCGGACCTCGGCCACGACCCGCCCGAACTCCTGCGCGCCGGGCTCGCCGATCTCCTTCGCCACGAGGTCGAGGGCCTGGAAGAACCCGTGGCCCGCGCGGAGCGAGCTGGCCAGGATCATCAGGATGTCGGCGAGTTGCCCGTGCAGCTTCTGGCTGCGCTTCCGGACCTTCATCCGGACGTACACGATGGGAAGGGCCACCGCCGGGGCCGCGATCATCAGCATGAAGATCGGGTTGTGCAGGAGCACGCCGCCGATGACGAGACCCACGATGGCAGCGAGCCCGAGGCCGGCCACGAACTCCCCCGGACGAAGGGGGATGCCCCCGCGCTCGAGCATGACCTCCAGCCGGGGGCCGACCCCGGCGGCCTGCGCCATCCGCGCTCCGGCCTGGACGACCGGCTCGGGGATCCACGCCGCGAGCGCGTGCTCGCGCTCCGGTGCGGTCGTGCTCCCGGTCTCCTGCTTCGCGGCCATGCGCCGCACGAGGTCGCGGTCCCGCCGGACCCGGAACCGCGCGCCGAACATCATGAGGAGGAGCACGAAGATCGCCACGAACGAGAGGCCGAGCGCGACGGAGAGGCCGGTGCGCCCCCCGAGCAGCGGCTTCGACGGCTCGGGAGCCGCCGACGGTGGAGGCGGCGGAGGCTGGATCTTCGGCTCGAGAACCACCGCGGAGTCGGTGCCGACGCTGCCCACGCCGAGCGCCACCTCGACCTGCCCGCCCTCCTTGCGCGTCGAGTGGTACGTCACCAGGAACTGGTGCGAGAGCCGGGACGCCAGCGTCTCGTACACCCTCGAGAGGTCGGCGGTCTTCGCGGGCGCGTACTCGCCGCCCGTGGCACGAGCCAGCGCGGTGAGCGCTCGAACATCCGTGTCCGGGGAGGACAGCCCGATCGGGAACACCGCGGCGCTCGCCGCGTTCGCCGCGTTCTCGGCCACCGCGATGGAACCGGTGCTCGACCGGTCTCCGCCGTCCGAGAGCACGACGATGTTGTGCTGCCCGGATCCGTCGAACATCCGGGAGGCCGTTCCGACGGCGTCGTAGAGCGCGGTGCCCGGCGACGTCTTCAGCGAGCCGAGAGCGTGGAGCACCTCTGCCGTGTCCGTCGTCAGTCCTTGCGTCACAACGGGATGCGCCGCGAACGTCACGATCCCCACGCGGATGTCCTGGTCCGTCGGCAGCGCGGTCACGAACTTCAGCGCCGCCGCGATCGCCGCCCCGAGCGGCTCGCCGGCCATGCTGTCCGACGTGTCGATGGCCAACACGACGTCGACACCGCGGCCGGTCTCCTGCAGGGGGTCGACCTGGACGTCGGACACGTCCGCCCCGTCCTCGGTGACCCGGACGTCGGCGGCCGTGACGGTGCCATCCGTGACCGATGCGGTGACCGTCACCTGCGGGTAGTCCGTCACGTCGATGCCACGGATCCGGACGCCTCCGGTCGCCGGGGCCGCGCTCGCATGTTGCTGGAGCGTCAGGGCGAGGGAGAGACCGACGGCGATCGCCGCGATGCGGTGCCGGCTCACCATCGACCCGTCTCTTCGAGATGTGGGGCGAACATCGCCGGCGCGACGTTGACACCCTTGTCCGAGAGCTTCTCCAGAAACTTCGGGCGGAGGCCGGTCGGCTTCAGCTCGCCCCGGAACTTCCCCTCGTCGTCGACGCCGCTGTGGAAGTCGAACAGGAAGATGTCCTGGAGGGTGATGATCTCGCCCTCCATCCCCACGACCTCCGTGACGTGCGTGATGCGGCGGGTGCCGTCCTTCAGCCGGGCCTGGTGCACGATGAGCTGCAGCGCGGAGGCGATCTGCTCACGGATGGCCCGAACCGTCAGCTCGGTCCCCGCCATCATCGTCACGGTCTCCAGTCGTGACAGCGAGTCCCGCGGCGAGTTGGCGTGGATCGTGGAGATCGAGCCGTCGTGGCCCGTGTTCATGGCCTGGAGCATGTCGAGCGCCTCCGCGCCCCGGACCTCGCCGACGACGATGCGGTCGGGACGCATGCGCAGCGCGTTGCGCACCAGATCGCGGATCGACACCTGGCCTCTGCCCTCGATGTTCGGCGGCCGCGACTCGAGACGCACGAAGTGCGGCTGCTGGAGGCGGAGCTCCGCCGCATCCTCGATCGTGAGGATGCGCTCGTCGGACGGGATGAACGACGAGAGCACGTTCAGCGTCGTCGTCTTGCCGGCGCCGGTCCCTCCGCTCACCAGGATGTTGATCCGGCCGCGGACGCACGCCTCGATGAACTTCGCGACGCCGTCCGACATCGTGCCGAACGACACGAGGTCCTCGACGTCGTACGGGTCGGCGGCGAACTTCCGGATGGTGAGCGCAGGGCCGTCCACCGCGAGGGGCGGGATGATGGCGTTGACGCGCGAGCCGTCCGGGAGCCGCGCGTCGACGTAGGGCGACGCCTCGTCGATCCGCCGTCCGACCTTCGTGACGATCTTATCGATGATCCAGCGGAGCTGCCGGTCGTCGTGGAACTTCGCGCCCGACCAGTACAGCTTGCCGGCGCGCTCCACGTAGACCGTCTCGAACCCGTTCACCATGATCTCGGTGATATCGGGGTCCCGGATGAACGGCTCCAGCGGGCCGAACCCCACGATCGAGTCCCCGATCTGGCGGGTGATCTCCCCCTTCTCCTGCACGGAGAGCGTGAGCTCCTCCTCGTCGAGCAGCTCCCGCAGCCGCTTGTGCACGAGCTCGCGGAGCTCCTTCTCGGAGATCGCGGCGTCGTACAGCGCGGGCCCCAGGACCTCCACCAGCTTCTCCTGGATGCGCGCGCGAACCTCCGCGATACGGTCCGGGCGCTCCGCCTTGGCCAGTCGTTCTGCGATCGACATCCGCTACGCCCTCCTCGGGAATCCGTTGCCGTTCCTGCTGAGATGACCGCCGAGCTCCTCGACGGGGGTCTTGCCCCCCTCGACGAGCGACTCGGCGAGCGCGTGGATGCGCCTCGAGACGTCGGACTTCGAGTCCTCGACGTACGCCGGGCGACCACGGTTGAGCGCGGCCGGCACCGATCTCGACGCCGGGATCAACGAGTCGATGTGGATCTTCATCACGCGCTCGACACGGGCCGGCTCCAGGCCGACCTTGGGGTCCACGAAGTTCAGGACGATCTTGAAGCGGTCGCGCGAGAACCCGACCTGGGTCAGCGTGTCGATGGCCTTCGCCAGGTGCCGGACGCCCACGACGTCGAGGCCGCTGATGAGGCAGATCGTGTGGGCCAGGTCGAAGGTGGCCAGGTTGTGGTCGGCGTAGTTGGCCGACGCGTCGACGATCGTGTACGCGAACGTGTCGCGGATGGACCGGAGAGCCTTGCCCATGGCCTCGCCCGGCACCTCCTCGACCGCCGGGTCCTGCGGCGAGCCGAACCCCCACAGGTGATCGTGCAGCTGCGAGGCGGTGGCCATCACCACCTCGCGCTCGTGCTTCTCGCCGAGCGCCACGATGTCGGACAGCGGCCGCTCCGGCTCCTTGCCGTAATAGGTGAAGACGTCGCCCATGCCGAGGTCGAGATCGACGATCGCCGTGGGCTGCTTCGTGATGTCGGCGATGGCGGCGGCCAGGTTCGTGGAGAGGAACGTCTTGCCCGTCCCGCCCTTCGAGGAGAAGACCGAGAACACCACGCCGTGGTGGGTCTTCTCCCGCTGCTGGCCGTCGAGGCTCACCACCCGCAGGTTCGACGACCAGGACATGGCGCGGTCGAGCGCCTCCCGCAGCTCGAGGTTGCCCCGCGAGAGGTCCACGACGTCGCGGATCCCCGCGCGCATGAACACCGGCAGCATGCCGTTCGGCGACCGGTCCCGCACGAGCACGACCGACGTCGTCGGCGAGGACCGGATCGTGAACTCCGCCAGGCCGATCGCGTCGGGGTCCTTCACCCCGGGCGAGAGCACGATGACGTCGGCCCACTCCCGCCCCGAGAGCAGCGACTCCTCGACGGCCGTCACCGAGGGCATCCAGCCGACGTCGTCGGGCTCCATCTCCAGCGTCCGCGCCACCTGCTGGCGGAACGTCTGGGGTGCGCCGACGGCCACCACGCGAACGTCGTTCACTTGCCGACCTGCGCGGTGTCGAACGGCGGCTGCTGTGTCCCGGTCTGACCCGGCGGCAGGAGGCCGAGCCACACGAAGCCGTTCTCCTTGGCGAAGACGACCTTCGTCGCGTCGCGCGGTGTGAGCGCCAGCGTCACCATCACGCCGTCGGTTGGCTGCTCGGCGTTGGGCTTCGTGATCTTCAGCACCTTGACGTCGGCGACGAGGGTCGCCGTGACATCCATCTGGCCGGTCTGCGAGTGTGGCGCGCTCACGCCGCGGAACGTGCCGAAGACGGTGACGTGGTCGCCGCGCTGCACGGTTCCGTCGCCCGCGCGCTCCGGATCGAGCTGCACGGTGAGGGCCTCGAAGCCGGTCGGGATCCCGATGGCCCCGCCGGGGAGCTCCGTCGATCCCTGGAGCCGGGCCGCGGGGATCTGCTCGCCGGCCAGGATCGGCACGCTCGTGACGCGCCCGCGGAGCTGCTGCAGGCTGGTCACGGCGCCGTCCACCACGGCCGTCCGCGGGATCGACTGGGAGGTGAACGACCCCGAGTCGATCAGGGAATCCATCCGTGAGCCGGCCGGGATGTCGGCCTTCGAGACGATCACCGAGATCTCTGCGGTCTTGGTCTCGACGTTCTGCTTGACGCCGTGGACGTACAGGAACACCGCCATCGTGGCGACGCCCGCCAGCAGGAAGGCGACGAGGCCCACCATTCCACGCGATTTCATGTCGATCGCTCCTTTCGCTGATTCAGTCGGAGAGCCGGATGGCCCGAACGCCGAAGTCCTCGCCCCCGCCCGGGCGCGTCCCGCCCACCTGTGCGCCCTGCCAGGACGCCACGAGGCAGACGGCGTTGGGGTCCTTCTTGCGGATGCCGCACGCGCCGTAGGAGCCGGCGGTCGACCAGGAGAACGAGATCGTGACGTCGACCGCGGCCGTCGTCCACGTGATGACGTGGGTGACCGTGTTGAACGTGTAGTCGACGCCGTCCCGGTACGTGACCTTCTTCGACCCGTTGCCGCTCGTCAGGGCGAGGCCGGAGATGGTGTCGGCGTGTGTGCCCCCCGGGCAGCCGGAGCCTCCGAGGCCGTCGAGGATGACGGTCTTGCCGGAGGTGAAGGAGACGCTCGTCGAGCACGCCGAGGTCGTCCCCGGTACGCCGATTGCCTCGGGGTCGTCGCCCTGCAGCACCGCCTGGATTCTCAGGGCCGTGAAACCGAGGATGGCGTACTTCTCCCGGCCCGGGGGGTGCAGGATCATGCTGCTCGGGTCGTTGACCGGGAAGTACCGGATCTTGCCCACGAGGGCCTGGAGCGAGGAGTACCACGTCGGCGTGCTGTGACCGGAGTCGGCGCACACGTACGTGGGCCCGGTCTCGTTGATCGACACCTGGGGCACGCCGACCCCGCCGATCCAGTCCCGGCGGGTGCTCGTCCCGGCGCTCGGGCACGAGTCGTTGGCTCCATCGCCCCACTCGTCGAGGTTGATGAACCCCCAGTTGGAGCGGTCCGAGAACCCGCTGACGCCGTTGTCGTACCAGTAGTTGCACGCCGTGCCCTTGTCCTCCCAGACGCACGGCACGCGCCCCTGCTCGTCGAGGGAGACCACGATGGGAAGCGGGCCGATGCCGCCGGCCGGGCCCCACTCGGCCGTTGCGGCCGCGCGGACGTTCGAGCGGTCCGGCAGCCCGAGCACGGGGGCGAACTCGAGCTCGATGGGCGCGGTGTACGCCACGTGAACGGTCCCGGACGAGTCGAGGGAGTTGCACCCCGAGCTCGTGTACGACACGGGTCTCGCGCCGGTCTCGTTGTCGCCGGCGAGCGAGTCGGCCTGCGACTGCGCCTCCGCCGGGAGCTGGCGCGCGCACGACTGGGCCGCAGCCAGCGCCGCTGAGTCCGCCGCCGCGACCATGCGCCGGCGCATCGTCAGCATCCCGCCGAGGTCCACGGTCAGCACGAGCATCCCGAGCAGGCCGGCCAGGCTGAGCACGACGATCACGGCCACCGCGCCCCGCTCGTCGTGGAGGTCCCGCATGCGCCGGGTGAGCCAGCGCCAACGGGGTCGCCTCACTCGCATCGGAACACGCCCTTGATGGTGCGGGTGACGTTCGCCGGCGGCAGGAACGGGATCGAGATCTGGAACTGCTGCGTCCAGCTCACGGTCACGGGGTCGCCGACGGTGTCGTCGGTGCACGAGCGATCGACCGCCGGCTGGTTGGTGAGCGTGTACGGCTCGGCCGCGTCGATCACGGCCTGCTTGACGTCGCTCGTCGAGGCGCCAACCGCGGCGCGCCTCGCGCCCTCTCGGGCAGCGCCCTGCAGCACCTCGTACTGGCTGTAGGTCCTGCCGAACTCGAAGATCCCGAACAGGATCATGAACAGGATCACGGAGACGATGGCGAACTCGATGGCCGCCGCACCGTCCTCCCGGCCGAGGCGCCGGACGGCGTTCCCGCTCCTAGACACCGGAAGCAGCCTTGATCCTGTTGGACGAGCGGGTTGGCATGACGATCTCCCGTGTGGTCCGGCTTCGCCGACCTCTCGCTCCCCACGGACCCGCGGAGGGCTCGTGAGGAGTGAGCGGCCGGCGACGGCCGCTCCTCGGTGACGGTTAGACGCTCCCGAGCTTGGTGTCGGCCTTGTCGAAGACGCCGGCGACGGCGAGCCCGAGGGCCGTTGCCGCGGCGACGATGGCGAGCGCGATGAGCACGAGCAGGAGCCCGTACTCCGTGGACACCACGCCGCGCTCGTCGACGAACCGCGACTTGATCCCGGTCCACGTGCTGTGGATCCGGACGGACAGAGCGAGCATCACGTTGGTCTGTCACCTCCTTGGGGGGGGTCGTCACCGAGTGGAACCGAGCCACGACGCGGCCCGGCCGGCGAGCGGGGTCAACCGCCGACGCCGCCGAGCTTGCCCGAGGACTTGTCGAACACGCCGGCGATGGCGAGCCCGAGAGCCGTGGCAGCCGCGACGATGGCGAGTGCGATGAGAACGAGCAGCAGCCCGTACTCCGTGGACACCACGCCGCGCTCGTCGACGAACCGCGACTTCACGCTGTGCCACGTCGTCTGGGCTCTTGTGGCGAGTGCGAGGAACATTGCGTCACCTCCTTCCTCCAGTTCAACGGGAGTGCGTCCCGCCCGCCGGTGCCGTCACCGGCGCATGTTGTTGCAAGGTGATGGTGCGGCCGCATGGGGTGCCGCCGATATCGGGAAGACCCCCGAAGACCGGTACGTCGTTCGACGTATCCGGGTGCGGCGCCGCTTCGTGGGGCTAGTCGGCGACCCAACCCACGGACACGAGCCCGGCCCGCGCGGCTTCCGTGATGGCCTCGACGCGTCCGGCGACGCCGAGCTTCGCGTAGATGTTGGCGAGGTGGGTGGTGACGGTTCGCTCGGCGAGACCGAGGCGGGTCCCGATCTGGCGCGCGGTGAGGCCCTCCGCGGCGACGCTCAGTACCTCGCGTTCCCGCTCCGTGAGCGTTGGCTCCTCGCCGCAGAGCTCGATGTCCTCCGCGACCTGGCCGAGGTAGCCGGCGGGGAGTCCGGCGAGCGCCACGCGGCCCTCGCTGACGTCGCGCAGCCCGTCGAGGAACGCGCGCGGCTCGGCTGCCGCGTCGACATACCCGTCGGCGCCGACGAACAGCGCCCGGGAGATCGTCATGCGGGCAGGGCCGACGCCGGTTCCCACGATCGCGTAGGTCGGACAGCGCTCGCGGATCTGGCGGATCAGCCAGTACGCGTCGTGCTCGCCGCCGAGCGAGAGGGAGACGACGACGACCACTCGCGAGCGGCGCCGCAGGCGGCGGACGGTCTGCATCCCCTCGTCCGCGGTCGACGCCTGGGCCAGGACCTCCATGTCGCGTTGGGCGCCGATGAGGAGCGCGATCCCGGCTCGCGCGGTGAGGAGGGGGTCCACGACGACCACGCCGAGGCGCAGGGGCTGCGTCGGCCGGGCGAGCGTGGGGGAGAGGCTGCGAGTGGCCATGCCGGGTATCTAGTCATTCTGGGTGGTGAACCCGGTCCCCGGTATCGCGTCAACGGCCGATTCGCCTTCGTGGATCTCCGAGGACCTTCGGCCGGTCAGGCCCCGTCCGCGACGGCCGCCGCCGCTGCCGGACTGGACCGAGGGCCTAGGTCGGCGATACCGCACTGGACGGCACGCGCCACGGCCTGGACCCGGGAGCGGACGCCGAGCTTGCGGTAGGCGCGCGTGATGTGCGACTCGACCGTGGCCTCGGCAAGCCCGAGCCGCGTGGCCATCTGGCGCGTGGTGAGTCCGGCGGCGATCAGCCGGACCACGTCGCGCTCACGTCTGGTGAGGGCCCTCGTGAGCCGGTCGCGCTCCCTGGCCCTGCGCAGGAAGGTCCCGAACTCGGCTCTGGCAACCTCGTGCTGCTCGTCGGTGAAGGCGCCGCCCTCAGTGGAGAGGGCGGCGATGGCCCCGGCCAGTCCGCTCCCGACGCCGAACTTGTCGAGGAGCCCGCCGATCCCGGTGCGGATGGCCCGGAACACGGCGGCGGGCCCGCCCTCACCGGTGGTGGCCAGGACGCGCGCGGTGCAGCCCGCGGCTCTGAGCCGCCGGGAGACCTCGAAGCCGTCGATGTCGTGCAGGTCCAGGTCGACGATCAGGACATCCGGAGCGAGCCGCAGAGCGGCCTCGACCGCGTCCTCGCCGGTCGAGACCTCGCCAACGATCTCCACGCCGTGCTCCTCGCACGCAAGGCGCGCGACGTCACGCATGATCGGTTCGTCGTCAGCGATGACGACGCGAAGCTGAGCTCGAGCCATGGCCCCATCCACGATGAGCCAAGGAGGGGGTCGCCACCATCCGTCCCATGGCCGTTTCCTGGGTTGACCGGGTGATACCGAACGGCTGATCGCGCATTGGGCCGCCATCGAGGGGCTAGGATCAGCCCTACAGAGCCAATGCCTCAGCAGAAGACTCGGAACCAGCTGGGACTCAATTTGCTCTTTCTTGCGGTCCTCCTCGAGTACGTGGTCGGGATGACTTTGCTCGTATTGCATGTGGCCGGGTTGGTAACGGGCATCCTCGTTTCGCTAGCGATGGTCGGAACGATTGCCTACATGGTGCGAGTCGGCCGACGTTTGAGGGCGTGATGTGACGCAACAGGAGAGTGGGAAGACATTGTTGTTAGCCGGTTATGGCGGCAGCCCTGTGTTCGTCTTCGCTGTGGGAAGCGCTCTCGCCGCATTCGCACTCGCTGCTGATAAATCTCATAGGAAGGGCAAGTAGGACGAGATGCGCAACGGGAGAAGCCAAGCCAGTGAGCATGCCGCGAGTGCGGCGACGCTGAGGTGAAAGGCTGAAGCTTTCCACCGTGAGTGGAGACCCCAGAACACCGCCTGCCCCAACTCGAGTAGCAGGATTCCCCTCGAAATCCATCGCGATCGAAGGACCTGACGGAGTCGGGAGCGAATGAGCTCTTCAACGAACGGTCGGTCGCTCGAGCTGACGAGCCCACCGCTGTGTGCGAGCTTCAGGAGCCGATGCCGTTCCGCTACGGGCATTTCGACCCAGTGGCGGTACCGCCGAGGGCGCGAGCGGGGGTGCATATCTAGCCTGGGGTGCGGGTGAGGCCAAAGGGTTTCGCTGCTTCTGTGCGATACCCCGATGTGATCCACTCGGCGACGAGCTCGGCGGCGGCCGGGGCGACCATGATGCCGGTTCGGAAGTGGGCGGCGTTCGTCCAGACGTTCTCGTGATCGGGCAGCAGGTCGATGATCGGGAGCTCGTCGGCGACGGCGGGGCGGAAGCACGTCCACCGATACGCGATCTCGAGCTCCTTGGCCTTCGGCACCAATCGTTGCAGCTCCGCGACCAGCAGCTCCAGGGGGCCCTCCCGCAGCTCGGGCTCCTCATCGCCGGGGTCGAATGTTCCGCCGGCCACGATGTGACCTTCCGCGGTCTGCACCAGGCCGACGATGCCCGCGGGCAACGTCCGTAGGCGGAACGGCGCCGGCTCCGTGGCGAGCATGTGCCCCTTGACCAGAAGCTGCGGCAGGGGCAGCCGCTCGACCGTGCCGGTCGCCAGTACCACCGCGCCGGGCGACATATCGCCACGCGTGGTCCGCACCCTCGTCACCCGGTTTCCCGTTCGCTCGATGTCGGTCACCTCGACGCCCGTCGCAACCGCCCCCGCACGGCTCGCCAGCGCGGCGATGAGCGACAACGGACGTATCGCTCCCTGGCGTGGGATGTGCACGGCTGCCTGCACCTCCCCGAACTCGGGCTCGATCTCGCGTGCGGCGACCCCGTCGACGAGCTTCGCGCCCGTCCGCTCCACGAGCTTCGCGGGAACCTCCGCCGGCAGCGCCACGAGCGAGTCGACGCGCTTGAACCCGGCCGCACCGCCCCACTCCTTGTCGAGCTCGTCGTGGAGCTCGAGTCCTCGGGCCGCGAGCCCGACGAACGGCTCGGTGCGCACCAGAGCGTGGATGCCGGGCGTCAGCGTCCCGGCGGCCCGCCCGCTCGGGCCATCACCGAGGCGCCCCTGTTCGAGCACCGTCACCCGGTCGATCCCCGCTCGCCTGCAGAAGAGCGCGGTCATGAGGCCGGTCACGCCACCACCGACCACGAGCACGTCCGGCGTCGGATCGAGCCGGTCCGGCGGGCCGGGATCCAAGGCCGCGCGCTCCTGGTCGGTGAGGAGGTCGTCCCACAGGGGCGTCGTCACGACTCCACCGTACCGAACGCGTTATCCGTCGCGGTGCCGCTGGACGAAGGCGAGGACGCGCCGCCAGGCGTCGTCGCACGCGTCGCGATGCTGTTCGAAGGACCGATCGAAGAACGAGTGCGGCGCACCCTCGTAGACCTGGATCTCGTTCTCGATCCCGGCGGCGTCGAGAGCCTGCCGGAATCGCTCCACATCCTCGCGGGGGATGCCCTGGTCGTCCCCGCCGAACAGCCCGAGGACCGGGCACGCGTACTTGGAGACGCGATCGATGGGCGCGTCCGCATCGCCCTCTTCCCGCGGCGTGACGCGGCCGTAGAACCCGATCACGCCGGCGAGGTCCTGTCGCCGCGCCGCCTGATTGAAGGAGTTGCGGCCGCCGAAGCAGAACCCCACGGTGAACACCGCGGTCGCGCCGCCTCCCTCGCCGGAGCGCAGGTGTGCGGCCGCAGCAGCCGTGTCGGCGGCGATCTGGTCGGAGCGCGTCTTCCGCACGTGAGGCCAGAAGTCGAAGTCGTCCTCGCGCGAGCCGATGCCGGCAGTTCGGCCGAAGTAGTCAATCGCGGTTGCGTGGATCCCCGCTTCGGCGAACCGAACCGCGAGGTCGCGGTAGTAGTCGTGGAGCCCGCGCACGTCGGGGAGGACCACCATGCCCGGTCCGGGACCTCCGTCCGCGACGGCGCTGAACGCACCGAGCTCCTCGCCGTCGGCGGACGTCAACGTGAGCTCGCGGGTCGTCGCCCCGGATCCGCCCGCGACCGGCGGGAGTGGCGGAAGCGCGCCCGGTTCGTGGCACATGAACCAATCGATCCGATCTACCGGTGACCCGTGACTTGCACGACCTGCTGGAACGTCGGCCGGTTCTGCCACGGCATGTCCGGCAGTCCGACCAGGCCGACCGCCCTGTAATGCACGGTCTCACCGGCCGCCGTCGCGGCCGTGTCCCGCCCCGGTTCGTCGAACCCTAGCGCAGGAACACCTGCTTCGAGATCGACGGGATGAGCCCCTTGCTCGATTTCGCGTTGAGGAACAGCAGGTACGGGCCCGCGGGCGCCACGGCCTTCGTCGGCGGAGCGGCCAGCGTGAGCGAGTGGCGCGTGCGCGACACGATCCGCAGCACGACCTCGCGCTGGTCCCCATCGGTGAGATGCGTGATGGCCGTGTTGCGAACGAGCACGACGTTGTCGATGCGCGATGCGTCCGGCGTGTCGACGGTGAACGTCGTCCCGGTCTTGAGCATGGACGGCGCATCCGCGATCACCGGCCGCTCGCCCCAGTACAGGTACGGCGGGCTGTAGATCTCGAAGCTCGGGTCGCGGAAGCCGCTGGAGAATCCGCCCGGCGTGGTCTGGGCATATCCGTAGCCGTTGGGGATCGGCGAGTGCCCGCCCACGAGCACGCGACCGTCCGGCAGCAGTGCAGCGGTGTTGTGGTAGGTGCGCCCGTGATGCCCGGACGCGACCGGCGTCCACTGCCCGGTCTTCGGGTCGTAGAGCTCGGCCTGCCGGATGGCGTTGCCGCTGCCGGGGCCGACCACCTCGTCGCGGTTGGCCCCGGAGAAGGCCATGACCTGTCCCGTCGGGAGCAGCACCCCGGTGGAGTACCACCGCGCGTTCGTGAGCGACCCCGTCATCTCCGAGGTGAAGGCGTCATCGTTCGCGGTGTCGACCGTATTCACCTGGCCGAACGGCACGGCGATGTACGTGCCGGGTGTCACGCCGAGGATGCCGCCGGCGGAGAGGAAGGAGGCCTTCGTGTAGGGCGGCTCGAGCGGGAGCATGATCGAGAACGTCGAGCCCCGGAACCCGAGGGTCGGCGTGTCGAGGTTGGTCCAGGTCCTGGCCTTCGGGTCGTAGACGGCCGTGTCGTTCCACTGCAGCTCGTCGGAGTCCTGCCCAGCCGGGTTGAACACCTGCCCGACCGCGTCGTAGTAGATCTTGCCGTCCGGCAGCAGGTGCAGCCTTGGGAACAGCGGCAGCGACTTGTCGGCGGACTGGCCGTTGTAGCTCCACGTGCCCGTGCCCGGGTCGTAGGTCTCGGTATGCAGGACGTTGTGCCCCGAGTCCTCGGGGCGCTTCGGGTACACGGGCTTGATGAGCTTCGTCACGCCCCCGGCCACGAAGAGGTTGCCGTTCGGAAGCGTGACGACGCCCGGATACCACCGGCCGTACTGCATCGAGCCGGTCTGGGTCCACGTGTTCGTGTCGGGGTGGTAGACGCGAGTGTTCTTCAGGCCCTCGAGCTCGGCGACTCCGTAACCGGTGCCCGGGACGTGCGGCTCCGAGTAGTAGCTGGTTCCACCGGTGGTCAGCACGTCGCCGTTCGCGAGCAGCACCTGGTCGGAGCAGAACAGGGCACCGGCCGCGCGGCCGTCGTGGTTCAGGACGTCATCGAGCGGCGCGGGGGCGCCCGGCACGAGGTAATCGTTCTGGTTGCCCTTCGGGTTGGCGCCGCCGTCGTTCGGCGTGGGGCGGAACCACCGGTTCGGCGAAAGCGACAGCACGCGGCTCTCGTCGTTCACCGCGGCGTCGCCGGCCTCGGCGGCTGTGCCGCCCTTGATGTTCTCGAAGCCCTCGAGCCCGTCCCAGTAGAGGATCCGCCCGTTCGCCATCACGATCACGCTGACGGCGGCCGGCTTGCAGACCTTCGTGTCCTGGCCGTCCATCTTCGTGGTCGTGCACTTCGGGCCGGGCTCCTGGAACGGCTTGCCGAACGAGCCGACATCGGAGGGCAGGGGGCCATCCTCGGCGTGCGTCGACAGGGCGGGGGCGAGGGCGAGCGTGAGCAGTGCGACCGCGACGGCGGCGAGGCGCTTCCGCATGGGGTTTCCTCCTGGGCCCGATCGGAGTGCGGGATGACTACCCGTGGGCAAAGCAAGCCAAACCGACCCATATACGGCAGTCGCCACTTCTATGGTCGAACTTCGTGCAGGCGCACAAAGGGCCCGGGCCGTGCGCGCTCGAACTGCTGGAGCCATGAGATCCCGTATCCGGGCCGCGACGATCCTGATGGCCGTGTTCGCAGTGAGCCTCGGTGTCCCCGCCCCCGCGGGTGCCGCGCCGAGCCCGTGCCCGGCGATCCCGACCGTCACGGAGCGGTGCCCCGCGTGGATCGGGTCCTACAACAACCCGAACGGCCGCGGCGGAACCGGCGACGACGTGTACCGGTCGGCTGCCCTGTCCCCTGCCGGCGACCGGCTCTTCGTGGGCGGCACGAGCTACGACGACGTGACCTCGTACGACGGGCTCGTGGCCGCCTTCGACACCATGACGGGGAACGTCGTGTGGTCGAGCCGTTACGACGGCCCGATGCGCGGCTATGACACGGCGTCCGCCGTCACCGTGAGCCCCGACGGCTCGACCGTGTATTCGACCGGACGGAGCCAGGGTCCTGATGGCGACTGGGACTTCGCCACGATCGCCTATGACGCCGCGACCGGCGTGCAGCGCTGGGTCGCGCGCTACGACGGGCCCCAGCACATGGACGACCGGTCCTTCGGGATCGCCGTCAGCCCCGACGGCGGGACGGTGTTCGCGGGCGGGACGCGCGACGACGAGCTGAACAACGCCGATGCGGGCGATTACGGCGTGGTCGCGTACGACGCCGCCACCGGTGAGGAGAGATGGGCCGCCGGCTACCAGGGGACGGCCGGACAGTACGACATCGTCGACAAGCTGCTGATCAGCCGGGACGGTTCGCGGCTGTATGCCACGGGCAGGAGCTACGGGGCGGGTACCGGCCCGGACGCCGTCACGGTCGCGTTCGACACCACGGATGGAGACGAGCTGTGGGCGGCCAGGTACAACGGGGTCGGAACCGGGACCGACGAGGGGATCGACCTCGCCCAGTCGGCCGACGGCTCGCGTCTCGTGGTGGTGGCCCCCAGCGCCAGCTCGAGCACGGGCACGAACGACTGGGCCACGGTCCTGTACGACACATCGAGCGGCGCGCAGCTGTGGGCGACGCGCTACAACGGCGGGGCGAACGGCGCGGACACCGTGAGCGCCGTGGCGGTGTGCGGGGCGCGTGCCTTCGTCACCGGTTCGTCGGCCGAGACGGGGACGGGCCAGGACTTCAGGGTGGCGGCCTACGACCTCACCACCGGTGCCCAGGTGTGGCAGACGACGTACGCCACTCCGGGGAACTGGACGGATGTCCCTCGTGGGATCAGCGCCAGCCCCTCGTGCGATCGGTTGTTCGTCACGGGGAACAGCCTGTACCCGCGGGCCGAATTCCAACCCTTCGAGCACCTGGAGTACGGCAGCTACCTCACGACGGCGCTGTCTGCGGCCGACGGCTCGCGGAGTTGGGTCTCGCGCTACAACAGCTCGGGCTACGGCGACGACGTGTCCTTCGCCGCGCTCGTGTCGCCGGATGCGAGAACCGTCTACGTCGCCGGCACGTTCGTCTACAACGGTGCCTACTCGTTGCAGCTCGGGACACCGCCGCCGTACAGCTTCGACTTCGGCGTCGTGGCGTACGCGGCGACCTAGCCTAAGCGACGCGGCCGGGCTCGCCCGACGGGGTGGTGTAGGGGAGACCCTCGCGGTCCCAGCCCTCCATGCCGCCGCGCACGTTGTACGCGTCGAAGCCCTTCGCCTTCAGCATGAGGCTGGCCAGCTCGCTGCGGTTGCCGGAGCGGCAGATCACGGCGACGGGCTTCTCGGGATCGAGCTGATCGGCGCCCTTGCCCCCCATGAGGTCGTTGAGCGGCACGTGGATGGCGCCGTCGATCCGGCCCGCCTCCCATTCGTACGGCTCGCGGACGTCGAGGATCTGCACGTCGTCCTTGCGGTCGTAGACGTCTCGCACCTGTTCGAGATCGCTCATGGACTCACCGTACCAAGGCGCCCCATCAGTGGTACCCGCCGGCGCCGGGACGATCCTCCGTGCGATCGACGTTGGCGGAGGGCGACGCTCCGCTGGGCCGGTGGATCTCGCCGAACGTCTGTTGATACCTCGCGACGTTGTCGGTCATGGCCTGCAGGATCTCCACCATGACCGGCGGTGGAACCCGCAGGCGAGACACCACCCGGCAGGGGACCTTCACGCCCGTCTCGCCCGGCTGCGAGGGTTGGGTCACGGCGAAGTCCAGCGTGAACTCGTGCCCGGTGTGCCACACCATGAGGAAGTTGGCGTACGCGCCGGCTTCCATGTCCGGCGGGACCTGGATCTCGAACTCCGTCTGTTGCTGGGGTGGCTCTGTCATGCCCCGAGCGTAGCGGGTGGGGGCTGGTCGGGCTCCGCGGGCTCCAGCCACGCGCCGAACGCCGCGATGTACAGCTCACCGATCAGCCGGTCGTATCGGTCGGCGTGCTCGGTATCGATCGCCGCGAACAACAGCAGTCCGTCCGATGCTGCCCAGCCGATCTCGGCGAAGTCCACGGCGGAGATCTTCAATCGCTGCCCGTTCTCCTTCACCGCGTCCTCGACGAACCGGGCGATGCGTTCCACCTGGTCGCGGTGAAGCTTCGCGAGGCGATCGCGGAACTTCGGGTCGCGCATGGCCTGGAGCTCGAACTCGACGTGCAGCAGGGCGATGCGGGGATCGCGGTGCACGACGTCGGACCACGTGCGCGCGCCGGTCGCAGGGTCCCACTCCTCCTCCCGGCTGACCGCCTCGAAGGCCTCCAGGGTTCGCACGCCGTACCACTCCAGCACCGCGATGAGCAGCTCCTCCTTGCTGCCGAAGTTCGAGTAGATCGCCCCGCGCGTGAACCCGGCGCGGTCGGCGATCTCGTCCAGGGAGGACCCCTGGAGGCCCCGCTCGGCGAAGACCTCTGCGGCGGCTTCGATCAGGGCCGTGCGGGTGAGCTCCCGGCGGCGCTCGGGCGTGAGCTTCTGGACCGGCATCCCACGCACAGCATGAACCAATACGAGCTTGACATCCAGCTACGGAGCCGTATACTACATACGCAATGGTATCCACGATCCGAATCCGTACCCGAGAGGGGCGAGGTGAGATGAGGCGCTCGAGCAGGGACCGGCGGTACGTGTGGGCCGTGCCTGAGAACCGCGGCGGTGCCGCTGCCGCCGAGGCCACGGAGGCCCTCCGATGGCTGTCGAGGCGACTCGCCTTCGAGCAGTGGCTCGAGGAGCTCCGAGAGTCCGAAGCGGTATCCGAGTCGGCCGCGACCGGCTCCTAGGTCCTGTTCACGGCGGGCGGATAGCGCACCAGCGCCACGCTCGGCCCGCGCCCGTTCCCATCGTCGTCCGCCATCCCCAGCGCTTCCTCCACCGTTCCGGCGTGCTCGAACCCCACCCGGCGCACGACCTCCCGTGACTCCGGTCCCGCCGCGATGACGCGTCCCGCGTGCCGAAGCCGCTTCAACGGATACAGGGCCATCACCGCATGCGTCGGGTGGAACGCGAACCCGTGGCGGTACCGATCGATGGCCTCCTCGCGCGACGCGAGCTCCGGTTCGAAGAGCGACCGCGCCTCGTAGGGGTCGCGCGTCACGGGCAGCACTCGATCCCAGATCTCCCGATAGGTCGGGTGGTGCACGTCGTCCCATCGCTCGGGACAGGGCGTCGCGAGGATCACCGTGCAGCCAGGTTTCCCGAGCGCCTCGATCATCCCGCCGAGGTACCCGAGCCCGGTCGAGATCAACGTGAGGATGGGGTTCGTGAAGCTGAACGCGGCGTAGGGGCTCCAGTCCGGCACGCCGTACAGCACGACGTCGGCCTTCTCCGGGAGCAGATCGCGTCGCGCCGGCTGATGGGCCCGGATCACGTCGAGCACCTCCCGGCGGCACGCGTCCACGTCGCCCCCGAGGATCCGGTGGACCTGCAACGGGTTCGACAGGATGGTCTCGATCTTGTAGATCCGGTTCGCTCCGAGACGCCGTGTCACCACGGCGCCCATCTCGTCGAGGATCTCGTGCATGCGGTTGCGCTCCAGCGACATCGACATGGTGTCGGGATCGTGGTGGGAGCGGATGGAGCGGTAGCTGCTCAGGCCGACGCACACCGACTTCCATCCACCGGAGAAGCCGCGCGTGGTCGAGGCGTTGAGGTAGACGGTGAGGTCTGCCTCCGTGACGTGCTTGCTGATGTCCACCGGATGCCCGCGTGACGTCTCGCCGAGGTGCTCGAGGCCGTCGGGGTCCTCTGCGTCATGGCAGAGGAGACGGCCCGCGACCCCGAACTCACGCGCCAGCTCTTCGCCGATGAGCTTCGCCAGCTCGTCCTCGGTGAAGCGCCGGTGCAACGCGTTGGCGCAGAGCAGGGTGATGCGATCGCGCGCCACACCCGCGCGCTCGAGCTCGGCGAGAACGATCGGGAGCGCCACCGGCCACACCGGCGCGTAGCAGGGGACCGTCGGGTCGTCGAAGGCCACGGTGACGCGCGAGGCACCGCGAGCGAGCTCGGCGAGCGGCGGCGACTGCAGCGGGTTCCGCAGGGCGATCTCGACGGCTTGCGCGAGATCCGGGGCGGGCTCGAGGGGGAGCGAGAGCCCGGGGGACACCACGGCCGTGTCGTCCGGCAGCTCCGCCTCGACGAACCGATCCCCGAACACGAGCTGCTCTCGCACGGCTCGCGACTCTACCTTTGTGCAGCTGCACCAAGGGTCCTCGCCCGGGGTTCCCGAATATCCAATGCATGCCTCGGCGGTCGGGCTCCATGGCGTTGCCGGTGTGTCTCGCGATGCTCCTGGCCCTCCTGTCCGCCGGCCCCGCCTCGGCCTCCGCCTATCAGCGACCGGCCCACGTCGAGCTCGTCTCGGTCGCCTCCGACGGGACGCCGGGCGATGCGCCGAGCTGGCAGGCGCTCATGACCCCCGACGGCCGCTACGTCGCCTTCTACAGCGACGCCGACAACCTGGTCCCCGGCGACACGAACAACGTGTCCGACGTCTTCGTGCGCGATCGAGTGCTCGGAACGACCACCCGCGTCTCGGTGGCGTCTGACGGCACGGAGGAGAACGGGCGAGCGAGCTGGTTCGCGATCAGCGCCGACGGGCGACATGTGGCGTTCACGAGCTTCGGGAACAACCTCGTTCCCGGCGTGACGTCGACGGGGCAGGTGTACGAGCACGACATCGACACCGGCGTGACGCAGCTCGTCTCGCAGTCAAGCACCGGGCAGCCCGCGAACTTCATCTTCTCCGGCGATCCATCGGTGAGCGCGGACGGACGCTACGTGGCCTTCGAGAGCGCGGCCACGAACCTCGTCCCCGGCGATACGAACCAGTCGTGGGATCCGACCACCAACCCGCAGGACGTCTTTGTCCGGGACACCGTGGCCGGAACGACCGAGCGCATCAGCGTCTCGTCGGCGGGCGCGGAGTCCAACGGGAACTCTGAGTGGCCGGTGATCACACCGAACGGCCGCTACGTCACGTTCGAGTCGACGGCGACCAACCTGGTGACGCTGGACGCCAACGCGGCGTCCGACCCGCTCTTCAGGGGGCGCGACGTGTACATCCGCGATCGGCAGGCGGGCACGACGGAGCTCGTGTCGGTGGGACCAAACGGTCTGCCCGGAGCGGGGGCGTCCTTCGGCTTCGCCCAGGTGACGCCGGACGGGCGCTACGTCGCGTTCTTCTCCGAGGCCTCGGATCTCGTCCCGAACGATTCGAATCGGGTGCAGGACGTCTTCGAGCGCGACCTCGTGAACCACACGACCGAGCGAGTCTCGGTGTCGAGCTCCGGCGGTGAGGCCAACAACAGCAGCATCCGGCCCTCGATCTCCGACGACGGTCGGTACGTAGCCTTCGGCAGCACCGCGACGAACCTCATCCCGAACGACACCAACCCGGCGGACGACATCTTCGTGCACGACCGCCTCACCGGCGAGACGCGGCTCGCCTCGGTCTCCGACGAGGGTGGTCAGGTCGGGGGGCAGAACATCATCCCGACCCTCAGCGGCGACGGGCGCCTGCTGTCGTTCACGATGTCCGGGCCACTCGTCGAGAACGACGACAACGCCACGTACGACATCTACGTGCAGGACGAGGGTCCCGAGCTCGGCGTGCAGTCCGTGTCCGCACAGCGTGCCGGGAGCGGTGCCGACGTCACCGGCACGGTGGACCTGTCGTCGATGATCGTGAGCGCCGTGGAGGACGCGAAGAACGACTCCGGCACCGCGGCGCTCGGCACGGAGCTCACCAACCTGAGCGTGTCGTATCGGCCCGAGATCGGCGACCTGCTGTTCGCGTGGCACGTCTCGACGATGCCCGCGGCGCCGGTCGCGCTGTGGACCCAGCCCGGCGCGGGTGGGTTCCCGGGGGAGATCTACACGATGTCGTTCACGTACGGAGGAGCCGATTGGGTCGTCTCGGGGGTCCGCGTCCCGGCGGACGGCGACACGACGGCGCCGAAGTTCACGCTGTCGAAGTGCACGCCGGCCTGCTCGGTGGTGGGCACGCCGGCCGGCGGGATCGGCACGATCGGGAACGCCGTGGAGGTGTCGGTGCCGCTCGGCCTCCTCGGCGGCGCGGGGAGCGTACTGACGAAGGTGAAGGCCGGGGTGGGGCTCAAGGGCGGACCGGTGAACCAGAGCGCCGACACGGCCACTCTCCCGGATTCACCGGTCCTGGAGGAGAGCGTGGCCATCGGCGCTGGGCCCGGCGGCGGGGACCCCGAAGTCGTCGACTTCCAGCCCGCGTCCCTGGCGGACGGCTGGTTCTCCGGCACCGTGCCCTCGGTGTCGTCCGGCCCCGCGGACCTCTGGGTGAAGGTCTGCCTCGCCGGACGCTGCACGGTCGATCGAACCCCGATCGCCTGACCCCGTATCTCACGAAGTCACGCCGGCCGGCGTTCGTAGACTCAGAGGCCATGCCGAAGCCCGAGATCGTCGACGCCGAGCGCGACCTGGCGCGCCGCGACCCCGTGATGCGCCGGCTCATCAAGGAGGCCGGCCCGTGCACGCTGGGGGCGCGCCGGATGCGCGATCACTTCGGTGCGCTGGTCCGCTCGATCGTCTTCCAGCAGCTCGCGGGGAAGGCGGCGGCGGCCATCCACGGCCGGTTCGTGGCGTTGTTCGACGGCCAGAGGATCGATCCCGACGCCGTTCTGGCCGCGGGCGTGGCGAAGCTCCGCACGGCCGGACTGTCCGGGGCCAAGGCCACGTCGATCATGGATCTCGCCACGAAGGTCGCCGACGGCACCGTCCCGCTGCGCGGCATCTCCCGCTACGCGGACGAGGAGATCATCGAGCGGTTGTCCGGCGTTCGCGGGATCGGCAAGTGGACCGCGGAGATGTTCCTCATGTTCCAGCTCGGCCGGCTCGACGTGTGGCCGGTGGACGACTACGGGGTGCGCAAGGGGTACTCGCTCGCGTACGACATGGCCGAGCTGCCGAAGCCCAAGGAGCTCGACCTCCTCGGTAAGCGCTTCCGCCCGTACCGGAGCATCGCAGCCTGGTACTGCTGGCGCGCGGTCGACACCATCACCCCCGGTTGACGCGTGGGGGCGGGGCTCGTCCCCGCCCCCCCATACTTGGGGAATGGGCCAGCGCCTCGATGAGACCGAGTCCGCTCACGCCATCCCTTCTCGGCGCGTGCTGCGCGAGGAGATCCTCGTGGTGCTCTCGCTGTCGCTCCTGGCGAGTGCGGTGTTCGCGGTCATCGATCTCCTCTCCGCCCCCTTGCACGGTGTGGCGGTCGCCACGTTCGGTCAGAACGTCCAGCTCGCCACCCAGCTCGCGGGGATCGCGTTCGGGCTCGCGCCGGTGTGGCTCGTCGTGCATCTCCTGCGCCGCAGCGGTGAGGATGTGAGCGCGATCGGGTTGTCGCTCGACCGTCCGCGCTTCGATGTGGCTGCCGGTGTCGGTCTCGCCGCCGTCGTGGGAGCAGCCGGGATCGGGATCTACCTGGCGGCGGTCGCCCTCGATGTCAACCGCATCGTGGTCCCCGTGCCGCCGACGGGTCACTGGTGGACCGTCCCGGTCCTCATCCTGGGCTCCGCGCAGTTCGCGTTGCTCGAGGAGACGATCGCCATCGGGTACCTCCTCACCAGGCTGCGGCAGCTGGGGTGGGCCCCCGCGGTCGCCGTCGCTGCCAGCGCGCTCCTCCGCGGCTCGTACCACCTGTATCAGGGGTGGGGTGGGTTCGCCGGCAACCTCGCGATGGGCCTGTTCTTCGGAGCGATCTTCCTCAGGTGGCGTCGCGTTTGGCCCCTCGTTGTGGCGCACTTCCTGGTCGACGTCGGCGCCGGCGTCGGCTACCTGCTGTTCCACCAGCATCTGCCGGGCCTTCAGTAGGGCGGGGACAAGCCCCGCCCCACGCGGAAGCTCAGTAGCGGTCGATCTCCCGGAGCCGGTCGTCGGAGATGCCGAAGAAGTGCGCGATCTCGTGCACCACCGTGTGACGGACCCGCTTCCGGACCTCCTCCTCGGTCCGGGCGCCGTACAGGATGGATGACCGGAACAGCGTGATCCGGTCGGGCAACACCCCCGAGTAGGAGTAGCCGCGTCGGGTCAGCGGGATCCCCTCGTAGAGGCCGAGGAGGCCCGGATGGTCCGGTGGCGGCGCCGGCGCGATCAGCACGTCGACGTTGTCCAGGCGCTCGCGCACCCAGTCCGGGAGGCCGTCGAGGGCGTCGGCCACGAGGTCCTCGAAGGCATCGTCCGAGACCACCGGCGCTAGATCCACGAGTTCATCCACATCCTGAGGTGCCAGGCGTGGTACGAGAGCTGCCACCCCGTGAGGATGGGATAGAAGAACGCGAACAGCCCCACGTAGGTGGCGACGTACATCCCGACGTACGCGGGCCCCGCCGCGCCGACCAACCCTCGGCGATCACCCCAGTCCCACAGCTCCCGGAGCACGTACACCGCTCCCAGCACCAGGAAGGGCGTCACCGGCGTGATGTAGAAGAGGAACTGCACGCGCGAGGCCGCCCCGAACCACGGCAGGTACTGCGCGAGAACTCCCACGGCGATGAGGCCGGCGACCCAGCTCCGCCGCCTCAGCCAGTGCCAGGTCACCACCGGGATCGTCACGATGCTGCTCCAGAACAACAGCGGGTTGCCCATGGCGAGGACCTCCGCGGCGGTCCTCTCGCCGCCGGGGGATGCGTAGTAATAGGAGACCGGACGGATCATCGCGATCCAGGTCCACGGCTTGCTCTCGTAGGGGTGGGCCTTGTCGCCGGCCTCGTTCAGATAGTGCAGGCCGCTGTGGAAGTCGAGTGCGTCGCGCTGCATCTGCAGGAACGTCCCCGGATGCCACGTCTGGAACACGAAGTAGCGCGTGTACGAGATGAGGTACACGGCGATGGGCACGAGGACGAAGGCGAGCACGATCCCGAGCAGCTCGCTGCGGACCGCCGCCCACAGCGGCGCCCTCTCACCCGCCCGGCGCCGCCTGCCGACCTCCCAGGCCACGGCGAGGACGATCACGGAGAGGAGGAGCGTCCCGGCCGACCACTTCGTGGCGCAGGCCGCACCGAACGCGAACCCGGCGGCGAAGCGCCACGGTCGCCAGATCGGCGAGGGCACGGCTGGCTCGGGCAGCGGGGGGGCGGCGAGTGCCACCTCGTCGGCCGCCATCGCGCCGGGCCCGGGCGAGAGGGCCGGCACGGTCGGGTGCTCGAATGCGTCCGGGGGTGGTTCCGGCCCCGGGGCCCTGCGATCGATCCATCGCCGATCCAGGACCAGGAACAGGAAACCGAGGACGACCCAGAACGCGAGGAAGATGTCGAGCATCGAGATCCTCGACTGCACGAAGTTCAGGTTCTCCGTGGCGAGCAGGAGTCCGGCGACGTAGGCCCACGCAACGCTCCCGAACACGAGCCAGGCGATGGCGGCGGTGATGACGACCGTGGCCGTTCCGGCGGCGGCCGACGACACGCGCCACCCGAACGGGTCGTTCCCCTCGCCCAGGATGCCGGCCGCGATGGCCCACTTGCCGAGCTGCGGGTGGACCCAGGACGTCTCCCCGCGATCGTCGGCCCGCTGGACGACCCAGTAGTCGTCCTTCTTGATGCCGCACTCCTTCACGGAGTACCCGGCGTAGAGACACCCGTCCTTCGAGTAGTACACCTCGTCGAAGACGCGCTCCGCGGGATGGCCGAGGTTGTAGAAGCGGAGTCCTCCGGCGAACGCGGCGACGATGGCGAGCGCCACCATCGGCCGGCCGAGGAAGCGGGCGAGCGGCACCCCGGAATCGTACGCGACGACATGTGGATCGGTGGGGTGCGCCGTGTGCCACCATCGGGCCGTGAGCGGCACGCTCTACGTCGTCGGGACTCCCATCGGGAACCTCGCGGACCTGACCGACCGGGCCCGCGAGACCCTGGCCGCCGTCGATCTGATCGCGGCCGAGGACACCCGCCGCACGGGATCGCTGCTGAAGAAGCTGGGCGTCGAGGCCCGGATGCTGTCCCTGCACGATGCCAACGAGCGATCGCGGACTGCCAGGTTGCTCGAGATCCTCCGAAGCGGCCGGGACGTGGGCCTCGTCTCCGACGCCGGGATGCCCGGACTCTCCGATCCCGGGTTCCGGGTGGTTCGGGCCTGCGTGGAAGAGGGGGTCGACGTCCGGGTCGTGCCCGGGCCGTCTGCGGCGGTGGCAGCGCTCGTCGTCTCTGGCCTGCCGACGGACCGGTTCGTGTTCGAGGGATTCCTCCCCCGGCGGGCAGGCGACACGCGGGCCAGGCTCGGGGCGCTGGCCGCGGAGGAGCGCACGATCGTGGTGTTCGAGGCCCCCGGCCGCGTCCCGTCGACGCTGAAGGAGGCGCTCGATGCGCTCGGTGACCGGCGCGTGGCCGTGGCGCGGGAGCTGACGAAGCTCCACGAGGAGGTCATCCGGGGCCGGATCTCGGAGGTCCTCCCGCTCGTCACGGCGCTGCGGGGCGAGGTGGTGATCGTCATCGAGGGGGCCGCGGAGCCCGAGCCCCCGAGCGCCGCCACCCTCGCCGCGGAGGCCGCCGCGCTGGTCTCGAATGGCATGCGCAGGCGCGAAGCCGCGGCTGAGGTCGCCCGGCGTCACGGGGCATCGGCCAACGAGGTCTACCGAGCGATGGTCGAGAGCGATTGAGAGGAGGGTGGGGACGAGCCCCGCCCCACGAGATGAGCGCTACGACACGATGAAGGTGCCCTGCATCGTGCTCGGGTGGACGTCGCATCGGAAGCGATACGTCCCGGGCTTCATCGCCTTGACGTGATAGGTCACGGTCTTCACGCCGTCGATGACGTCGCCCTTGAAGACGGTGTCGCCGTCCGCCGACGTCATGATGTCGACGTTGTGCGGCACTCCGCTGTCGTGGTTGTCGAGCTCGATCGTGAACGCCTCGTCCGCCGGCGCCGCGAGACAGTCCGTGTCGAACTTGAATCCCTGTGCCTCGACGTGTAGTCGTGTCCCGGCCGGCTTGCACGTGGCGTGATGGTCCGTCCCACCCGACGATCCACCGCACGCCGCGAGCACGAAAACGGAGAAAGCCGCGGACACGAGAACGCTCCTCATCGACGGCAGGCTACCGGCCGGCCGCTTGGCTCGCTCCGTAGAATGGCGGAACATGGCCGGCTCCTTCTACATCACGACACCCATCTACTACCCGAACGACGTCCCGCACATCGGGCACGGGTACACGACGGTCGCGGCAGACTTCCTCGCTCGCTACCATCGCCTACGCGGCGACGACGTCCTGTTCCTCACCGGCACCGACGAGCACGGGCAGAAGATCCAGCGGGTCGCCGTCGAGGCCGGCAAGGACCCCCAGGCCTTCGTGGACGAGATGGAGCCACGGTGGCGTGAGGTCTGGGAGCGCCTCGAGATCTCCTTCGACGACTACATCCGCACCACCGAGGACCGCCACACCGCGGCCGTCACGAAGCTCCTGACCGCGGTCCACGACAATGGCCGGGACGACATCTACCTGGGCACCTACGAG